>CAITGX010000448.1 GCA_903892045.1 uncultured Planctomycetota bacterium | reverse complement strand
GGCGGCAGCTTGTCCCAGTCGTGCGGATCCCAGTAGTGGATCCACAGGAAGAAAGGCTCCTCGCCCTTCAGGCTCTTTTCGACGAGGTCCGTGGTCTCGTCCGAGCGGCGCTGGAAGTTCTGCACGTCCCAGATCGACTTCACCTGCCCCTTGTCGTTGGTCAGGTGCTTCATCTCCGTGTTCAGGTCCTCGAACACCTCGAAGCCGCGCTGGAAGCCGAAGTTGCGCGAGACCGGGAAGGCCGAGTGCACGGCCGCCGTGTGGTAGCCATTCTTCGCCAGCGTGGTCGCGAGCGTCGGCACATCCTCGGGCAGCGTGAAGCCGCTCGGCGCCGACAGCACGCGCAGCTGGTGAGTCTGGTTGTTCATGCCGGTCAGGATCGAGGCATGCGACACGGGCGTGACGCCGGCGGTGCTGATCGCCATGTCGAAGCGCGTGCCCTTGGCCGCGAGCGCGTCGAGGCTCGGCGTCACGCCGGCGTGCACTCCGTAGCACGAGACGAAGTCCGCGCGCGTCGTGTCGAGCGTGATCAGGATCACGTTGGGACGCGCGGGCTCGCCGCGGCCGCAGCCGAGGGCCAGCACGAGAGGGAACAGCGAGGCGAGGAGTCTCTTCATCGGATTCGACGGACTGCGGAGGCCTTGGAAGAGCATACGCGCGAGAGCGATCAGCGCTCGAACAAACCCTCGCGCCGAGCGAGCTCGCGTGCGAGCCGCCGCACGGTCTCACCCGAGAAGCGATGGAACTGCTGCACGAGCACGCGATCGGGAGCCACCTCGGGCCATGCGGACGGATCGCGCTCGACTTCCGCGTCGAGCAGCGCCACCAGATCGACCAGCAACTCGCGATACGCGTCCCCGTGCGGCGTGACGTCGTTCGAGCCACCCTCGGCGGAACGCAGGACCGACACCATCGGGATGCGCGGGTCGCTCACGCTGCACAGGGCGATCAGCTGGGCGCGATACTCCAGCCGGCGCGAGATGCCCTCGCCCGAGAGGCCACTGCGAAGCGCGAGCGCGGCGATGCGCCCGAGGTTGCGCTGCAGGGGCAGGAAGCGCGTGCGATCGCACAAGTGCGCTTCCTCGTGCACGGCCGTCGCTTCGAGCAGCTCATCCAGCGAGATGCCCGGCACGCCGGCCGCACGGCGCTCGCGCAGCACGGCGAGGCGCAGACGGTCGGCCTCACCGAGCAACGTCGACGTGTCGCGGCGCTCGCGGCGCGCCTCGGCGCGCAGAGACGGGTTAGAGGCGAGTGCGAGTCCACGAGTGCCCAGCGCGCGCTCGATGCGCTGCGCACCGCTCGTGCCCCACATGCGCTTCTCGAAGTCCACCCACGGCGCGCGCTCGCGTCGCAGCGACTCGAGATCGACCCAGTAGCCTTCGTGCAGCGCGGCTCCGGAGATCTCCGCGCCCAGCCGCCCCGCGCGGCTGCGCAGGTCCGCTCCCTCGCACCAGACGACGGTCCCACTCCACGGCACGCCGAGATGCTCGCCCGAGCGCGGCTGAGCGGCCACGCGCGCGAGGATCGTGCCGTCGACATCGTCGCCGAGCAGCTTGCCGAACAGCCCGAAGCGGCCGAGACCGTCGAGCAAACCCGCGAGGCCCTCGACCGGCGTTCCCTGCACCCCGAGGCCGGCGAGCTCGTCGGCGCGCGAGTAACTCGGTCCGGGATGCAGCAACGTGGCCATGCCTGCGTACGACACGCGCGGCGAGGCTCGCAAGGACGCGCCTACG
>CAITGX010000447.1 GCA_903892045.1 uncultured Planctomycetota bacterium | reverse complement strand
GAGCGCGCGTACCTGCCGACGGCGACCACCGGCAAGCTCGCGTCCCTCGACGCGAGTGTGCTCGTCACGCCGCCGAAGGGCTTCGAGGTCGGCTACGTGCCGATCGTCACGCGCCAAGAGGCGAAGTAGTAGCTCAGGCGCTCGACGCACTCGAGAGACTCGGGGCGAACCACCCGCGGGAACGCGCCTGGAAAGGCGAGCGCCGCGACGGGGGGCGAGCCTGGCGACTGGGGATGCCGCTGGCGGGTCCCCCTGCGGCGCTGCAGTCGGGTTTCCAGATGCCCTCCAACGCCACGCGGCGGAGGTGCATCCAGCCTCTCCGCACAAGTCAGCAAGCGCTTCTTGTGACCGCGCCCGATGGCTCGCGATGAGCGACGCCACCACGGAAGTGCCGAGGATGGTCGCGATCACGGCCAGCGACACGCCCACGGGCACCTTGCCGAGGTCCGCCAAGAGCATCTTGGCGCCGACGAAGATCAGGACGAGCGATAGGCCCAGCTTCAGGTAGCGGAACTTGTCGATCACGCCAGCGAGCAGGAAGTACAGCGAGCGCAGCCCGAGGATGGCGAAGATGTTGGACGTGAAGACGATGAACGTGTCCTGCGTGATCGCGAAGATCGCAGGAATCGAGTCGACGGCGAAGACTACGTCGGTTCCCTCGACGACCAGCAGGGCGAGGAACAGTGGCGTCACGGCGAGACGACCCCCGATGCGCGTGAAGAAGCGCTCGCCCTCGTTGTTGCTGGCGACGCGCAGGAAGCGCCGGGCGAGCCGCACGACGGGGTTGGCCGATGGGTCGTAGTGCTGGTTGCGCTCCGCGAGCAGGCGGATGCCCGTGAACACGAGGATCCCGCCGAATACGTAGATCGCCCAGTGGAAGCTCGCGAGGAACGCTCCCCCGAGGAAGATGAACAGCGCGCGCATCGCCAGCGCGCCGAGGATGCCCCAGAAGAGCACTCGGTGCTGCAGCGCGGGCGGCACCGCGAAGTAGCGGAAGATGACGACGAAGACGAACAGGTTGTCGACCGACAGCGCCTTCTCGATCACGTAGCCCGTGGCGAACTCCAGCGCGCGTTCGGGACCATGCCAGTGGTGCACGCCCCAGCCAAACAGTGCGGCCAGCGCGACCCACACTCCGCTCCAGATGGCAGCCTCCTTGAGCGTGACCGCGTGCTGCTGGCGATGGAATACGCCGAGGTCGAGGGCCAGCATCGCGAGCACGAAGACGAGGAAGGCGGCCCACAGGAGCGGCGAGCCGATGGTGTCGGGACTCATGGTGCGTGATCGAGGACGTGGACGGATAGGGGAGCTCGATGCTCAGTCCCGGCGCGGCATGCTCCGTTGGCGCTTGCGCTCGAGCACGCGCGCGACGGTGCGCCCGAGACGATCCGTCGCGCGGTCGATGGCCGTGTACAGGTCGAAGTCCGTGTCGCTGACGAGCAGCGTTCCGATCCGTCGGCCCTCCACGCGCACGGCGACGAGCTTGTCGATTCCGCCCCGCGGGCCATTGGTGTCCGCGACGCGGGCCCAGATGCCCGAGATCTCCTGACCGAAACGTCCGAGCGCGAAGGCGAGCCGGCGCTCGAGGTGTTCCTGGATGGCGGGCGTGAGTTCGAATCCTCGTGTGAGCAGCTGGAGCTTCATGGTGAGCCAACCTAGGTCCCCCCCATGAGGTTCGGTACGATCGTATTGACGAAGCTATCATTCGGAATAAGTGAACATGAAGCCGTCTCTTCACCAGCTCAACTTCCACCACCTGCACTACTTCTGGACCGTGGCACGCGAGGGCGGCGTGACCCGCGCGGCGGCGCGCCTGTTCGTCTCTCCTTCGACGATCAGTGGCCAGCTCCACGAGCTCGAGCAGGCGCTCGGCGAGCCGCTGTTCGCGCGCGTCGGCCGACGGCTGGAGCTCACCGAAGTGGGCAGCGTCGTCTTGCGCTATGCGGACGAGATCTTCTCCCTCGGGCAGGAGCTCGTCGAGACGGTGCACGGGCAGCGCGGCGGTCGTCCCGTGCGGCTGGTCGTGGGCGTCGACGACGTCCTGCCGAAGTTGCTCGTGCGACGGTTGCTGGCTCCGGCCTTCTCCGGACCGGATGCGCTGCGCGTCGTCGTGCTGGAGGCACCGCTGCGCGAGCTCGTCACCCAGCTGGGCCAGCATTCCGTCGATGTGGTCTTCTCGGATGGGACACTTCCGCCGGGCTCGCGCATCAAGGCCTACTCGCACCTGCTCG
>CAITGX010000446.1 GCA_903892045.1 uncultured Planctomycetota bacterium | reverse complement strand
CTGGAATGGCTCGAGCCGCACGCCGCGCGGCAGCTCCGCGAGCAGCGACTCTGCTCGCCGGGCATCGACCGTGCGCCAGCGGCGATACAGCGGCTCGATCCACGGCTCGACGGGCCGCGCATCGCACAGCGCGACGAATGCGTCGTCGACGACTTCCCGATGGGCGTCCTCCAGCGCCCGGACGAGCAACGTGCCGAACTCCGCGCGGCGCTCGTCGACGAGCAGCGTGCGCAAGAGCGCGACGACAGCGCGCCGGTCGTCCAGCGGCGTTCGCGGCTCGAGCCACGGAGCCAAGTGCTCGGGACCGAGCTCGCCGGCGTGCAGGGCGAGCGCCTCGAACAGAGAGCCACCGAGCCGCGCTGCGGTCTCGGGGCGCTCCCGCATCCAAGCGACGACCTCTCCCGCCGGCAACGCCTCGAGCGAGCCGCGCAGCAGCGCAAGGCAGCGCAGCTCGTCCGTGCTGGCCCCCAGCGTCTCGAGCAGCGCAGCGCCGAGGACGCTCCCCGGTGCGCGCGAGACACGCGCCGCCGCGGTGAAGAGTTCTTCGTGGCGCTCCGGGCCCGGCCATGCGGTCGCGATGCGCGCGAGCTCGCTCGGCGCGCTCGCGCTCGCGTCCGACCAGCGCAGCCGCAGGGCGGCGACGATCGCACGCTGGGCCTCGTCCGCGGCCGCCTGTCCGAGCGCCTCGATCCAGCCCCCGCTCGGCGGCGTGCGCTCGAAGCGTCGCGCGAGCCCCAACCAGATGCGCGCATCGCGGGGCTCGAGCATCCGGCGGCCAAACTCTCGCGCGGCCTCGCCGTCGAGCGCCAGAGTCACGACGCGATCCAGCGCGGCATCGGCCACACGCTCGTCGGCGTCGCGCGCGAGCACCGCGAGCAGCTCGACTTCGACCGGTGCCGCGGGCTCCGACTGCAGCGCCGCGAGGCGCACCGTCGGAAGGGGGTGCCGCGCCGCTGCGCTTCGATCCTCGGGCCTCTGCACGAGTCCGAGCCGCAGCGCCGCGCACAAGAGATCCGGAGCCGAGCTCGCGTCGATGGGCTCCCATGTCCCGGCTCGCGCCCAAGGCGCATCGAACGTCGCAAACTCGGCGGCGCGCTCGTGCGCACGCAGCAGGGAGACCCGCACATCGAGCGCGCGAGCGCCTGCAGCGGAAGCGTCCTCGAGACCGAGGCCCTGCGCCCAGCGCCGAATCGCGAACTCGCGCTCGACGGAGTCGGCGAAGCCCTGCACCGGATCCTGCGCGAGCGCGCGCAGGCCGAAGCTCAGGACGAGAGCCGCCGCTGCGCCTGCGCGAGCCATTGGATCAGGTCCGAGGCGATCAACGCGCGCTTGCCGAGGTGAGCCGCGGCGAAGTCGCCCGCGAGCCCGTGAGCGCGGACGGCGGCGCAGGCGGCTTCGAAGGGAGTCCATTGGGGGAACGCGCCCGTGGCGCACAGCGCCGCATACGCGGCGACGATCCCAGCGAGCACGTCGCCGGATCCAGCGGTCGCCATCCCAGCGTTCCCCGTGTCGTTGACGTACACGAGCCGACCGTCGGTCACGACCGTGCCCCGGCCCTTCAGACACGTGATCGCGCCGCTGCGCTCCGCGAGCTCGCGCGCCGCAGCCTCGCGGCCCGCGGCGTCGTGCGGGATCTCGCGCCCGAGCAGCCGCGCCGCCTCGCCGGGGTGGGGCGTGATCACCGTGGCTCCCGCGCGGCCCTTCAGCTTCTCGGGGGCCGCACCGAGCACGTTCAACGCATCGGCGTCGAGCACGAGCGGGATCGCCGGAGCGCGGCCGAGGAGCGCCTGCACGAGCTGCTGGGCGTCCTCGCCCTGCCCGAGGCCGCAACCGGCGACGATGGAATGAAAGCCGCGCTGCGAGACTTCGAACGGAACGTTCGCGACGCTGGCGACGCGCAGCAACACCGCTTCCGGTGCCGCGATCGGCAGCGCGTGCGCGACGGCCTCGCTCGTCGCGAGCACGGTCACGAGCCCTGCGCCGGCCCGCTGCGCCGCTCGCGCGACGAGCAGCGCCGCGCCCGGCATGTTCGCGCTGCCGCAGGCGACGAGCACGCGGCCCGCGTCGCCCTTGTGAGCATCCTCGGGCAATTCGGGCGGCACGAGCGAGCGTTCCTGCGTGCTCACGCGACGACCTCCATGCGGCCGACCTCGAGTCCCGCCCAGTTGCGCAAGCTGCCCTGCCTCCATTCGGAGAGCGAGAGCGCCACATCGCGCGAGAGGAATCCAAAGCGCTCGCACAGCTCGATGACGAGCGGATGCATCGCGCGATAGTTGCCGTCGTCGATCTTCACGGCCAGCCCGAGCCCGCGTTCGCGCACGCCGAGCACGTAGACGGCCTCGGCGCCGAGCTTGGGGAACAGTCGGCCTTCGCTCGCGCGCAGCAGATCCGTGCACATGCTCTGGCGCGTGCCACCGATGAGCTCGGGGTGCGCGGCAGCGACTCGGGCGAAGCGCTCGCACGCGCGCCGACGCGGTTCGGCAAGCGCCTCCGGGTTCGCGACGCGCGCCATCGCCGTCGCGAGCCGCACCAGCGGCAAGTGGAACGTCGGCGCGCTGCAGCCGTCGATGGCCACATCGAGCTCCCCGGGCCGTACGCCGCTCATCTCCTCGACGGCGCGGCGCACCAGCGACTGAGCGGCGTTGTCACGCTCGAGATAGCGCGCGGGGTCGACGCCGAGGTGCAGAGCGAGCGCGAGGAAGCACGCGTGCTTGCCCGAGCAGTTGTTGTGCGCGCGCGTGCCCTTCTCGCCCGCGAGCGTCATCGCACGCCGTGCCTCGTTGTCCGTCGGAAGCTGCGCCCCGCACTGCAGGTGCTCCAGGCCGAGCCCGAGCCGCGCGAGCAGCTCGCACACGCGCCTCACGTGAATCTCCTCGGCGTGGTGCGAAGCGAGCGCGAGGGCGAGCTCGTCGTCGCGGATCGCGAAGCGCTCGGCCGCACCGCTCTCCACGAGCGGCAGCGCCTGCAGCGACTTGGTGGAGCTGCGCGCGAACACCGGGTGGTGCCACTCGCCCGCCCCGTCGACGACCGCGCCGGCCGCGTCCACGAGCACCCACGCCCCGCGGTGCACGCTCTCGAGGTGACTCCCCCGCCATGTGCGAGCGACGATCGGGTTCTCGGGCCAGCGCTCGCCGGCGAAGTCAGGGGCGGATTCGGCCGTTCCTAGGGGTTGCTCGGTGCGCGGTGCGGGCATGGCAGTGCCGGGATCGTACCCGCCGGGCGCGCACCGGCGCCGTAGAGGCCGTCGCGATGGACTACAATCCAGAGCCGTGTTGCCCTTCGATCGAAACCGCGGCTCTCGTGGCGAGCCCTTCCGGCGTTCCCAAGGGGATCCGTCGCCGCTGGGGCGTCCCGCGATCGACCCCGCCCTGCGCGCCCAGAAGGAAGCCGTGCCGCCCCCGTTGCCCGAAGCTCCGCGCGCCTCGCGCCTGCGCGCGCTCGCCGGCTGGTTCGTGGCCCCGCTCGCGCTGGTCTCGATCGCGGCCGGGATGCTGCTCGTATTCCGCAGTCCCGAGGGACTGTTCGGGATCCTCTTCGGCACCGTGCTCGCGCTCGGACTCGGCTGGATCCTGGTCTGCTCGCTGTTCCCGGCCAAGGCCGACCGCACGTGCCCCGAGTGCAAGCGTCCCGGGCTCGTGCGCCTCGACCGTCGCACCACGCGCGGCGTGCGCTGCGCGCAGTGCGGCTTCCGGGACGCGACCGCGAGCTCGTTCCTGCTGGCCGAAGACGAGGGCGTCCCCCTCGAGGGCACCGTGCTCCACGAGCGCGATCGCCGGCGCGAGTGATCGCGCTTGAACTGCAGGCCCTTTCGGGCCACGCTCCTCCCCATGGCCTCCGAACCCGCCGTGCGCATGATCGAGCTGGTGCTCGCACGGATCGTGCTGCGCGACCAGGAGCGCTCGCAGCACATCCTGCTGAAGGAGCGCGACGGCCAGCGCGCCTTCGCCATGACGATCGGGCGTGGCGAGGCCGAGGAGCTGCACCGCATCGTCCACGGCACGGCGCCCCAGCGTCCGCTGACCCACCAGCTCGCCCTGCACATGGTCGAGGCCCTCGGCTCGCGCATCCTGCGCGCCGACATCGTCGACCTGCAGGAGAACACCTACTTCGCCCAGCTCGCGCTCGCGACCGCTCCGGGCGAGCCCCCGACCATGGTCGACGCCCGGCCGTCGGACGCGATCGCGCTGGCCCTGCGGGCCCGGGCCCCGGTGCGCATCGCCGAGCCGATCCTCGAGCAGGTCCGCAGCGACTCCGCGGGCCCCGACCCGCTTCCGCCCGCCCCCTGAGCGATCGCGAACGTGCGCGCGTGGCCTAGAATGGGACGCGTGCCTGCGGCGTGAATGCCCCGCAGCGCCAGCGGAGCTCCCCCTGACCACGCCTCTCGAATTCGTCGCGCGGGAACGCGAGTGCGCGCAGCTCGTCTCGGCCTTCGAGCGCGTCGCGAGCGGTGCGGGCCCGCTCGCCATCGAGCTACGCGGGCCGAGCGGCAGTGGCAAGTCGCGGCTCGTCTCCGAGCTGTACGCGCGACTCGCGGCGAGCGCGGACCGCAACCCGCCGGAGAGCGCCTACTGGCCGCCCGAGATCCCGATGGGGCCGACGGCTCGCCCGGTGAGCCCGGAGCTGCGCAAGGCACCCGCCGCGCGTGGCGCGGCGCGCTTCTTGTGGCTCGGAGTGCGCGCCTGCGAGCGTCTCGGCACGTTGCAGACCGAGCGCGGCACGCAGCTCGACGAGCTCGTGCGCGAGCTCGAGCTTCACGCCCGTCGCGGCCAGCGCTTCGGCGGACTCGGCGCGGAGCTCGCACTCGCGCTCGCCCGCGAGGGGGAAATGGAGTCAGGGCCCCGCGAGCGCGCGCTCGCGGGCCTGCGCGCCGCACTCGCGCGCGAGTCGGGCGCGACGGCGACCGTGCTGTGGATCGACGATGCGCAATGGGCCAGCGACGAGCTGCTCGCCCTGCTCGCGACCCTGTGGAGCGAGGCCCGCGCGAGTCACGCGTCCCTGCTGCTGCTCCTGTGCGACGACGAGTTCGAGCCGGCGCGACCGGCGCGTGCGGAGCTCTCGCCAGCGCTCGAGGCGAGCCGCATCGACCTCGCTCCCGCGGGCAGCACCGAGCTCGCGACGCTCGTCGGGAGCCTGCTGCCCGGACTGCTCCCCCACCAGCGCGCGGCGCTGCTCGCTGGCGCGGGCGGCAACATCCTCGAACTCGAGGAGCGTGTCGCATGGCTCAAGCTGACGCGCGGCAACTTCGTCCACGGGAATCGCGAGCGGCCGCTGTCGGCGGCCGGCGAAGCCGAGCTGGCTCACTGGGCCGAGGGACGGCGCTTGCGCATCGAGCTGCGCGTGAGCCAGCTCGCCACCGCGGTCGAGCGCCTGCTCGGCTGGAGCAGCGCGACCGCGCTCGACTTCCTCGGCGCCGTCGCGCTCGAGTACGGTCGGCGCATGGCGTTGTTCGGGCTCGCCGAGCGCGAGCTCGTGGCCCGCGCCGCGCCGCTCGAGCGCCTGCCGTCCGACGCCCGCGTCGAGCACGGCCGCAGCGAGCTCGCCTTCCACCTCGAGGCCCAGAAGCTGTGGCGTCGCTTCGGCGAGCGCGAAGCCGAGGTCCTGTCGCAGGTGCTCCGCGACGAGCTCGCGCGCTGGATCAACGCCAGCTTCGGCGAGGACGGCAACTGGCGCCCCCACGACACCGGCGACCCCGAGACCTTGCCGCCGAACAGCGTGCTCGCGCTGCTCGCCCTCGAGCGCACGGCGGAGCTGCGCGACCTGCTCGACATGGCCATGGCCGAGCTGCGAATCGAGCCGGACGCGGACTGGAACGACCCGCTGCAGGCAGCGGCGCTGCGCGCCATTCGCATCGCCGTGCAGAACGATGCCGAGGAGCAGCTGTGGTCGCGCACGCGTCGCTGTGCGGCGCGGCTCGAGAACGTCGACTGGACACGCGTGCCGGAATTCGTGCTCGGCAGCGCCGGTCGCGAGGCGCTCGCGCGACGCATCAGCGCCGCGGGCCTCCCGCGCGTCTCGCTCGCGATCCGCACGAGCCGCGTCGACCTGCTGCGCGAGCGCGGGGAGTCGCTCAAGGAATCCGAGACCGGCATCGACGAGCTCGCCGACGCGCTCAGTGATCTCGGCCAGAGCCTGTGGGAGCTCGGCGACAACCCCGGTGCCGAGCGCGCCTTCGGCGAGCAACTCGCGCTGATGCGCGCGCGCGTCGCTGGCGACACGGCCCCCCTGCGGCGGCGCAACTTGTCGATCGCGCTCGACAACGTGGCGGGGCTCGCGGCCACTCGCGGCCAGCTCGACTTCGCGCGCGACGTGTACGTCGAGAGCCTCGCCATCGCGCGCGAGCTCGCCAGCGACGACGACTCGCCCGGAGCGCGCCGCGACTTGTTCCTCTCGCTCTCGAACCTCGCCACGATCGACTACCGCCGCGGCCGCCTCGAGGACGCGCTGCGGATGCACGAGGAGAGTCTCGCGATCCGCCGCGAGCTCGCCGAGCAGCTCGACAGCGACGACGCGCGCCACGATCTCGAGAACGGGCTCGAGTGCGTCGCGGACATCGAGCACGAGCTCGGCCGCTTCGAGGCCGCGGCGCAGAAGTACGAGGAATGCCTGACGATCGAGCGCGAGCTCGCCGAGCGACTCGGCACGAGCGCCCACCGCTGGTCGGTGGCGCAGCTGCTGCGCAGCATCGCGGACATCGAGCGCAACAGCGGTCGACGTGGCGCGGCCCTGCGTCGGCTCGAGGAGGCGATCGGCATCGCGCGCGGGCTCGTCGCCGAGCTCGGCACGCCGGCGAGCCGCCGCGAGCTCGCGGCTTCGCTGCGCGCGCTCGGCACGCTGCAGGAAGAGCGCAACGAGCTCGACCGGGCGCGCGCCACCTACACCG
>CAITGX010000445.1 GCA_903892045.1 uncultured Planctomycetota bacterium | reverse complement strand
CGACAAGGAGATCATCCTCGTCAACGACTGCTCGAAGGACGGCACGGCCGCGATCCTCGAGCGCATGGCGAAGGAGCAGGCGAACGTGCGCGTGTTCCACCATCCGCACAACCTCGGCAAGGGTGGTGCTCTCGCCACGGGCTTCTCCAAGGTCACGGGCGACGTGGTGCTGATCCAGGACGCCGACCTCGAGTACGACCCGAGCGACTATCCGACGCTCCTGCGCCCGATCCTCGAGGGCAAGGCCGACGTCGTGTTCGGCAGCCGCTTCCTCGGCGGTGCCTACGCGCGCGTACACCTCTTCTATCACTACGTGGGCAACCGCATGCTCACGCTCGCGTCGAACTGCTTCACCAACCTGAACCTCACGGACATGGAGACCTGCTACAAGGTCTTCCGGCGCGAGGTCGCGGATCGACTCGACATCCGCTCGCGCACCTTCGCCGTGGAGCCCGAGATCACGGCCAAGGTCGCCAAGCTGCGCGTGCGCGTCTACGAGGTTCCGATCAGCTACGCGGGCCGCGACTACTCCGAGGGCAAGAAGATCGGCCTGAAGGACGCGTTCATCGCGCTGTGGGCGATCATGCGCTGGTCGCTGTTCTCGGGTGTGAAGCCCCTGCGCGAGAAGCGCGGGCACTAGGTTTCGTCGCGCCGAGCGTGGCGAACGGCACCCGCGCTCACTAGTCTTTCGCAACGCGATGGGTGTCGTCGAGCGCATCTTCCTGGGCTGGGAAAGGCTGTTTCTCCGTTCCGCGGTTCTGACTTGGATCGAACGAGTCGGAGCCCGTTCGATGGCGCCCGAACAGTGCCTGATCGTCCTGCCGGGACGTCGTGCCGCGCGCCGGGTCGAGGATCTGATTGCGCAGCTCGCGCCCTCGCAGTGGGACCCGCCGCGGGTCGTCTCGGAGGGCGAGCTCGCGCAGGCGCTCCGTCAGCGTCGCGCGCTGCTTGCGACGGACTGGCAGTGCGCGCTCGCTTGGCGCGAGGCACTCGAGGTCTCCGGAGAGGCCGTGCGAGGCAAGCTGTGGGGCGGCGGGGAGCGCATGGGCCTCTCCGGACTCGCGCGCCTGTGCGCGAAGGCCTATGGCGAGCTGGCGGCGGAGGATGTCTCCCCAGCGGAGGTCGCCCGGCTCGCGTCGTCGTCGTCGAGGCTCGGGAGTTCGGACTTGTGGAGCGCCTACGCCGAAGTCGAGCGTCGCTATCGAGAGGCGCTCGCCGCGCGTGGCGTCGTGGACCCGGCCTCCGCTGCCCAGGATGCCCTCCACGCCGAGCTCGATCCCAAGTGGCACGTGAACCTGTTCGCGGTGGTGGATCCTCCGCGCGCGCTGCGGCGCGTGCTCGAGCGAGTCGCGCGCGTCGACGCCTTCGTCCTCGCCCCGCAGTCCGAAGCCGAGCACTTCGACGCCATGGGATTCCTCGATGTCGCCCACTGGAGCGAGCGCGATCCCGGCATCGCGACCGAGCGCTGGCGCTGCGTGGAGTCTCCCGACGAGGAGGCGGCTCACGCGGTGGGGCACTTGGGCAGCGGCGAGACGCTGCTTGCGCCCGAAGAGGTCGCGATTGGTCTGGCCGACCTGAGTGTCCGTCCTTTCCTCGAGCGCAGGCTGGTCGAGCTGGGTTGCGAGCCGCGCTGGGCGGGCGGACGCTCGCTCTCGGAGACCCCGCCGGCGCGGCTCGTGCTGGCCGCCGTGCGCTGGAGCGTCTCGCGCAGCGCGGAGGACTTCGGCACGCTCGCGCGACACCCGGACTTCGAGGCGTTGTGCGGCTTGCCGGGCGGGCGACTGCCTTCCGCCGTGGATGCGCTGCTCGAGGAGCACTGTCCCGCGTCCATCGACGGCGAGTGGCCGCAAGACCCCGGGCGCGCGACGCAGCGCGGCATGCCGGCCCTGCAGCGCGCGCTGCAGCGAGCCACGGAACTCCTCGGCTCCGCCGAGGTCGCTCGTGCCCGCACCGCCCGGGAGTGGTCCGCGTGCCTCCGCGCGCTCGTCACCGCGGCCTATCCGGTGGTCGCCGTGTCCGCCCGCGATCCGCACGGCTGGCTGCAGATGCGAGCGCTTGAGGCGCTGGCGCGGCAAGTGGCGGATCTGGGGGCCGCGGAGGGCGCGACGAGCTCGCGCAAGCTCGCGGGCAGCGAGCTGGCCGAGTTGCTGGAGCAGCACCTGGAGTCGATCGAGCTGCCGCCGGCGCCCGCCTCGGGACGCCTGCCTCTGGTCGAGGTCTTTGGCTGGCTCGAGCTGGCGCTCGACGACGCCCCGTGTCTCGCCATCTGCGGCCTGAACGAGGGTTCCCTGCCTTCTCGCGGCGGGAACGGGGGGTTGCTGGGCGAGCCGGCGCGGCGCGAACTTGGACTGCTCGACGACCGACGTCGCTCGGCGCGCGACGTTTGGGCCTTGACCGCGATCCTCGCCGGGCGGCCGCGCACGATGCTGCTCTCCGCGCGCCGGGATGTGGAGCGCAACCCACTCGTGCCGAGTCGCTTCCTGTTCCGCGGTGGCGCGGCGGCGACGCTCGAGCGCGTGCAGCTCGCGTTCCCCGAGCACGAGAGCGAGCTGCCGCGGCCCGCGGGGCGGCCGGAGCCTCACGTGCCCGTCGTCGGCGACGAAGCGCCGCCCGAGACGATCAGCGTCACGGACTTCCGGCGCTACCTCGAGTCTCCCTATCTCTACTACGTCGAGACCGTCCTGCGTCGGCGCAGCGCCGGCTGGATCGAGCCGGAACTCGACCCGCGCGCCTTCGGCATCTTCGCGCACGACGTGCTCAGGATCCTCGGTGATCCCGCGCTGCGCGGCTGCAGCGACGCGGACCGTCTGCGCAGCGCGCTGTTCGCGGAGCTCGACCGACTCGCCGCGGCTCGCTTCGGTGCACACGCGCGCCCGGCGGTGCTGCTGCAGCTCGAGAAGCTGCGTCTGCGCCTCGCGCGTGTCGCCGAGTGGCAGGCGACGCAGGCGACCGCAGGTTGGCAGGTCCGACACGTCGAGCTCGACGTCGAACCGGAGCTCCTCGACGGAATGCGCGTCATGGGGCGCATCGACCGCATCGACTACAACGTCACGACTGGCCAGTGGCGCATCTGCGACTACAAGACCGGTGACAAGGCCGAGAAGCCGGAGAAGGTCCACGGCAAGACGGGGCGCTTCCGCGACCTGCAGCTTCCGCTGTACTACTGGCTCACGCGCTCGCTGCACGGGGACGCGCTCGAGAACGTGCAGCTCGGCTACATCTCGGTTTCCAAGGCCCAGGATGGCGAGCTGTTCCTGCGCTACCCGATCGGTCGCGAGCGCATGGACGAGGCGCTGACCTGCGCGAGCGGAGTGATCCAGTCGATCCGCAAGCGCGAGTTCG
>CAITGX010000444.1 GCA_903892045.1 uncultured Planctomycetota bacterium | reverse complement strand
GGGCCGCGGTAGGGCTCGGTCCCCATGGTGCCCTCGAGCAGGCGCACCAGCAGGAAGGCCTGCCGCACGTCCTCGGAGCCGAAGCGGAAGTCCTGGTCGTAGCGCCCGATGCGCTGCGCGTTGAGGTCGATGTGAAAGAGCTTGCCCGCCTCCATCGCCTGCGCGACACCGTGCGCGAAGGAGAGGCCCGCCATCGTCTCGTGCGCCACCTCGGGGTTCACGCCCACCATCTCCGGATGCGCGAGCGTCGAGATGAAGTGCAGCATGTGACCGGTGGTCGGGAAGTAGATGTCCCCGCGCGGCTCGTTCGGCTTGGCCTCGAGCGCGAAGCGCAGGTCGTAGCGCTGGTCGCGCACGTACTCGCACAGGAAGTCCATCGCGTCGCGGGTGCGCGCCACGGCCGTGCGCGGGTCGCGGCAGGCATCGGCCTCCGTGCCCTCGCGCCCGCCCCAGAACACGTACGTGCGCGCGCCGAGCTCGACGCCGAGGTCGATCGCGTCCATCGACTTGCGCAGCGCGAAGGCGCGCACCTTGGGGTCGTTCGAGCTGAACGCGCCGTCCTTGAAGATCGGGTGCGAGAACAGGTTCGTGGTTGCCATCGGCACGCACAGGCCGTGCTCGGCGAGAGCGGCCTTGAACTCGCGCACGATCGCGTCGCGCTCGGTCGCGGAGGCGCCGAACGGCACGAGGTCGTTGTCGTGCAGGTTGACGCCCCACGCTCCGCACTCGGCGAGCTTCCGGACCGTGTAGGTTGGAGCGAGCGGAGCCCGCACGGCCTCGCCAAAGGGGTCGCGACCAGTGTTGCCCACGGTCCAGAGGCCGAAGCTGAAACGGTCGGCCGGGGTCGGGTCGAAGGGATCCATCGAGACGCTCCTCTTGGGGGGACGGCGGGCGTGCGTGACGCGCAGGCCCAAGGCCGCCATGATGATGCCGTGCGCAGGCAGGACTTGCATGAAGCCAGACCGGGAACTTGAGCTTCGAGAGCGACTCGTCGCCCACCGCGGGCTGGCGGCACGCTTTCCCGAGAACACCCGGGCCTCCGTGCGCGGCGCGCTGGACGCCGGAGCAAGGCGTGTCGAGATCGACGTGCAGCTGTGCGCCGATGGAGTTCCGGTCCTGATGCACGACGGCACGCTCGAGCGCCTGTGCGGGGACCCGCGGCGTGTGGCCGACGTGTCCTCCGCGGAGCTGGCCGGCCTGCGCGCCGCCGAGCGCGGACGCTTCGCCGAGCGCTTCGAGACAGAACCCATCGCGACGCTCTCCGACTTCGCCCGCGAGATCGCCGCAGCCGGCGCCCACGCCTACGTGGAACTCAAGCGCGAGTCCATCGAGCACTTCGGCGCGGAAGCCGTGCTGGCCGCGCTCGAGGTCCCCCTGCGCCCGCTCACGGGCCGCTGCACGCTGATCTCCTTCGACCTCGCCCTTCTCGAGCTCGCCCGCACACGCCTCCCCCACCCCGTCGGCCCCGTGCTGACCTCGGGTTCCGAGCTCGCCTCCGCCCGCATCGCCGCGCTCTCCCCGAGCGTGATCTTCTGCGATCACCGCAAGCTGCCCCCCGGCCCACTGCGCGCCCCCGCTCCGCTGTGCGTCTACGAGATCGCGAGCGGTGCCCACGCGCGCGAGCTCGCCATCCGCGGCGTCTCGCTCTTCGAGACCTTCGACGTCGAACGCCTGCTGCGCGAGCTCGCGCCATGACCATCGACGCGTCCGCGCGCCGCGAGTGACTCGGAGTCAACGCCGAGCCCACCTCCCGAGGAAGGGGAGGATCCCCGTGCGCGGCGGGGCTCGTTGCGGGAATCCCAAGGCCGTGGTACCTCTGGACTTGTTCTCGTTGGGCTTGCCGCGCGACCCAGAGAGGCACGGCCTCTCCGCGACGCTGGCTACGAGTCTGGGAGCTCCCGCTCCGCGCATCGACCCAAGCTCGCCGAGGAGCGCAGCAACGAACTAGACCCCCCTTTTCGCGGATTTGGGCACTCGATCATCGGGCTCCGCCGTTCCGGATGACTTCACTCCGAGTTCTCCCCCACGGGAATCGGCGAAGTCCGCTGTGGCGTGGCGCGAGACTGGCAGCGCGATGCGACGCCTCGGCCGAGGCGCGACGCGTGTCGTTCGTGCACCGTGGTGCCCACAACGAATCCGCGCCCGAGATTTCACGTGTCCAATTCACGAGAGTTGCATTGCGTCTTTGTTGGCGCCGGTCCCGCGGGAATGGGAGCGCTGGTGGCAGCGCTCCAGACCGGAAGACTCGAGCGACTTCTCTCGCGCGGAATCGCAGTCGTGGAAGGCAGTGACCGGATCGGCTCGGGAAGTCTCGGAAACTATTCGCTGCGCTCCGATTCTCCCGCCAGCTCGTTTCTCGAGTGCCTGGAAGCTGGTCCGGCGCGGACAGTGCTCGGACACCTGCTGGACCGTCCACATGTGCGCACCCTGCTCGCGCAGCGAGAGACGCACGTGCCGCTCGAGCTCGTGGCCCGGCTGCTCGAAGACGTGGCGCAAGCGATGCGCGGCGTCTTCGAGCGCTTTCCCGAGAGCCGGTTTCTGGCGGGGCACTTCGCGCGCTCGCTGGAGGCCACCCGACAGGGGACCTGGCGCGTGAAGATCGAATCCAGCACAGGAGCCGACTCGGTGCTGGAGGCAAGACATGTCGTGCTGGCACTCGGCGCACGGCAAGTGCGAACCGAGGCGCTCGAATCCGAGCTGATTCCCGACGTCCGGCTCGGCGACCGCTGGGCACAGCGAGTGATGCTCTCGGGAGAACTCCTCTCGACGGAGGGCCGGCTCAAGCTGCGTCGAGCTCTCGAGCGCGCGGGGAGCCGAGCGCGAATCGTCGTGATCGGCAGTTCCCACAGCGCATTCTCGAGCGCCGTGACCGCTCTCGAGGTCGCCCAAGGCCTGCCGCTGCAACGCGAGGCCATCACGATCGCGTATCGAAATCGCCCTAGAGTCTTCTACCCGAGTCCGGAGCAGGCGCGGAGCGACGGATATCGAGAGTTCGGCCCCGAGGACGTCTGCCCGAGGACGGGCCGGCTCCATCGGCTCGGGGGCCTGCGCGGCGATGGCCGGGAGCTGTGCCGTGCCAGCCTCGGACTCGGCGGGCTCGCGCCGGACGAGCGGGTCCGACTGACGGCGCTCCGGACCTTCCACGAGCAGCCGCAGGTGCTGCGGGAGCTTCTCGAGAGCGCAACCTGCATCGTCCCGGCCTTCGGATACCGCGCCCGCACGCTGCCCGCGCGAGACGGTCAGGGTGATCCGATCCGGCTCGGAGCGTTCGGACAGCGTCGGCTCGTCGACGCTGCGTCGCGCGTGCTGGACAGTCGCGGCCGCGTCGTGCCGGGCCTGATGGGCATCGGACTGGCGAGCGGCTACCTGCCCGAGGGAGAGGCCAGCTTCCGCGGGCACACCAACGGTGTCTGGCTGTACCAGAATGACACGGGAGCAACGCTGCTGCGTGGCATCGGGGTCTGACGCTGTACGGTCCCACCGCGCGCCCGCGGGCAGGACCGGCCGCCGTGGGCGCTCGGTTCGAGTTGGCCGCGCGAGACGCGAGCTCGCCTAGAAGGGCAGCGGGGTGCCGGTGCGGCGGGTCAGGTCGGTGAAGAGGGACTGGAGGCGGCGGGTCATGGGGCCGACGGTGCCGTCGCCGATGCGGCGCCGGTCGATGGCGCGCACGGGCGCGAGCTCGCCCATGGTGCCGGTCGTGAAGACCTCGTCGGCGGCGTAGAACTCGGTGAGCGAGAGGCGGCGCTCGCGGCACGGGATGGCGTTGGCCGCGCACAGCTCGAGCACCGTGCCGCGCGTGATGCCCGGCAGGCAGTGGTCCGCGAACGGGGTCTGCACCTCGCCCTTGCGCACGAGGAACAGGTTGGTCGCGTTCGTCTCGCTCACGTAGCCCTCGATGTCGAGCATCACGGCATCGTCCACGCCCGCGTGATCGGCCTCGATCTTGGCGAGGATGTTGTTGATCAGGTTGTTGTGGTGGATCTTGGAGTCCACGCACATCGGCGGGTTGCGACGCCACGAGGAGGTCACCAGCTCGAGCATGCGCGTGCCGAACACGGGCGCCTTCCACTCGGCGAGCACGATCAGGCACGGGCCGAAGACGTTGTTGCGCGGCGTCATGCCGCTCGTGAGCTTCTCGCCGCGCGTCAGCGTGAGCCGCACGTGCGCCTGGTCGCGCATGCCGTTCTTCTCGAGCGTCTCGAACAACGCGCGGCGAATCGCGTCGCGCGACGGGCAGGACTCGAATGCGAGCGCCTTGGCCGAGTTCTCGAGGCGCTCGAGGTGCAGATCGAGCTGGAACACGCGACCGTCGTAGACGCGCAGGCCTTCCCAGCATGCGTCGCCGCCCTGCACGGAGCTGTCGAACACGCTGACCTTCGCTTCCGCGCGGGGCACGAGCTTGCCGCCGACGTGCACCCAGATGTGCTCGTTGCGCGGGTCCGGCAGGCGCGTGCGGGCGCGCAGGGCGCTCGCTGCCAGCTCCTCGTAGTGCGGCTTGCACTCCGCGTAGAGCGCCTCCAGCCGCGCGGGAAAGGGAGAGCTCTTCGGCTCGTAGCGCTCGAAGCCGGTCGAGCGATGCACGTTGTGGTACCAGTGCGGTGCCCACACCCCGTCCTCGGGCCGCGGGCCGCTCTTCCAGGACAGCATGGCCTCGTCGAACGGAAGCCCGAGGCGCGCGCACAGCTGCGCGAGGACGCCGCGCGGATCGACGAGCAGCTCGCGCGAGTCGAGCACCACGACCGGCTGGTTGCGCGCGCGCAGCTCGCGCACGAGCTGCGTCTGCATCGCGTAGGCCGTGTCGCGCAGGGTCGGCTCGGGAACCTGGTTGACGAGACTCGGAAGCATGTCACGCGGGTCGCGCGTGAGAATCACGTTGACGCAGTCGCGCAGGAAGGACCGGTCGAGGTCGACCAAGTGGTGCGCCATCTGCTTCACGAACTGCACCGGCCGGTCGCAGGGTCCGAAGAGCCGCTCGCGCACCACGCGCGCCCCGTCGTTGTCCTGGGCCCGCAGAACCTCGTCCCGACCGGGGTGGGCGGCACCCGAGACCCGCAGGAAGTGCGCGTACAGGGGCTCGTCCACGACGCGCGTGTCCGCGCGCTGCGCGAAGGAATACATGAGCGCCGTCGAGACGTTGCGCGGGCCAGACCACAGGTGAATGCGGAGCGTCATGGGCCAAGGATTATGGAGCGGCGACCCCGATTGCGGAATAATGCCGCGCCATGGCCGCCTCGTCCGCACCGGTCCCGTTCGCTCTCGTGCTGCTGCGCCTTGGTCTCGGGGCGCTCTTCCTGCACGAGTCGCGCCAGCTCTGGGAGCTCGGAGTGGGCCCGTGGATCGTCGAGGAGACTGCCGCGCGCGTCGTGGGCGCTCCAGCGTGGTACGCGACGTTCGCCAACAAGGTCGTGTATCGCTTTCCCGAGCTCTTCGCGTGGCTCATCGCCGGCGGCACGTTGCTCGGCGGAGCCGCGCTCTTCATCGGCGCCGCCGTGCGCCCCGCCTGCGTCGGCGTGGTGCTCTTGATGGCCAACGCGCTGATGGTCGGTCCCGTCGCGGAGCGCGAGTACATCGCCCTCGTCGGCCTCGTCGCGATCACCTGCTTCCTCGGCAACGCCGGGGTGCGCATGGGTGCCGATGCGTGGCTGCCGGGCTGGCTGAGCTGGACCGCCGAGGGCGGCGGTGGTGGCGGCAAGGGTCCTAGGAACGCAGGGCCGAAGCCGGGCGGGCCGAAAGACGCATGAGGGCCGAGACGGCCTGCTCGATGCCCTTCGCGACGTCCGAGATGCGCGCGTCGTACATGTAGGCGGGCGCGCTGACGATGCGATTCGCCTCGTCGATGACGCAGTGCTCGACCGTGCAGGCCTGCGGCTGCGCCCCCATGGCGCCGAGCGCGTCGCTCGCGCCGCCCTTCGCTCCCACGGTCAGCGTCGCGTGCACCTCGGTGCCGCGGAAACAGGCAGCCAGCACCGCGGGCGCGATGCAGACCGCGCCGATCGGCTTGCGTGCCGCGTGCATCGCTCGCACGAGACGCGCGAGCTCGGGCAGGGGCGTGGCATCGGCTCCGCGCAGCGCGAAGTCGGACAGGTTCTTCGCGGCACCGAAGCCGCCGGGCAGGAACAGGGCATCGAGGTCATGCTCCTCGGCCTTGGAGAGCGGCTCGATGCGCCCGCGCGCGATGCGCGCCGCCTCGCGCAGCGCGTTGCGACTCTCGCCCGCCGGCTTGCCCGAGCGATGGTCGACCACCTCGCGCTGCGGAACATCCGGCGCGAAGCAGCGCACCTGCGCCCCGGCGCGATCGAGGAAGTAGAGCGAGAGCACGGCCTCGTGGATCTCGCTGCCGTCGAGGTGACCGCAACCGGACAGAACGACACCGACTCGAGTCATGACGGAAGCCTCCTCGCGGGCGCACCTGCGCGCGCCGAACAGCCTGGCACGGACCGGATCGCTATTCGATCGGCCGGAGTGCGAGGTCGCCGTGGATCACGAGCTGGCAGCCGAGCCGCGCGTTCTTCTCGTCCGTGCACATCGTCACGGTGTCGCGCTCGTCCTCGCTCATCGGAGCGCAGCTCTCGAGCCCCTTCTCGACCACGAGGCAGCAGGTCCCGCAGCTCCCCACGGTGCAGCCGAAGGGCTGGGGCAGGTCTTCCTTCTGGCACAGGTCCATGTAGCGGGTGCCCGCGGGGACTTCGAAGCTGGCGCCAGTCGGCAAGTAAGTGAGCTTGGGCATGGGGATCGCGCTGTTGTCCGGGACTCTGACGTGCGCGAGAGAGTAGGTGCGGCGCGCAGGGTCCGCAAGGGCAGCGCGAGGCTCGGGACCGAAGCGCAGGCGACAGGTAGTCTTGGCCCCATGCAAGTCGGCAGTCTCGGCCTCGCGCGCCCCCGCCTCCCCCACCCCGGTTTCGGCAGCGGCGCCCAAGTGTGGATCTTCCGCCACGGCGAAGTGGCCGAGGACTTCCAGGGACTCGCCTACGGCGGCATGGACGTGCCCCTGTCGGAGAGCGGCCACGGCGAGAGCGTGGCCCTCGCCGCGCGCTTTCGCGGCTTCCCGTTCCGGGCGGTCGTCGCCTCGACGCTCGTCCGCGCGCGCACGCTCGGCGAGCTGCTCTCCAAGGAGAGTGGCGCCCCGCTCGAGACGTCCCCGGGCCTGGTCGAGATCTTCCGCGGCCGGTTCCAAGGCCGCCCGATGAAGGAGCTGCTCGCGCAGCACGAGCGCGAGCTCGCGGCCATCTACGACGATCCGTGGAACTGCCGCGTGCACGACGGGGAGACGGACGCCGACGTGCTGGCGCGCGCGTGGCCGGTGCTCGAGAGCGCGCTCGCACGGCACGGTGGCCCACTGGCGATCGCCTGTCACTACAACGTCGTGCGCAACCTCGTGGCGCACGCGCTCGGGCTCGAGCCCAACGCCAGCTTCCGCGTGCGCGTGGATCTCACCGCGGGCGTCCTGCTCGAGGACACGCCCGGCGGCTGGCGCCTCCTGCGCGCCAACGTGCGCTCGCCCGGGCGCGCGCGCGCCGCTACAAGATGAGCATGCAAGCCGCGCGCACAGCTACCTGCGAGCCCGCCCGCTCGCGCCTCGACACGGCGCTGCTCGCGACGCTCGTGGTGGCCCTCGTGCTGCTCGCGCTGAAGTGCGCGTGGGCCTGCGACGACGCCTACATCACGTTCCGTGTGGTCGACAACCTCGTCGAGGGACATGGACCGCGCTGGAACACGGCCGAACGCGTGCAGGCCTACACCAATCCGCTGTGGATGCTGCTCGTGAGCGTGCCCTATGCGCTCACGCGCGAGCCGTACTTCACGTCGATCGCGCTCTCGCTCGCGTTGACCGCCGCCACCGGCCTCCTGCTCGCGCTGCGGGCCGCGCGCGACGTCGCGGGGGCTGCGCTGGCCCTGTGCGTGCTCGCCGGCTCGAAGGCCTTCGTCGATTTCTCCACCTCGGGCCTCGAGAATCCGCTGCTGCACTTCGCGCTGCTCGGCGCGCTGTCGGCGGCCTTCTCGGAGGAGCCCGATCGCAGGCGCTCGCTGCGCCTTGCCCTGTGGAGCTCCGCAGTCGCCCTCACGCGCCTCGACGCACTCGCCCTGCTCGCGCCGGTGCTCGCCGCGCACCTCTGGCGCGAACGCTCCCGTCGCGCGCTCGCCGCCGTCGCGCTCGGCTTCCTGCCGCTCGTAGCGTGGGAGCTCTTCTCGCTCGTCTACTACGGCTCCCTGATCCCCAACTCGGCGGTGTCGAAGCTCTCGAGCGGCCTGCCGTCGTCGGAGCTCGCGACACAGGGGCTCGCCTACCTCGCCGACTCGCTCGCGCTCGATCCGCTGACCCTGTGCGCGATCGCGGCGGCCATCGCCGTGGCGGTCTGGAAGCGCGAGCTGGCACACCTCGCCGTGGCGCTCGGCATCCTGCTGCACCTCGCCTATGTCGCGCGCGTCGGGGGCGACTTCATGAGCGGTCGCTTCCTGACCGCTCCGCTGCTCGCCGCCGCGTGGATTCTCGCGACGGCACGCCTCGACGTGCGCGCCGCGGGCGCGCTGGCCCTCGCCGCGCTCGCGCTCGTCTCGCTCACCCCGCGCTCGCCGCTGCGCGCACCGATCGACTACGCGCAAGGCCGACGCAGCCCCGAGTTCATCGCGCCCACCGGCATCGCGGACGAGCGCGGCTACTGGCACGCGGTGGCCGGCCTGTTCAGCGCGAACCGCACGACGGACGGCAAGCTGCACGTCACCAAGGGACATCCGCTCGCCAAGTCGTTGCGCGAGAACGGGCCGAAGGTCTCGCTCGCGGAGGGCATCGGCTACCTCGGCTACTGGAGCGGTCCGGAGATCTTCCTCGTCGACCCCATGGGGCTCTCGGACGCGCTGCTCGCGCGCCTGCCGATCTACTCAGGCGGTACCTTCGTCGAGCCGGAGAAGAACGCCGCGAACGCCTCACGCGGCTGGCGCGTGGGGCACTACTACCGCAAGCTCCCCGCAGGCTATCTCGAGTCGCTCTCGGATCCGGCCCGCAAGCTCGATGATCCGAGGCTGCAGAGCCTGCGCGAGGAGCTCGACCTGATCACGCGCGCGCCGCTTTTCGCCCCCGGCCGCCTCGCGGCCATCGCGCGGCTCGCGCTCTAGTCGCGCGCGCGATTCCAGTCGCTGGGGTGCAAGCGCGAGCGCAGCGTCTCGACCTGCGCGTCCCAGCGTTCGTGTGCCGCGCGCACCTCGCGCGCGAGCGACTCGTCGAGTGCGGCCGGCTCGAGGGGAGCGCGCGCCTCGCCTGCAACACGGCGCGACAACACGACGCGCGGCTGGGGCACGGCCGGCGGCGAGCCGCCATACCAAGAGCGCACGAGCAGCTCGCTCTGCGCCTTCCACGGCTCGGACTGCTCAAAGGCCACGTCCTCGCCAAAGGCCGCCCAGCCCTCGAACAACGCGCAGCTCGCGAACGCAAGGGAGCGTGGGCGTGCGGCGGCATCGGACAGCGCCGGCACGAGCGAGAGCCCCTGCATGTCGGGTGGCACCGGAATCCCGCACAGCGAGAGCACCGTCGGGGCAACGTCGACGAGGCTGGCCACCGCAAGGCGCGCCGCACCCGGCTCGAAGCGCCGCCCCACCGCCGGCCGGATCACGAGCGGCACGCGCAGGTCGCTCTCGCAGAGCGTGCCGCTGTCTCCGATCAGGCCCGATTCGCCGAAGGAAATGCCGCGCGTGCCGCACAGCACGACGGTCGTGTCCAGCAGACGCCCGCCGCGGCGCAGGGAATCGAGGCACACGCCGATGGCGGCGTCGATGCGCGCGATCGCTCCGTCATAGCTCGCCTCATGCTCGCCCAGCGTGCGCGATCCGCCGGACCAGCGCGAGCGTGGCAGGGCATGGAACACGTGGTCGCCGTCGCCGACCGGAGGCACCGCGTCGAGCCCTGCTCGCGGGGCGAAGCGATGCTCCCAAGGCTCGACCGGATCCTGCCCGAGTCCCTCGAGCTCTCCAAAGTGCAGGAACGCGAACCAGCTCTCGTCCCTCGCGCGACCTCCCGCCCAGAGCGAGAAGCGCTCGGCCAGTTCCTCGGGGGACGGCCGTCTCGTCCCGGCATCGCCGCTGCGCGGCGCCCCGTGGAATTCCTCGAAGCCGCGCGCGAGGCCCAGCGCTGGGCCGAGCTGCGGGTGATCGACAAAGGCTGCCGTCGAGTAGCCGTGAGCCAGCAGCTCCTGCGCGAGGTGCGGAGCCTCGCGCGGAAGGCTCCAGTACGAGAGCGTCGTGCCCTGCACGTCGGGCGGCAGGACGCGCTGCGCCACGCGCGGGTCGCAGCCCGAGAGCAGCGCGGCATTGGATGGCAGGATGGCCGGTGCCGCGCTCCACGCCCGCTCGAAGCGCACGCCCTCCGCGGCGAGCGCGTCGAGCGTCGGCGTGGTCGCACGATCGTAGCCGTAGCAGGACACGTGGTCCGCGCGCAGGCTGTCGATCGCGATCACGAGCACGCCTCCCGGGGCGGACGCGTTCTCGAGCTCGGGTGCGCACGCGGCGAGCGACGTGAGCAGCAACAGGACAGCAGGGCGCATGCTGCTGAGCATCCGCCAAAGCGGCCCTTGGCTCAAGGCAGGAGCGCCGCAAGCTCGCCGCAGAGCGCCGGGACGGCGTCGATGGCGCGGCCGGGGCGGAACAGGTCGACCCGGCGGAGGTTCGCCGGCTGGTCGAGACTCTGAACGATGGTCCGCGCGCCCGCCGCGCGTGCCACCTCGATCAGCCCTGCTGCGGGATACACGACCCCGCTGGTCCCAACCGCGACGAAGTGCGTGCACTCGCCGGCCCACTCGAGGATCTCCTCGGCGCGCGGCACGAGCTCCCCGAACCACACGATGTCCGGCCGCAGCCGCTCCGCGCCACACGCGTCGCATGCGACGAAGCGCTGCGGATCGAGCTGCTCGAGGTCCCGCCGGCGCCTGCCGCAACGCTCGCAGCGCAGCCACTCGAGCTCGCCATGCATGTGCACGGGCCTCGAGCCGGCTCGCTCGTGCAGGTTGTCGACATTCTGAGTCACCAGCCGGAACTCGACCCCGCGACGCCCGCACTCGCGCTCGAGCGCCGCCAGCGCGTGGTGAGCCGGATTCGGCTCGACCTGAAGGAGTGCCGCGCGCCGCAGCTGGTAGAAGCGCCAGACGAGCGCAGGATCGCGGCGCCAGCCGTGCGGACTCGCGACGTCCTCGACACGCTGCCCTTCCCACAGACCGTCGGCGCCGCGAAAGGTGGCGAGCCCCGAGTCCGCGGAGACGCCGGCGCCCGTGAGGACGAGCAGCTTCATCCGCCGCGAGCTCGCGTGCTCAGCGCCACGGCCCGCGCAGGGCGATGGCGCCGCCGTCGGCGATCCAGCCGGTCGCTCCCTCGGGGGTGCGCACGCGCCACCAGCCCGGCAGGGCGTCCGTGCGCTCGACCTCGCTGGCCGGAGAGAGACGTGCCACCAGCGCTGCTTCGCTGCGCGGCTCGGAGAGCAGCGGCGCTCCTTCCGGCTGCACGACGAACAGCGTGTCGCGGCCCGCCTGCCGCAGCTGCCATGCCCACGGCACGGACGCGAGCGCGAGCAGCCCGAGCAGAGCCAGCGCGCACGCTCGCGCCGCGGCCCCGCCGCGCAGCGCCTCCCACACGAGCGCGAGCGCGAACAGCCCAGCGATCACGAGCAGCGCGCGCTCGCTCTCCGGCAGGGTCAGCGAGGATGCGAAGCGGCGCGCCGTCGCGGACAGGTCGCCGCGGTCCGCGGGCTCGAGCCCGGCTTCGCGGCGCACGAACTCCAGGTTGTGCCAGATCGACTCGTCGCGCGGCGCGAGCTCAAGCGCAGCCGTGTACCACGCAGCCGCCTCGAGCGGACGACGCAGCCGGAAAGATGCGTTGCCGAGGTTGTAGAGCGCAGCCACCGGCCCGATCGACGCGGACTCGCCCGCCTCGAGTTCGAGGCGCCACAGCTCGTGAGCGAGCTCGTAGGAACCCGCTCGATAGGCCTCGAGAGCGCGCTCCGCGCTCGACGCGGATGCGACTTGCGCCCCGGCCGGGAAGCACAGCGCCAGCAGCGCCAGCAGCGCGCCGAGGCAGGACTGAAGGCCACGACTCACAGGCCACCTCCGATGGCCGCATCGGCCGCAGCCAGGATGCGCTCGCGCGGGAGGGGCGTCCCGCTTCCGCCCCAGACTTCGCGCTCGAGCTCGGCGATCACCGCGTCGAGTTCCGAGGCCGCGCCGCCGAGCTGGACACCCACCCAAGCCTCGGCGGGCCGGCTCGTGCGC
>CAITGX010000443.1 GCA_903892045.1 uncultured Planctomycetota bacterium | reverse complement strand
TGAGGCTCTCGATCCGCTCCAGCGCCGCGCGCACGCCTCCAGCCCAGTCGATCAGGGTGCCGTAGCAGTCGAGTGTGACGAGCTCGATGCGCGCCCGTTCGAACTTGTCTCCCATGTTTCCTTTCGGTCCGCGCTTCGCGGGGACGAGACCGTCGCCGCAATCGACAACGCTCCCACCCAGCCGAAGCCCAGAGTGAACACTACGAGCAGGGTGGCGCTTCCGAGCAAGCCGCGCTCGGCGGCCATCGCAGCACCCCACGCTGCATGCACGGCAAGAAGCCACTCCATGCCCCGCAGGCGCGGCGCTCGCACGGCGTAGCTCGCTCGGCCATCTCGCCCACTCTTCGGCGTGCGCTCGAACTCCCCGACGTCGCCGAAGAGCCCTCGCAGCGCGGCCCGCGACAAGCTGAGGCTCATGCCGATGCCCAACAGGAGTGCAGCGGTCGAATCCAGCGCGCGCTGGGCGAAGGAGCGGCCGATGGCGGCCTGCGCACGCTCGTAGAAGAGCCACAGGGCGCCCACTCCGAACGGAACGGTCGCGAGCACCAGCCTCTCGAAACTCGGCCCGGCGACTCGCACTGCGAACGGCGCGAGCACAGCGAGCGCGAGCACCGCGGGATGCGCGAAGTGCGTGAGCAGGTGCACACTCGACTCGATGCGCGTCGCCCACGGCAAGTTCGCATGCCACAGGGCCGGCAACAGCTTGCGAGCGGACTGCACGGTGCCGCGCGCCCAGCGGCGCTGCTGAGCCTGAAATGCGGCGAGCGTGGCGGGTAGCTCGGCCGGAGCGACGACCTGCAGCGCGTATTCGAAGCGCCAGCCGCGGAGCTGGGCGCGATAGGAGAGATCGAGGTCCTCGGTCAGCGTGTCGGACTGCCAGCCACCCGCCGCATCGATCGCGGCTCGCCGCCAGATGCCGGCCGTGCCGTTGAAGTGCGTGTAGCGCCCCTCGTCGCGCCGCACCTTGTGGGTGATCACGAAGTGTCCGTCGAGCAGCGCGGCCTGTGCGCGAACCAGCAGGCTCGCGTCGCGATCGAGGTGCTCCCAGCGCGCCTGGACCATGCCGACGCGCTCGTCCTCGAACGCGCCCACCAGCTCTCGCAAGAAGCCCGGCGCAGGAACGAAATCCGCGTCGAATACGGCGACCAGCGGCGTCGTCACGGTCCGCAGGCCGTTCGCGAGCGCACCGGCCTTGAAGCCCGCTCGCTCCTCGCGGCGCACGATCGAGATGTTCACGCCTCTCGCACGCCAGCGCTCGACTTCGACGTCAACGATCTCGCGCGTGACGTCGGTCGAGTCGTCGAGCACCTGCACGCTGAACCGATCGCGCGGATAGTCGAGCGCTGCGAGGGCCGCGATGGCACGAGCTGCGACAGCGCGCTCGTTGAAGAGCGGAAGTTGCACGGTCAGGGGCGGCAACGCGCGTCGCGCCCGGAAGTCGGCCAGCTCTCGCGGTCGAAAGCGCGCGAGCAGCCACGCTCGATGGCAAGCAATCAGCGCGAGCGGCGTGAGCGCCACCGCACAGGCAACGAGCACGAGCTCGACGATCATCAGCGAGCCTCGACCACGCCGAGAGACCCAAGTACGTGGCCGACGAGAGCTTGCGCGACGATTCCGTAGCCAGCCGCGTTGGGGTGATAGCGATCGCCGCGCACGAACAGCCGCGCAGGCGGCTCGCTCGCCTCCGCGCTCGCGCGGAACTCCTCGAGCAGGCCTACAAAGCGCACCGAGCGTTCCTGCATGAGCGCGTGCAGCCGTGGTCCGGGCCCCTCGACGGGCCGCTCGAGATACACCTGACTCTCGTACGGAAAGAGCATCGTGATCAACTGGGCGTTCACGCTGCCGCACAGCTCGATCATCGCGTCGAGGCGCTCGCTCTCGCGCTCCAGAGTAGCTGCGGCGCCCGTCGAGTCGCCCGTTAGCTTCTCAGCGAGCCGCTCGACCTGCTCGAGGTCACGCTCACGGTTGACTTCGTAGTACGTCGCGCGCAACCAGCGAAAGAGCGCGAGCTTCCCGAGCTGTTCTCGCAGGTCCCACGAGAGCTGCGCGCGCAGCGTGTTCTTGCCTTGGTAGACGGCGGCGTCGACCTGCTTGAGCTCGTTGGGGAAGTCGTTGAGACAGTAGCCCACGATGACGACCTCTGGCTTGAGAGCCAGCGCTTGAGTCTCGAGGACCTCGAGGTAGTCGCGCGACGAGTAGCCGTTGACGCCGAGGTTGGCGACGCGCACGCGCCGCGACGGGCCAAGCCGCGCCTGCAGCACGCGCTCGAGCTGCCTCGGCCAGGTCTCCGTCTCCTCGACACCCTTGCCGAAGGTGCACGAGTCGCCGATGGCCACGATGCGCAGCTCGTCCGCACCGTAGTCCGGCTTGAACTCCGGGCCACGCCAGCCGTGGGAGTCGACCTCGTAGGACGAGCCATCCCACTGGACGCGGGCGTTGCGGCGATGCACGTGGGGTAGGTTGGTGACCTTCTCGTAAGGCGAGATGTCGTACCAGCGGAACGGGCCCGGCTCCGCTGCGCGCGCGACAAGCTCCGCGACCAAGAGCAGCGCGAAGCTCGCGAGCGCCATGAGCGCGATCCGTCGACAGGCGACCAACATGGCGTGCATTCCAGCGACTGGCGCGAGCAGCGACAAGGCGCCGCGCTCAGAACAGCTCCTGCTGACCCTCGTGCCGCGTGCACTTCTGCAGCTCGGGATAGGAGTGCACCAGCTCCGCGGGTGCCAGCGTTGGCTGGCCGCGCAAGCGCGCGATCAGCTGGAGCGCGTTGACGAGCGCCTTGCCGGTGTAGTGGTTGTTGGTGATCACGAACGTCTCGTCGTGCTCCTTCGCGATGCGCTGCGTGCGTGTCGCGATCTCGCCCATCTCCGCCTCCGAGTACAGGTAGTCGTACTTTTGGTCGCGACCAGCCTTGGCGTCGAACCAGGCCGCCTTGTTGCGTCCATGCAGGCGCAAGTAGCCAAGCTTGCCGACGGCCGGAAACCATGTCGGTGGATGGTTCCACGCTGGGGGAAGGTCGATGTGGGCGAGCGAGCAACCAAGGCCTCGGATCGCGTTGAGTGCGGGCGGCTGGAACCAGCTTGCGTGACGCAGCTCCAGCACGAGGGGCAACGACTTGAACAGGTTGTGCAGGTTGGAAAGTCGGCGGACCTCGCTCGCGCCGTACTGGAAGCCGACGGGAAACTGCGCCAGCAGGGCGTGCAGCCTGCCCGTGCTTGCGATCGGATCCAGCGCCGCCAGAAATGCCGTCGCGCTCATCTGGGCATCCTTGGCCAAGGCCTCTGAGTGCGTGAAGTCGCGGTGCAGCTTCGCGGTGAGCAAGAAGTTCGGCCGTCCAGCGAGCACCCGCGACCAGCCTGCGACAACCTCGCGCGAAGGATGCGCGTAGAACGTGCTGTTGACCTCGACGCACTCGACGTAGTGCGACAAGTAGCGCAGCGGATGGAAGTTCGCGCCCTTGTGGCGCGGATAGACGACGCCTTCCCAGTCCGGATAGGACCAGCCCGCGGTGCCCGTGCGGATCAAAAGTCGGGCTCCACGCCAAGGCGCGCGAACCCCGCGCGCTCGGCTGCGAAGAGGCCTTCGCGAATCGCCTGAGCCGCTCGCGCCAACTCCGCATCCCCGCCGTCGCGCGACACCGCCACAGCCGGCCCATACGTCAGCGCGACACGGGCACCCGGCTTGGGGATCGTGAAGCGATCCCAGCTCGACAGGCGCCATGTTCGGTCGGCCACGCAGCCAAACGGCAGCACGGAGCGCCCCGTGGCGCGCGCCATCCATGCCAGGCCAAGGTTGACGTTGTGCATGGGGCCGCGCGGTCCGTCGGGCGTGATCGCGACCACACCGCCGTTGTCGAGCACTCCGAGCAGCTCTCGCAACGCTCGCGCGCCACCGCGGCTTGACGAACCTCGCACGACCTTGAAGCCGAAGCGGTGCAGCATGCCTTCCGACAAGTCGCCGTCTTCGCTCGGACTGACCAGCACGTGCCAGCCGCGATTCCGGAACGGATGCACGGGCACGACCATGCGCCCGTGCCACATGGCGATCAGAGCGCCCTTGCGCTCGAGCTCCTTGTCGAGGTGCTCGAGACCCGCGATGTCGTACTTCCACTGGCTCGAAAGCCACGTGAGGACCTGAGGTCCGCACATCCGCAGCAGGGCACCCCCGACGCGTCGACGCGCCCGCTTGAACGTCCTTCGAGCGTTCACGCTGTGCACCTGTGCGTCAGCACGAGCTGTCCATCGACCGGCATGCTGCGGTCCCGCTCAGGGTACGACCTCGTCTCCGGACCCATCCAAGCCGTCCGAGCCGAGCGACCAGACGCGGTACTCGCTGCCGTCGTCACTGCGTCGATAGGCGAACGCTCTCCCCCACCCATCCACGGGCAGGGTCTCGCCATCGAGATAGCCCTGCGGATAGTTCGGTGATGGTTGCGCGAGCTCCTCGAGAGCCGTCGGATAAGCCCCGCGATCGATCTGGTAGACGAGCAGTCGAGTTCCGATGCGATCGAGAGCGGCGCGGGTCTTCTCGAGGCTCGCGTTGGCACCGCTCTCCGCCGCAGTGCCCGCCTCGGGCGCTTCGGAGACGGCGGCAGGTTCGTCTGGCGCCTCGATCGAGCGCATCGCCGACGTGACGAAGCCGACCAGCGCCAGCCACGTCTCCGGGCCGAAGGACGACTCCATGTGAATGTGAAAGCGCTCGCCGAGCGGTGCGCCCGACATCTGCGTCTTCGCGAAGAAGCGCGTGAACGTCTCGGGGCGCTCCGGCAACCCGGCCGTCAGCGCGCCAAGGTCGATGGGAAGGTCCGCGAAGCTGCCGGCGAGAGCCGCGGCGCCGCGCAGCGACGTGTAGAGACTCGCGATCATCGTCGGCCAGTCCATCGAGCCGACGAGCGTCGCACCCGCCGGCATGTCCGGAAGAGGCGCCGGGGCCTCACGCGTCGCTGCCTCCGCGGCGAGACGCTTGATCTCGCGCTTGGCGAAGAGCGTCGTCGTCGTGAGGACGGCGCGCGAGCCGACGATCGCAACCGTTGGCGAAATCTCGAACGGCAAGGAACCCTGCTCCGCACGCTCCATCTCGAAGGACCACATCGGTGCTTCGCGGTAGCGCGCCGCGCGAATCGAGAGCGCACTGCCGCCGGTCTCGGAGATGGCGTTCGCGAGTCCTTGCATGCCGCGCTCGAAGGCCTTGGGATCGCGCAGCTCCATGACCGCGACCGCGTTCGGCAAGCCAATCGAGTTCACGGGCATCACGAACATCGAGACATCCGTGCCCAAGCTGCCGAACACGTCGCGTCGCAGCTCGAAGCCGTGCTTCTGCTCCATTTCCGCAAGCCGTGCGGCGGCTGCGCCATCGAGCCCTGCCCACGCAACGAACTGACGCTCGAGCTTCGCCGCGTCGAGCTGCGTCACCATCGCGCCCGCGGCATCGGGGGGAATGCTCGCGCGAGCGGAAGGGCTCGGCGCACCATTTCCGAAGGCGCCCCACCAGGAGGACTCGTCGGCCGGCGGCCGCACCATGTCGGTGTGAAAGCGGCCGCCGATGAGCTGCATGCGAAACGCCGTCGGACGCGCCGTGACAAACTCCAGCTCGTTGTCCGCGCTCGGAAAGAGATCGATGGCATCCGACAACATGCCAGCGAGCCAGTCGGTGTCGAGCGCGCCACGCGCCACCGTTGCGCCATCCGTCGGCAGCGTGAGTGACTGGAGTTCGCGCCACGAGGGTTCGTCGGCGAAGGACGGCTTCCCACGCGACGCTCGCGCTTGCACCGTTTCCAGTGTCGTGGCGCCGAGCGACACGACCACAAGCCGACCGGCATGCCACGACCAGCCCTCGGCGTCCTCGAGTCTCGTGGCGCGAAGTCGCTCCAGAGTCCCGTTCGCGCCCATCAACGAGCACGACCGCATGGCCGGATCGGCTTCAGCTCCGAGCGACGTCCGCATCGCGGTCCAGCTCTCGCGAGCAAGCTCCTCGCTGGCGAACTCGATGGTCAGGAGGAACGCACGACGGCGTTCCTGTTCCTGGTCCAGCCAGCGGGCCACGTCGAACTCGGAGTGGATGTCCGTTGCGCTCCCCGCTCCACCGGGTTCGCCGTCCGAGCCGCGAGAGATCGCTTCCACGGCACCGTCGGGCGAGCGAATCACGTCGTAGGCTCGGCCCCAAGGGTCACTCCGAAGCGGTTCTTCCAGAGCGGCTTCCGGACTGGCCTCCAGTTGTTCTTCGATGTCGAGGGCCTCGAGCTGCGCTTCGCGCATGCGCGCAAGGTCAGCAGCAAGTTCGCCGCGAGTCATCTCGTCCGTGCAATAGGAGAGTGTGACGCGGCGCGCACGGCGGGCGAGGCTGGTGAGATCCTCCGTGCTGGCGCCGGCCTCAAGCCCGAGAAGCTCGAGCGCTCCGGCCAAGCTGCTCGCCATGTCGAGCTCGAGCTTCGCCTCAAGCTTGGCGAAGGCCTCGCGCGCGACGGGATCGGATGCGAGCAGCATCGCGGGCGCCGCCGCGTAGGCGTTCAGAAGCTTCGGCACATCCGGCACGTCCACCAAGACGTGGGGCGTGAGTGGATGCAGGACCAGCACGTCGTCGCTGGACGTGGCCTGCACCAACGCCAGCAGGAGCGGAACGATCACGGCGAGATCTCGTTGGGAACTGGCTCGTCGCGTCGAACTGGCTGCACGCTCACAAGGGCTGGCGAGAGTTGCACGTCAGGTCTTCAGATGCCAGCGAACTTGCGGAGCTCGGCTTCGTTCTTGCGCAGCGCATCTTCGAGGGCCTTCAGGCTCGGCTTGAGGTCCTTGCCGTTCTTGAAGGCATCCTTGAAGGCCTGATGAGCTTGCACGACGGGCGTGCACTTGCCGTCGAGCATGAACGAGACGATCAGGCCGGCCTGGTTGATCAACTTCCCGGACTTCGAGGTGTCTTCCAGAGTCAACGGCAAGCTAAGGATCGTGTCGAGCGGATCGATGCCACCCTTGTTGGCGATGTTCTCGAGCGACCACTTGCGCATCCAAGCCGGATCGCCGCCGGCCTTGATGAAGGCGTCGAGCATGTAGCGCTCTGCGTAGGCGCAGGCGCCATAGCGCAGCCACTGCGGGAGCTTCTTCTCGTCCCACCAGGCCTTGTCGATCGCGGGGACCTGCTTCTGCGCCACGATGTCGCCGAGTGTCTTGGGGCTCGGGTCGAGCGCTTCGACGAGCGACTGCGCAGCGGCGTGGCGCACGAACATCGGGCCGAAGGCGTTGTCCTTCTGGTTGGAAGCGTCCCAGTAGCAGAAGCCTGCGCTCGTCATGCCCGCGGCAAGGGGCTCAGGCCAGATCTCCGCGATGCTCGCTCCATGCAGCGAAGAAAAACCGCGGAGCTCGGTCTGGCGCTGCCCGGCGAACTCGCCGTACTGCGCACCGCTGCGAAGGAGCAGCATCGCGACGGGCGAGGCAGGCGTCTTGCCGAAGATGCGGTTGACCTCACGGAACGCGCGCTCGGCCTCGTCGCGTGCGGTCATCGCCAGCGAGCGATCGCAGGTCGTGTAGAGCACGAAGTGGTCGCTCGGGATCTTCCACCACTTGTCGAGCTCGGCGTGGAACTTGTTGGCGTCGACTTCCGACAGCCACTTGTCCTCGCACTTCCAGAGGTTCTTCTCGAGATTCGGGATTTCCGCCGGCGGAATCCAGGTGAAGTCCTGCTTCACCCAGCCTTCCGCAAGCTTCTTCTGCTCTTCCGCATCGACCCAGCGTCCGTCTTCTGTTTTCGTGAGACCCTTCTGCAAGAACGGCACGTCCGCCGGATCCACGAGCTCGCCCTTGTAGACGACCTTGCCGGACTTCTTCGCTTCTTCCTCGAGCTTCTTCTTCTTGTACTCCTCAACCTTCTTCTCGCTCGGGAACCACTTGCCGTCGTACTCCACTTCACCGAGCAGCTCGTGTGCGCGGCGATCGGCCTCGTCCAGCTTCACGATCTTGCGCAGAACGTTGCGTCCGTCCTTGTCCATGGCATTCGCGCTGCACCACTCGTAGAGCTTCCAGAGCTTCTCGGTGCTGCCCTCCGCAGCAGCGAGCCGCTTCTCGAACTCCGCCTTCCGGTCCTCCTGTCCGACCACGGGCTGGGTCGCGAGGGTCGTGGGGGAGGCGGCGGGGAAGGCGAGTAGTCCGAGGAGAAGAGCGCGCGGGAATGCCATGGTTCGGATCGGCGTGGGGTTGGGGGTGGGAGGGCCTTGCGTGCCCCCCGCAAGGCTAGCGTGAGCCGCGACCCGGCTCGGTACCGCCTCTGTTCGGTCTCTTTGTAGGGCCTCGGACCATGCCTATACTTCGGCTCTCCGATCCCCACGGCCGATAGGCGCCTGCTGCCCCTTGTCGTTCGCGCTTCTGTCGCGGACGGGCCGCGGTCCCCCACCGGTCCCATCTTGGTCCCCCATGGCCACGCCCACCCACAAGTCCGCCACCTCCGTGACGCTCGCCCCGGTCGCGGAAAAGTCCGCTTTTGCGGTCTTCGTTTCGAAGTACTGGATCCACGGCCTGATTTTCTTCCTCGCCGTGGCCGGGTGGGTGATCCTGCAGTTCCAGCAGTCGCAGACGCAGGCCAAGGGCCGGGCCGAATCGTGGGACAAGCTGGCTGCTGCCTCCACGCTGGATGGCATGACGCGACGCATTCCCAAGGCTGAGCCGTCCGCCTTCGAGGGACTCGCGGCGGAGCTCAAGGGGACGGATGTCGGCCCTTGGACCCGTTGGCTCGAAGCAAACTCCCTGCTGAACCAGCGCAAGTTCACCGAGGCTCAGGCCGCTCTCGACAAGCTCAAGGCGGAGTATCCCGGCCATCCGCTGGTCGCGGACAAGTGGACGCTGGGCGGCGAGGGCGCTTCGCTCGCCGACGCTTGGCTCAAAGGTCTCGCGGCCCGCTCGGCATGGGAGGCGTCTCACTCGGAGCTGTTTGCCAACGCAGCACCGGCGGCGGGCTCGCCGCGTGTGGTGATCCACACCAGCCTTGGCGACATCGAGATCACCCTGTTCTCGGACAAGGCGCCCCAGCATGCCGCCGCCTTCCTCGATCAGTGTGCATCTGGATATTATAAGGATACGAAGTTCCACCGTATCGACCCAGAAATGGGCATCGACGCGGGTGACCCGAACTCCGCTGGAGCCGATGTGGCCCAGTGGGGCCAGGGAGGCAAGGACAAGGTCGCCGGGTACTTCGACACCGGGCTCTACCACTTCGCCGGCGTCGTCAGCGCGGCAATGGGCGCCACGCGTAAGGAGAGCCTCACCAGCCAGTTCTCGGTCCTCACCAAGGACCGTCATGATCTGGACGGCCAGCGCGT
>CAITGX010000442.1 GCA_903892045.1 uncultured Planctomycetota bacterium | reverse complement strand
CGACGTTGCCGCCGGTGCGCCAGCGGTTGTCCCAGTCGCTGGAGAGGACGTACTCCTCTGCGATCTTGTGGGGGAGCCAGTCGTGCATCAGGCGGCGGGCGCCGTTGGTGATGCAGGTGGAGTCCATCCAGTCGGACCAGGGCAGGACGCTGTCGCGGTAGGACTGGGGCTGGAGCTGGAAGAGCTCCCACGAGACGGCCTGCACGAGCTTGACGTTCGGGCCCTCGCCCTTGGCGAAGCGCGGCAGCAGCGCGTAGAGCGACTCGGTCGAGCTCGTGCCCTGGATGATGATCGTGCCTTCCTTGGGGCGCTTGGGATCGAAGTCGCGGATCACGTAGGCGCCCTTGGCGGCGTCGAGGTGCGACGGGATGCCAAGCGCGGCGCGGTCGGGGACCTTGACGTTGGGGCGCGTCAGGTGGATCGCCACGATCGGCTGCTTGCAGCGCAGGGCGGCGGCGAGCGCGGGCGCGACCTCGTTGTGCTCCCACGGGTGGATGTTGATCACGTGGCCGTCGGGGAAGAGCTGCGTCACGCCCGGCGAGAAGATGCCGAAGTGCGTGCGGCTGTCCTCGGCGGTCTCGGGACCCGAGTGGCCGACGACCCAGATCGTCTTGCCGACCTTGAGCGGGCAGTCCTGCGCGAGCTGGCTGAAGAGGCGGAACATGCCGTACTTCAGGTACGAGAACGAGCCGTAGGTGGAGCAGGCGCCCCAGTAGCCGAGGAACTCCTTCTCCGGCTCCGCGCTCATGTTCACCGTCGCGAGGCCGACGGTCAGGCCCGAGTTGGTGAACTCGGTGATCTGCTGCGGCAGCAGCGAGCCGTGCGGGTTCTTGGTGCGCTCGTACCAGCCGAAGTTCTTCTTGTCGCCGAAGTCCTTGGCGAAGCCGAAGATGCCGGTCGACTCGGCGAGGTCCGCGGAGCAGGCGAGCACCAGCGGGCGGCCCATCTTCTCGCGCGCGTAGGAGTTGAACCACGAGCCGAAGGTCAGGAACGCGTTCTTGTTGGCGATCGCGGTGCCCGGCGCGGCGAAGAGCTCCTTGGGCAGCGTCTGCGGGTCGAGCCAGCTCGTGTCCTCGGCGAGGTTGACCTTGCTCTCGAGGCGGAAGCCCTCGGCCTTGGCCGGCACGCTCTCGCCGATCTCGACCAGCGTGTCGGCGAGGTACTCCATCAGGTCGGGGTCGTTGGCCAGCACGCTGAAGACCGTGCGGAACCACTTCTCCGTCTGCTCGCGGCACTTCGACTCGCCGGGATCGGTGGTGTCGCCGGTGCCCTCGAACGCGACGCCGTACTTGCGCGCGAAGTCTTCGCGGCACTTCCAGAAGAGCTCGCTGTTGCGCTTGTGGGCCGCGCCGTGCGAGTGGTAGTCGAACTTGTGGTAGCCGCGGCCCTTGCGCGTCTTGACCCACACGCAGCCCGGGCGGCCGCCGGTGGAGTCGGCGCACACGATCTCGAGCAGCGCCTTGGTGATCTCTTCGTAGTTTTCGCCCTCCGTCGTGCCGGCGACGCGCCAGCCGTAGGGCTCGAACCACTCGACCGGCGTGCCGTGCACGACCTCGCTGTTCGCGAAGTGGTCGATGCCGTGGTCGTTCCAGTCGAACAGGTAGATCAGGTTGTCGAGGCCGAGGCCAAAGGCCGAGTTCTTGACCTCGTGGTGCGCGCCGGCGGTGTGGCCGCCCTCGCCCTCGATCGCGAACACCTTCACGTCGCCGGCGCCGGCGTGCTTGAGCGCCATGGCCTCGCCGAGCGCGGCGGGCGCGCCGTGGCCCGAGGGGCCGGTGTTGAACTTGAAGAAGAGCGTCTTGCCCTCCATTTCCGCGTGGCCCGGCAGGTGGCCGTTGTGGCGCAGCCAGAGCAGGTCTTCCCACGTGAGCTGGCGCTCCTTGGCGTGGGGCACGAGGTACTTGGGGTCGCCGGTCTGGGCGTAGCGCAGGCGCAGCGCCTCGTTGTAGACCGCGAGCATGGCGTAAATGACCGGATTGCAGTGGCCGGCGACGAGGACCGAGCGGTCGCCGAAGGCTAGCTCGGGCCGGCGCACGTCCCAGCGCATGACGCCCAGCGTCGCCGCGACCATCAGCGGCGTCTTGGAGCGCGAGCCGCCCGGGTGGCCGCTCTGGCGCAGGTTGAGCATCAGGTCGATGCACTGGTCGATCAGGTCGCCGACCTTCTCCCAGTGCTGGAAGTGCGGGCGGAGGCTCTCGAGGCTGGGCTTGGCAAGGGTCTGCATCGCGGTCCTTTTCTCGCCCGCTGGCCGACGTTCCGACCGGGCCGGGCGCTCGCCGCAGACTCTAGCAGGAAGCCCGTCCCGGCGCCGCTTTCCGCCGCGCGCGTATCGACAGCGGACGCCGCAGAGTGTCCCCTAGGGCCGATGAACTTGCTGGACGAGGAGCCGGGGCTCGAGCCGGGCAGCTTGCTGCTGCGCAACCCGATCTACCTCGGCTACACGATCCTCGGCCTGGTGGCGTTCACCTTCGCCACGGACCTGCTGGTCGACACGCACTCGTCGATCGGCGTGGTCTACTCGGTGCCGATCCTCCTGACGCTCTGGCTGGGGCGGCGCGACATCACCATTGCGACGGCGATCCTGTGCGCGACGCTGGTGCTCGCGGCGATTCCCGCGCACGAAGCCCCGCCCGAGGAGTACCACGAAGTCGTTCTCGGGCGTTGCTCCAACCTGTTCGAGATCGCCGTCGCGGCCGCGCTGTCGGTGATGCGCCTGCGGAGTGAGCGCGATCTGCAGCGTGTTCGCAGCTGGGCAGTGACGACGCTGCGCGGGCTGTCGGAAGCGGTGATCTCGGTCGACGCGGCGGGGCAAGTCGTATTCGTGAACACGGCGGCCGAGAGGTTGATCGGCCGACCGCGCGAGCAGCTCTTGCGGCGCCCGCTCGGCGACGTCTTCATCGTGCGTGACGTCGACGGTCCCCCGCGGCCGCCCGTAGTCGAGCTCACGGAGCTCGGGCTCAGCGATGCGCGCGAGGGACAGCTGTTCGTCTTCGGTGGACGGCGTATCGCGATCGAGTATTCGCGCTCGGCGATCTTGTCCTCGGGCGATGAGCGCTTCGGCGAGGTGATCGTGTTTCGCGACATTCGCTCGCGCAAGGAACACGAGGAGTCGATCCGCAGGCTCGCGTACCGCGACGATCTCACCGGCCTGCCCAACCGTGTCTCGCTGCTCGATCGCTTCCAGCTCGAGCTCGCGCACGCGCGCCGCGGCAAGAACGCGCTCGGCGTGATGTACCTCGACCTCGACGGCTTCAAGCTCGTGAATGACACGCACGGCCACGAGGCGGGCGACCACGTGCTCAAGGTGACGGCGCGGCGGCTCGCGTCGACGCTGCGCGCGGGCGACACGGTGGCGCGACTCGGCGGCGACGAGTTCGTGCTGCTGCTGCCGGGCGTCGCGGGCCCGGAGGAGGCGCGCAAGGTGGGCGAGAAGATCGTCGCCGCGCTCGAGCAGCCGATCGAGTGGAACTCGGAGCCGCTGAGCGTGTCCGCGAGCATCGGACTGGCGCTCTATCCTGAGGACGGCGACGAGCCCGAGACGCTGCTGCGACGCGCGGACAAGGCCATGTACCGCGCGAAATCCGGCGGCCGCGGTCAGGTCGAGAGCGTGCGGCGCAACGAGCAGGACTGAGCTCGCGCGAGCGCGCGGCTCACTCTTCCCACAGGCGCGAGAGGCCGTCGAGCGCATCGCGCGAGCGACGGCCGCGCGAGTCCCAGCGACGCATCGCGTCGTAGAGCGCGACCAGCGCCTCCTGCTCGCGCGGATCGGAGAGCTTGCCCTCGCGCAGCGCGGGGAAGGCGACGTTGCCGACGCGACCCCAGCGCGTGCGGCCGAGCCGCGTCTCGCCGCTCGCGAGCAGCACGTTCAGCGCCAGCACCACGCGCACCTCGGGATCCTGCTCGCGCTCGAGCGCATCGAGCATGCGATCGACGACCTCGGGGCTGCGCAGCTTCCACAGGCCCTTGGCGAGCGCCATGCGCGCGCCAGCCTCCTCGAGACCGAGGCGGTCGAGCCACAGGCGCTCGGTCTCGCGGTCGAGGGTGCGCGCCATGCGGCGGCGCGCGGCCGGCACGAGGCCCTGCTCGCGCGCCTCGCGGCCAAAGCGCTCGAACCACGCGCGCCAGTCCTCGTCCGGATGCTCGCGCGCGAGGTCGAACACGATCGCCCAGCCGAGGAAGTGTGCCACGAGGTTGTCGCGCGAGTCGTACTCGTCGGTGGCCTCGAGCTTCATCCAGCGCTCGATCTCCGCGTCGCTGGCCTTGAGGTCGCGCAGCTCGCGCAGGGGCCAGCAGGCGAGGCCATCGCCGAACCAGCGGCCGTCGTGCAGCACGCCGTCGCCCCAGAAGGACGCGAGGCCTTCCTCGAACCACAGCGGCAGCCGCAGGCCGAGGTCGGCGATGCGCGCGTGGACGAGCTCGTGCACGGCCGTGCCGGCGTCGCTTGTGCCGAGGAATACGCCCGAGGGCTCTAGGCTGAAGATGCCGCTGCGCACGTGGTAGGCGCGCACGCGGGCCGGGCCGATGTCGGGCACCATCTGGAGCTCGCCGGTGGCCGGGCCGTCGGGGGGGGCCGAGTCGCGCGACTGGGGATCGAGCGCGTGCACGCGCACGGGCCGGGCGAAGGCGCCCATGCGCTCCTCGACCGCGGCGATGGCGGGCTCGAGCGCCTCGCCGAAGCGCTCGACGTCGACCTTCTCGCCGTCCTTGACGTACAGCGTCCAGGAGTCGTCGCGCAGCACGGGGGTCCAGCTCGCGCAGCCGCCGAGCAGCGGGGCGAGGCCGAGCGCGAGGAGAACCAGCCGCATGGATGTCGATCGTGCGCCACCGCGCCGCATCTGTCCAGCCACCGCGACGCCGCACTTCGCAAGGACTTCGTGAGCAGCCCCCGCGGGGCCTCGCTTGCCGCCCGAACCGCCCGCGCTACCTTGGTTTCCCGCTTTCGTCGCCCACGACCCCCGCGCACCCTCCCATGGCCACCTTCCGCTGCGAGCTCGACGCCCCGAACAACATCGTGATGGTGATGGTCACCGAGG
>CAITGX010000441.1 GCA_903892045.1 uncultured Planctomycetota bacterium | reverse complement strand
TCGTGATGAACACCTTCAACTGGCTCGCGCAGCGCGACTATCGCCTCGTGATCCGTCCGCGCGAGGTCGAGCGCCGCGTGCTCGACCTCACCAACACGAGCGCCCTGACGGTCCTCAACGTGCTGGCCTTCGGTGTCCTTCCGGGTCTGTGCGCAGTGCTCGGCATCGTCGTCGCCGTGGCGCGGAGGCGCTAGGCCATGCACCTGCGCAAGCTCGCGATTCTCCTCGTCGTGGTCGGCGCGCTCGTGGCGCTGGCTCTGTGGCAGCGCGGCGAGCAGGCGAGTCGGCGAGCCCAGTCGGAGGCCGCGCTGCTTCCGGGCTTCGATCGGGCGCGCGTGCGCTCGATTCGCGTCGACAACCTCGAGCGCAGCCTGCAGTTGCGCATCGAGCGCCGTCCGAGCGAATGGCAGATCGTCGATCCCGTCGACTTTCCGGCGGAGCTGGCCGTCGTCGAGGTGCTGCTCGACTCGCTCTCGACGCAGCACGCCAAGCCGACGCCCGACGCCAACCCGAAAAAAGTCTCTCTCGACCCGCCGCGCGTGGTGATCGAGGTGGAAGAGGATGTGGGGGGGCGGATCCTCAAGCGCAAGATCGAGGTGGGCGCAGTCGATCTCGATGACCATTGGGTGTTCGCACGAGCGGAGGGCGCGATCTTCCGCACCGAGCGAGCGCTCGACACGACCCTCGAGCGCGACTTGCCAGACTGGCGCTCGCGCTTCCTGTTGCGCACTTCGGCACGCCAAGTGGTCGAGGTGCGGCGCAGTGGCTCGATCCTGTTTGATCCGGCCGGTGAAGCCACGGATCTCGGACTCGTGGCGCTGCAGGACGGCGGCTGGCGCGCGGTGGAGCCTTTCGAGGCGGCGCTCGATGGCGAGACCTTCGAGCGGCTGCTCCTGAGCGCCTGCGCCATGCGCGCGTTCGCGTTCATCGATGCTCCCGGTCCGTTGCGCGAGTACGGGCTCGACCCGCCGCGCTTGCGGGTGGAGCTCGTGTCCGCGGACGGCCGCCGCGAGGCGTTGTTGCTCGCGCCGGAAGGCGTTGGCGAGATGTGGTATGCGGCCAAGGAAGGCGCTCCCTACGTGTTCCGCGTCGGGCCGGATGCGGTGATGAACATCGCTCCGCCCTCGCCGGGGCTCGTCGATCGGGAGTTCGCCCGCGCGGCACGCGACTCGGTCACGAGGCTGGAGCTGAAGCTGGGCGAGCGCGAGACGGTGCTCGAGCGCGTCGAGCGCGGCTGGCGCGTGCGCGCCAGCGAGGCGGGGCGCAGCGTGCTGGCGGACGATGTCGCGGATCCGCAGTTGGTCGGCGACGCGCTCGGGCTGATCGAGCGCGCTCGCATCGACGATTTCCTGTTCGGGCGCGCGCTCGCCTCACAGGATGTGCAGGGCTCGATCCGCGTGCACCTGCCCGACGCTGTGCAGGGTGGCGAGCTCGGGAAGGTCGTGCGCCTCGCGGATGGTGTCGAAGCGGTGGAGTTCCGGCGCGACGGGGACACGCTGGTCACGCTGGTGTCGAGCGAGCTGCTCGCGCTCGCCGCTCGTCCGGCGGACTCGTGGCGCAGTCTCGAGTTGCTGCGAGTCCCCGAGATCGAGGTCGCGCGCATCGAGTTGGCCCAAGGCCCGGCCACTCGCGCCTATGGTCGCGAGGACAAGGGCCGCTGGGTGCGCATGGGGACGACGCTGGAGGCACGCGAGTTCTCGAAGCTCGTGGATCGGCTCCTCAACGTTCGCGCCGAGCGCATCCTGCCGCGCGGCGACGAGTCCCTGCAGGGTGCGGTCACGGTCCGAATCGTGCGCTACAGCGGTTCCGGGGTGGAGTTCTCGCTCGGTGAGCTGAAGGGCGCGGATGGCGCGCTGCAGGCCGTCTACCGCAGCGGCGAGCGTCTCGGCGTCGTCAAGGGCGACCTGCTGTCTGCCCTGCGCGGGCTGCTGCAGTCGGAGTAGGGGGCTCGGGCAGGCTTGCGAGGCCTGTGGGAGGCTCCTAACATCCGGCCAACGATCGGCCTCCTGAGCCCCGCCCGTGCGGGTTGCCTGGCCGCGGAGCTCTGCACCATGAGTCATTCCCGTCCGCCCGCGTCGCCCACTCCCGAACAGGGTGGGGTTCGGCTGGCCCGCTCCGGTCGCAGCGTTCCCGAGCTCGAGGCGCTGCTGCGCGCGGATCCCACGCTCGCGCCGCGCTTCTCCCACTGGCACCGTGTCCCGGCGCGGGCCGAACGCAGTCGGGAGTTGCCCGAGTCGCTCGACCCGCGCCTGCGAGACGTGCTGCTCGCGCGCGGCCAGACGCGCCTGTACGAGCATCAGGCGCGCGCGATCGAGCTCGCACTCGAGGGCCGGGACGTGCTGATCGCGACTCCGACCGCGTCGGGGAAGACGCTGTGCTACGTCGCTCCGCTCGTGCAGCGCTTGCTGGAGTCGAAGGGCGACGCGCGGGCGATCGCGCTGTTCCCCACGAAGGCGCTGAGCCAGGACCAGTCGACCGGGTTGAACGCGCTGATCGCGGCGCTCGGACAAGAGTGGCACAGCTTCACCTACGACGGCGACACGCCTCCCAGCGTGCGCCGCACGCTGCGGGACGACGGGCACATCGTGCTCACGAATCCGTGGATGCTGCACGCGGGCATCCTGCCCAACCATGCCAAGTGGTCGGAGCTGTTCGCCAACCTGCGCACCATCGTGATCGACGAGGTGCACACGCTCTCGGGCGTGTTCGGTTCGAGCGTGGCGAACGTGCTGCGCCGCCTGCTGCGCATCGCGGAGCACTACGGCAGCCGGCCGCAGTTCATCCTGTGCTCGGCGACGCTACGCGACGCAGCGGCACACGCGAAGCGTCTCACGGGGCGCGATGTGGCCGTGGTCGACGAGGACGGCTCGCCCTCGGGAGAGCGCATCTTTGGCGTATACAACCCGCCGCTGCTCGATCCCGTCGCCGGCTTGCGCGCGAACGCGCTCGAGGAGGCGCGAAGGCTGGCCGTGCAGCTCTGCGGCCCCTCGCGCCAGGCGATTTTCTTCTGCCAGCAGCGCACGGGCGTCGAGGTGCTGACGCGCTACCTCAAGGAGAGTGCGGCGGAATTCGGCCTCGAACCCGACGAGATTCGCGGCTATCGGGGCGGCTACTTGCCGCTGCACCGACGCGAGATCGAAGAGGGCTTGCGAAAGGGCTCCGTCAAGGTCGTCGTGTCGACGAACGCGCTCGAGCTCGGAATCGACATCGGGCGACTCGACGTGGCGGTGCTCGTCGGCTATCCGGGCTCGCAGGCCTCGTTCTGGCAGCGGGCGGGACGCGTGGGACGGCGCGGTCAACCGAGCCTCACGGTGCTCATCACGCGCTCGGATCCGCTGGACCAGTACCTGTCGTCCAACCCCGACTACCTGTTCTCAGCGCCCCGCGAGCGACTCGGGCTCGACCCCGACAACCTCGTGATCCTCTCGGAGCAGGTGAAGTGCGCGGCCTTCGAGCTGCCCTTCCGCGACGGCGAGCTCGGCACCGGGAGCTTCCGCGGCGCGCCGCACGTGCCCGAGATCCTCGACTACCTCTCCGCGGAGTCGAAGCTGCTGCTGCGGCGGGGCGACACGTGGCACTGGATGGCCGATGCCTATCCCGCACAAGACGTGACGCTCGCCGGCGGTGGCCCGGACAACGTGCTGATCCTCGACGTCGAGACGAAGAAGGCCATTGGCGAGATCGACCGCGAGGGCTCGCTCACGACAGTGCACGAGGGCGCGATCTACCAGGTGCAGGGCGAGACCTGGAAGGTCGAGCGCTTCGACTACGAGAACCGCAGGGCGTACGTGCGCTCCGTCGAGAGCGATTACTTCACCGAAGCGGAAGTCGACACGACGCTGCGCGTCCTGCGGCTCGAGAAGCACGCGGCGCGCGAGCGCGAGGCGGGCGTGGAGGACTTCGCGATCCACACCGGCGAGGTACACGTCACGACGGTCGCGACGCAGTACAAGAAGATCCGCTTCTACACGCGCGAGAACGTCGGCACGGAGGCGATTCACCTGCCTCCGGAGGAGCTCGACACGCAGGCCTTCGTGCTCACGATCTCCAACGAGACCGCGACGGCGCTCGGCCTCACTGGCTCGGAGCGCGGAGCCGCGTGGCGCGGCGCCGGGGGGCTCCTGCGCAAGGTGGCGCCGCTGTTCCTGCGCTGCCAGCCGCAGGATCTCGGCCTCTCCACGGAAGTTCGCTCCACGCACTTCCTGCGTCCAGCGATCGTGCTCTACGACCGCGTGCAGGGCGGCGTCGGGCTCGCGGAAGTGCTGTTCGAGAGCCATCGCGACGTGCTGAACGCCGCGCTGGAGGTCGTGACGCGCTGCGAGTGCCGACATGGCTGTCCGGCGTGCGTCGGTCCGCGCGCGGAGTGTGGAGAGCTGGGCAAGACCGCCACGCGCAAGCTGCTCGAGCACCTTGTGAGCGGCAGCGCCGCGCGACGCGTAGAGCCCGAAGGGGTGGCGTGAGCGAGGCATTTGGCGATCGACTGCGGCGCCTGCGAAAGGACGCGGGTGCGGGCGTCAATCCGAGGCCGGTGGGAGGGGAAGCGGAGTCGGCGGCGCCCACGCCCTTGCCGGCCTGGTTTCGTGAGCGCTTGGGGCGAGGACGCGATCCGGGCACGGCTCCAGCGACCGCGCCCGGCTCGCTGGGAGAGCCTCGCGAGCTGGTCGAGTTTCGCGGCGCCCGCGGCGTGGGGACGGCGCGCGTTTCGCGCTGGGAGCTCGAGCATTCGCATGGAGCCGTCCCGCTCGCCTCGGCTTTGCAGGCGCGTGGGTCGGACCTCGCGCTCCTCGGAGTCGACGCGCGTCTCGAGGCGCTCGAGCTCGGCCGGGCGCTGTTCCTCGACATCGAGACCACCGGACTCGCGGGGGGCGCCGGCACCAAGGCCTTCCTCGTGGGGCTCGGGCGCTTCACGGCGCAGGGCTTCGAGCTGTGGCAAGGCTTCCTGCGTGGTCCGGAGGACGAAGCGGCACTGCTCGACGAATGTGCGCGCCAAGTGGGCGAGGCGGGCGCGCTGGTGTCCTTCTTCGGCAAGTCCTTCGACCGGCACCGGCTCGAGGACAAGATGCGCGTGCACGGCATCGCGGCGCCTTTCGAGCGCTGCCTGCACCTCGACCTCTACCATCCCTGCCGCAGGCTGTTCGGGCCCGGACTGGCCGACGGACGACTCGCGACCATGGAGCGCGAGATCGCGGGCGTCGAGCGCACGCACGACCTCGCGGGCGCCTTCGCTCCCGCGGCTTGGTACGACTTTCTCGCCGGCCGACCCCACCGGCTGGAGGAGGTCTTCGCCCACAACCGCGACGACATCCTGAGCCTCGTCGCGCTCGCAGCCGAGCTCGCCCGGAGGGTGGGAGAGGCGGAGCGCGAAGCCTGGACGCCGGAGCGTGCGCTGACCCTCGCGCGCTGCGCCGAGAGGCTGCGACGCTGGAGCGACTGTCGCGACTGGGCGCGTCGGGCGCGCTTCGCGCGGCCCGCGCCGGAGGAGCTCCGTGGGGCGCTGGAGCTGGAGGCGCGTGCCGCGGAGAGTCTCGGCGACTGCGAGGCGCTCGCCGAAGTCATCGCCATGGCTCGAGCCGCCGAGGAGCCGGAACTCCTCGCGCGGCTCGAGCGCAGGCTGGCGCGCGCCGTCAGGCGTTCGCGAGGACGCGCTGAGGGGAGCGGATCGTGAGGATCGGCGTGCGCGCGAGGCGCAGCACTTGCCACGTGACGCTCCCGAGCAGCGCTGCGGCCAGCGCACTGCGACCCTGGGTGCCCATCACGATCAGGTCATGGTGGTCCTGCGCCGCGAGGATCGCGCGCGACGGATCGTCCTCCACGAACTCGACCGTGTGGTCGACTCCGCGCCACGGGTAGGTGTCGACGAAGCGCTCAAAGGCCTCGCGCTCCACATTGCGCAGGTTATCGAGCGTGTAGGGGAGCGGGCCGGGCGGAACGTCGAGTCCCGCGCCGTAGTAGAGCTCGGGGTTCACGAAGCACTCCATCGCGTGGATGCGCGCGCCGAAAGCGCGGGCGAGCTCGCAGGCATGATCGAGCACGAGCGCGCTGGAGTCGGAGAGATCGATGGGCACGAGGATGCGTTCGATGGGGCGCGGAGGCTCCACCTGCATCCAGATCGGGCACGGAGCCCGCGAAAAGAGTGCGCGCGCGAGGCCCCCGAGGTCGAGCTGCTTGCGACGGCCGCTGTCCCCGAGCACCACGAGGTCCACGTGCTCGCGCTGCACGCGCTCGAGCACGGCGCGCGCCGGAGTCCCCACCTCGACGTCGAGCAGGTTGGCGAGCGGCTCGCCGCGCCACGTCTCACCGGCATGCCGGTGCGCGAGATGCGCACGCAGCGTCTCTCGCACGTTGTCCGCACGGGATCGAGAGAGCGCGTCGCTGCTGATCCCTCCCATGCGGACTCCTGCGGTGAACACCGGAGGCACGACGTGCAGGAGCTGCAGGTAGGAGTCGAAGCGCTGGGCGAGCTCCGTGGCACGCTTCAGCGCGTTGTCCGAGGTCGTTCCCTCGGCGATACAGGCGAGGATGCGATGGAACACCGGCGACGCGTAGCTCTGGTTCATGAGGCCCTCCGCGCGCAACCACGGCGCGCAACGCTCTCGTAGGCGGCCGGGATCGAGCCCGCCGTGGGGCTTCGGTCGTAGCGCGCGGGCGTCTAGTGGGCAGAGCGGGAGCGGAGGTGGAGCGAGATCGCCTCGGGAAGGGCGATGCGCTCTTCCTCGAAGACGCGGGCCCCGAGCGTGTGCTCGTCGTCGCCCGGAAGCACCGGGACCCGGCGCTGCACGAGCACGTCCCCCTTGTCGTACTCGTTGGTCACGTAGTGGACCGTACAGCCGCTCTCGCGCTCGCCCGCGGCGAGCACGGCACGGTGCACGCGATCGCCGTAGAACCCCTTGCCTCCGTAGCGGGGCAACAGGGACGGGTGGATGTTGATGACGCGTCCGCGCCAGGCCTCGGGTACGAGCAAGAGGCGCAGGAACCCCGCCAGCACGACGAGTTCCGCACCCGAGCTCTCGATCGTCCGCCAAGCGGCCGCGCTGAACTCGCTCGGTCCGGCGTGCTCGCGCGGGTCGACGGTGACGGATGGAATACCGAGCCGGCGCGCGCGCTCGAGCGCGAAGGCCGTCGGACTGCTCGACAGCACGAGCACGAGCTCGACGTCGAGTTCGCCCGCGGCGCTGCGCTCGGCGAGGTTCTCCAGAGAGCGGCCGCCTCCGGAGACCAGCACCGCCAACCGAGTGCGACTCACGCCTCGCCACCCTCGAGTCGCTCGCGCGCCTCGCGCTGCACGGCGAGCGCCAGCTTCGCCAGCAAGTCATCGAGCGCCGGCGCGATCGCCTCCGCGCGTGCTGCGACTTGAGCAATGTCGATCGGTCCCTCGCCTGCATGGACCATCACCAGCATGCTCAGGCCGCCGAGGCCGGCATGAGCGGCAGCGAGCAGCGGAGCCGCAAGCTCCTGCGCGGACGCTTCCGCGCCGCAGCGCGCCATCCAGCGCCGCTCGGCCGGAGTCTCGAGCGACGGACCCACCGCGCAAGCCGCCACGACCTCGCGCGACGCCAGCCCGAGCGTGCGCGCGAGCTCCAGCGCCGAGGAGCGCAGTGCCTTGTCGTGAACTCGCGAGACGTCGGGAAACTGCGAGCCGAGTCGGCTCGAGCCGAGACCCTCCAGCGGGGTCGTCCCGGAGACATTCACATGGTCGCGCACGAGGCCAATCGTGCCGGGCTCGAGTTCGGGCACGAGCGAGGACGCGGCGGAGGTGTGCACGAACGTGGATGCACCCGCGGAGGCCGCCAGCCACATCGGCCACGCGCGCTGCCACTCGGGTTCGTCCGGCTCGCGATCGAGCGGAGAGTTCTCCAGCAGCCAGATCGGAAGCCCCTCGAGCAACCCCCAGTGCAGCAGCGTGTCGGCCCACGCGCGCGGAGCTCCGTCGAGCTTGCCGAGCGGCAGCCGACCTGCGCGCTGCAGGCGGCCCGAGAGCACGCTCACGCCGGTGGACAGCAGGTACAGCGCCGCGGGGCGCAGGATCGAGCGACGCTCGAGAGCACCGAGTGCCGAGGCCACGGATTCGTCGAGCGCGGACGTGTGCATGGGGCCAGATTCAATCCTGAGGCAGCGCCGCGAGCAACAACTCGCGCAGGCGTGGGAGAGCGAGGGGCACGAGAACTTGCTTGTCGCGCGCAGTCGAGCCGCTGTCGAGCTCTAGGTCGCGCGGGCGCAAGTCGAGGGCCGCAGCGAGGACCGCGAGCAGCTCCTCGTTCGCACGGCCGTCCTGCGCCGGGGCTCGCACGGCGACCTTGAGCGCGCCGCTCCAAAGGCCAGCGATCCCGCTGCGCCTCGCGCCCGGCTGGGCGCGCACCCACAGCCGAGAGCGGCCGTCGCGGCACGGTTCGAGCCGCGGCGTCTCGCTCACGGGCGTCCGTCGGAGAGCAGGCGCACGAGCAGCGTGTCGCGGAACTCGCGCATCAGCCGTTCGTGGGCCGCCACGGCACGCGACCACGCGCCATCCGTGCCGGCGCGCAGCGCATCGATCCAGACGCGCGCAGCCTCGGCCTCGCGCTCGAAGCTCGCGAGCGTGCCTGCACCTTGGGCCCAGCCGCGCGCAGCTTCGTAGGCCTCGGTCACGACGCGCACCTCGTCTTCCGTGAGGTTCGAGGTCGCGTCCGCCTGCAGCATCTCCGCCGTCTCCTCGACGGCCTGCGCGACGGCGCTCATGCGCATCAGGGCCTCGATCCC
>CAITGX010000440.1 GCA_903892045.1 uncultured Planctomycetota bacterium | reverse complement strand
CCTTCCTGCGTCTGCAGCACGCCCTTGTCGTCGACGAGGAAGCGCCCGTCGCGCGTGTAGAGCTCGCCCTGCGCGCCCTCGACGGTGAAGAAGCCGCGCCCGTGGAGCGCGAGGTCGTAGGTGTTGCCGCTCGCCTGCAGCGTGCCCTGCGAGAAGTCGGTCTCGCGGCGCGAGACGGTACGGCGCTCGACGCGGTTGCCGAGCACCTGATCGAAGGAATGCGCCACGTCCGCGGAGCGCTTGAAGCCAGGAGCGCTCAAGTTCGCGAGGTTTGCGGCGATCATCTCCATGCGCTTCTCGGCGGAGCCGAGCGCCTGGACGCTGTGAGTGAGTCCGTCGGTCACGGGAGCACGCGGTGCAAGCTGGGTGCCAAGCACGAAGGACCGTTCCACGCGCCGCAGGGCGGGTTGCACTGCCACGAAGCCCGGGAGGTTCCTTCCATGCCGGAAGTCCTTTCGGGCATTTCCCTCAAGACCCTTAGTCCGCGCGGTCGGCCCCCCGGGGAGCCGCTCCGGCCTGCCAAGGGGCCCCAACCGCGTGCCCAGGGGCGGACCCGGCGTCCCCGGAGCGGGAAAGGCCGGGTAAAAGCGGCGCGGCCGGAGCGGGCGGCCTTCGAGAGCCCCCCACCCCGGCCGCGCAGGTCGCCAGAGACCGCGCTAGGCGCGGCGGTGCGGCACCTTGTCCTTGCGCTCGCCGCGCTTGTGGTCGACGGCGTGCTCGGCCGCGCGGCGCAGCTTGGTCACGGCCGAGTTGACGGCCTTCTTGAGGTCACTGGAGGTGGCCTCGACGCGCAGCACGCCGAGCTTGCCGCAGTTGGCGACGCACTCGCAGCGCTGGTCGACGCCGCCCTTGGGGCCGTTGCTGTCGTCGATCAGCACCTGCACCGACACGACGCGGCTCTCGACGTGCGCGAGCGCCGTGCGCACGGCGTCGGCGAGCTCGGCGCGCTGGTCCTGGTCGATGGTGACGTGCGGGGAACGGATGGTGACTCGCATCGCGGATTTCTCTCGAGGTGTGCTGGGTAGTGGGAACACCAGCATTCTGGCGCGGCCGCGCAGGAAGTTGATTCGGACAACTTCGTAGGAGCCCCATGGGCAGCGCGGCGTCGCCCGCTGGGTCGGACGGCGCCGCGCCTCGATGCTGCCGCAGGGAACACGACCTGCGAAAGCGCACGTTCACTAGAGCAGGTTCACGAGCTCCGCGAGAACCTCGTCGGTGGTCGTGATCACGCGCGCGTTGGCCTGGAAGCCGCGCTGGGCCTCGATCAGGCGCACGAATTCCTCGGCGACCGAGACGTTCGAGCCCTCGAGCGCGCCGCCCGTCACCTGCCCGGCCTTGCCCTGCGCGCCCTTGGAGACGGTGCGCACGCCGGAGTTGGGCGTCTCGGCCCACAGGTTGTCGCCGACCTCGCGCAGGCCGTTGTCGTTGACGAAGGTCGCCACGCCGAGCTCGCCGAGCACCTGGATCTGGCCGTTGGTGTAGAAGCCTTGGATGTCGCCGTCGGAGTTGACGGAGATGTTCGAGAGCTCGCCGACGCCGTAGCCGTCCTGCTGGTCGGCGAACACGCTCGCCGCCTGACCGAACTGCGTGACGCCGTCGAACAGGCCGGGCGTGCCGAAGTCGACCGTCACCGTCTGCGCGCTCTGGCCGGGGAACTGCACCTGGAAGCTCGAGCTCGCGGGCAGCGAGGCGATCGAGCCGTTGGAGTTGAAGCGCAGGCCCGTGACGAGGCCCGAGACCGTGCCGTCGCCGGAGCTCGGGACGACGTTCCACGAGCCGTCGTCCTGACGCTCGAACGTCAGCGTGACCGTGTGCGAGCTTCCGGCCGAGTCGAACACCTCGATCGAGGTGGTCGCGCGGTCCGGGCCGGTGCCGGCGGTGGTCGTGATCAGCGCGTGCTGCGGCCAGTCGGTGCGGCCCGCGCCGCTCTGGTCGCGCAGCGTGAGCGAGAGGCTCGACGGCCCCGTCGTGTCCGCCGTCATCGAGATCTGGCCGGTCGAGGCGTTGAAGGCCGGCGTCGCGTTGGGGAAGGCGTTGTCGATGAAGGTCATCAGGTCCCCCACCGTCGTGCCATCGTTGCCCGCGCCGTAGACGAACGAGGCCAGCACGCTCGAGCCGTCGGCGTCGACGCCCGCGATCTCGATCACGTCGCCGTCCTGATAGTCGACGAGGTT
>CAITGX010000439.1 GCA_903892045.1 uncultured Planctomycetota bacterium | reverse complement strand
TCGATGCCGTCCCCGTTCCAGTCCGAGTACGTGAGCATGCTCGTGCCGGCGCGCACGTTGGCGCCGCCGGAGTGCGACGCGAGCAACGTCTGAGCCGAGGCGGAGGTCGCGAGTAGCGGGAACAGGACGACGAGGGCGCGGTGGTGGAGCATGGTGGGGGAGCGCGGCGCACCGCAGGCTCTCCGGCCCCGATCCGCCACGCGGGCCCTCACGTTACGCCTTCGGCGCGATTTCGGGGCAGTCTTGCCCTCTGGACGCGTCGTTCAGGCCCCGAACACCAACTGGAACAGGCGCCGGACGGAGGCGTCGGCCGAGAGGCTCGCGAGCTCGCCGCTCGCGAGCCAGCGCAGGGCGTGGGATTCCTCGGACAGCACCTCGATCGCCCCGGGCGGGGCCACGACGAGGAAGCGCGTGTCGTAGTGGAAGTGCTCGGGCTCGCTGCCGCGCGCAGGAATGGCGTGGATGTCGAGGTCGATCGGCGTGGGCAGCACCGCGAGGTCGGGGATGCCGCTCTCCTCGGTGGCCTCGCGCAGCGCGACGTGGGCGAGGTTGGCGTCACCGTCGCAGTGCCCGCCGAGCTGCAGCCAGCGGCCGAGCTTCCTGTGGTGCGTGAGCAGCGCGCGCTCGAAGCGCGCGTCGACGACGAGGGCGCTCGCGGTGAGATGGCCCTCGAGCAGCGTGCGGCGGTGCGCGTCCTGCGGGTGGCGCTCGATCAGGTCGAGCATGCGGCGCTGGAAGTCCTCCTGCGCGCGGTCCACCGGCTCGTAGTGGTCGAGCAGGTGGAACGCGCGCGAGAGATCGTCCGTCGGCGCGAGCCAGGGATCGCCCAGCCGCGCCAGCGTCGAGAGGTCGAACGGATGTTCCGCCACGGTCGCGACTCGCGCGCGCGACTTCAGTCGCGCAGGAGCTGGGCGTACTTGCCGGCGCGCGACTTCGGACGCAGGCCGCGGCGCTTGCGCTCCGCCTCGCGCCACTCGTGGTAGGCCTCGAAGTCGCCGGCGAAGAAGTTGACCTCCGGTCCCTTGCCTTCCTCGACCTCGCCCTCGAAGGCGAGGATGTGCGTGGCGACGCGGTTCAGGAAGTAGCGGTCGTGGCTGACCACGATCGCGGAGCCCGGGTACTCGCTGATCGCCTCCTCGAGCACGCGCAGCGTCTCGAGGTCGAGGTCGTTGGTCGGTTCGTCCATCAGGATGACGTTGGCCGGCTCGCGCAGCATCTTGGCGAGCAGCACGCGGTTGCGCATGCCGCCCGAGCACTCGCCCAAGAGCTTCTGCTGGTCCTCGCCCTTGAAGTTGAAGCGCGCGACGTAGGCGCGGCCGTCGAGGACCTTGCCGCCGTAGGGGATCTGCGGATTGCCCTCGGTGATGTTGTCGTAGACCGACTTCTGGTCGTCGAGGATGGCGCGCGACTGGTCGAGGTAGCGCAGCATGACCGTCGAGCCGATCTCGACCGTTCCGCTGTCGGGCTTCTCCTTGCCCATGATGATCTTGAGCGTGGTCGACTTGCCGACGCCGTTGGCGCCGACGACGCCGAGGATCGAGCCCGGCGGCATCTCGAAGGAGAGCTTGTTGAGCAGCACGCGGCTGCCGAACTTCTTCGACACGTCCTTGAAGTGGATCACCTTGTCGCCGAGGCGCGGACCCGGCGGGATGCGCAGCTCGACCGCCTCGATCGCGTCTTCCGCGCGCTCGGTCATCAGCTGCTTGTAGCGCTCCTCGCGCCACTTGGCGCGCTTGCGGCGCGCGGCGGGCGACTGGCCGAGCCACTCGCGCTCCTTGGCCAGCAGCTTCTCGCGCTGCTCGTTCTTCGAGGCGCGCTCCTGCAGGATCTTCTGCTTGGCCGCGAGGTAGTCGGAGTAGTTGCCCTTGTAAGGCATGGCGCGACCGCGCTCGACCTCGAGCATCCAGCCGACGACGTTGTCGAGGAAGTAACGGTCGTGGGTGATGAGGATCACCGTGCCCTGGTACTCCTTCAGGTGCTGCTCGAGCCACTCGACCGAGTCCGCGTCGAGGTGGTTGGTGGGCTCGTCGAGCAGCAGCAGGTCGGGGTGCGCGAGCAGCAGCTTGCACAGCGCCACGCGGCGGCGCTCGCCACCGGAGAGCTTCTTCACGTCCGCGTCCATCGGCGGCAGGTCGAGGGCGGTGGCGGCCTGCTCGAGCCGGTTCTCGAGGTTCCACACGTCCTTGTGGTCCATCTCCTCCTGCAGCTTCGCGAACAGCTCTTCCTTGCCGTCCATGTCGGCGCAGACTTCGTTGTAGCGCGCCTCGAGGTCGTGCAGCTCCTTCACCGCAGCCTTGAGGTTGCCGGCCACGTCCGTGGTCTCGTCGAGCGGCGGCTCCTGGCTCAGGTAGCCGATCGAGTAGTCGCCGACCTTCTGGGCCACGCCTTCGAACTGCTGGTCCTCGCCCGACATGATGCGCAGGAGCGTCGACTTGCCGGCGCCGTTGGGGCCGATGAGTCCGATCTTGGCGCCTTCGAGGAAGGACAGGGTGATGCCCTTCAGCACCTCGACCTGTCCGTAGTACTTCTTCAGATCCTGAAGCTGGAAGATGATCTTGTCGGCCATGGGGGCGAAGAGGATAGCGAACGCCGACCCGCTCGGCACGGACGCGGGCGCGAGCTAGCGCGCGGGCACGCGCCAGATCTCGACCGCAGGCCCGACGGTGGCGGCGGTGAGCACGCGCCAGATCACGCCCGGCGCGCTGTCCATGGGCTGAAAGTCGAGCCCGACCGAGCGCCAGCGGCCCTCCGCGTGGGGCGCGCGGCGCCACAGGAGCTCTCCGCGGCGCGCCACGGCGTCGTAGAAGGCGCGCTCGGAGGGGTGGCCGGTGAGCTTGCCGGCGTTCATGACGTAGATGCCCGGCCCCAGCGCGTCGAGGAACGCGTCCGGACGCTCGGCGATCGAATCGGCCGTGCGGAAGCCGAGCTCCGTCGAGGCGCCGAAGTAGCGCACGTCCCAGTAGGGTCCGGGCGGCGGATTCTCGCGGCGATGCGCCTGGTACTTGGCCCAGCGCGAGTAGGCGATGCGGCGCTGGCCGCGCTTGTTGAACAGGCTCTCCTCGGTGCGCGCGACGAGCAGCTCGAGCGTCGGCGCGACGAACAGGGTGGTCGTCGCGGGATCGAACGTCGAGGCGACGTGGGCCGTCGCGAGCTCCAGGGCGTCGTCGCTCGCGCGCAGCTTGGAGAGCCTGACGCAGGCCGTCACTTGCAGAGCCAGTGCGGCGAAGGCGAGCGCCAGCGCGGCCCGGCGCGCCACGCGCGGCAGCGTCTCGCTGCTCGTCACGCGCTCGAGGCCCCAGGCGGCGAACGCGGCGACGTAGGGCACGAGCGAGATCAGGAAACGGTCGTAGGTGTCGTTGAAGCTCGCGAGCACGAGTCCGTAGGGCACGACGTAGGCGAGCACGACGAGCGCGTCGCCCGAGAGCGGAGCACGCGAGCTCGCGAGATGTCTGCGGCCGACGAACGCGACGAGCGCGAGCGCGAGGAGCGCCAGCAGGCCGGGCTCGTAGTGGGCGAGCGTGCGCAGCATCGTGCTCGCGCCGCCGAACGTGAACTGCTCGTAGTCGACCACGTGGCGACCGAAGGTGACTCCGACTTCGCTCGACTCGAGCGTCGCCGCTTCCGTGCTGCCCGACTCCGCGAAGAAGAACGGATAGAAGACGCGCAGCCCTACGAGCACGAGCGCCACGGGCACGAGCAGCTTCAGGTGGTCGCTGGCGCGGCGCTCTCCGTCGCGCAGGAAGTGGGCCGCGAGGCCGGCGAGCACGACGGCCGCGCCGTTGTGCAGCACTCCGACGCCGAGCGCGGCCGCGAGGCCTGCCAGTGCGTAGTTCGCGAGCGTCGGTCGGGCGCGCAGGCGCAGCGCGGCGACGACGGCGAGCAGCATGAAGGGGGCCGCGGCCGCATGCGGGCGCCCTTGCTGGCCGAAGTAGTGCGTCAGGAGACTGCCCGCGCACAGCGCGCTCGCGAACAGCGACCACTTGGGCGCTGCGAAGCGGCGCGCGAGGAGATACGCGAGTGGAATCGAGAGGCACGAGAGCAGCGCGACGAACATGCGCGTCTCGGTGAAGAGCGCCTTGCACACGGCGAGGTGCTGCTCGAGCGTCGCGGGCTCCGCCTCCACCTCGACGAGCTGGGGCATCGCGCGCAGCAGGTAAGGGAGCACGTAGGGATAGGCGTCGGCATAGCCCGACTCCTCGTCGGCGTTGCCCGTGCGCTCCATGCGCAGGTGCTGGACGAGCTGCGTGTCCTGCTCGGTCCACTGCGGCTCGAGGAAGTCGATGCCGACGAGGCGTGTCGCGGCGGTGGCGAGCACCAGCACGAGCAGCGCGAGAGGCACGAGGACGCGGGAGCGCATGTCTCGACCCACTTTGGAGGTCGCCATGGTGGGGCGCAAGGCCCCACAGCCTTCGCGGGCCGCAGCCCGCGCTGCTATCCTCCTCGACCGCGCCATCGTGCGCTCACCCACACCAAGCCATGACGACGAACTTCCTCAAGGAACTGGGCATCGAGGGGACCAACTCCGGTGCGTACGACGGCCGCTGGATCCCGTGCACGGGCGCGATGCTCGAGAGCCGCAACCCGGCGACCGGCGAGGTGATCGCGCGCGTCCAGCAGGCCTCGCGCGCCGAGTACGACCGCTGCCTCGCGGCGGCCCACGAGGCGTTCCTGCGCTGGCGCGCGGTGCCGGCGCCCAAGCGCGGCGAGGTCGTGCGGAAGATGGGCGAGGCGATCCGCGCCAAGAAGGACCCGCTCGGCCGGCTGATCTCGCTGGAGATGGGCAAGATCCTGCAGGAAGGCTGGGGCGAGGTGCAGGAAGCGATCGACATGGCGGACTTCGCCGTGGGCCAGTCGCGCATGCTCTACGGCCTCTCGATGCACTCCGAGCGCCCGGGGCACTCGATGCGCGAGCAGTGGCACCCGCTCGGCGTGTGCGGGATCATCACCGCCTTCAACTTCCCCATGGCCGTGTGGTCGTGGAACTCGATGCTGGCCTACATCTGCGGCGATGCCTGCATCTGGAAGCCGTCGCAGCACACGCCGCTGTGCGCGATCGGTCTCACGAACGTGATCCGGCCGGTGCTCGAGGCCGAGGGCTTCGGCGCGCTCGCCGCGCTCGTGATCGGGCCGTCGTCGGATGTCGGGGCCCCGATGCTCGACGACGCGCGCGTGCCGCTGGTCAGCTTCACGGGCTCGACCGCCGTCGGCCGCAAGGTGGCGGGGCAGGTGGCCCAGCGCTTCGGTCGCACGATCCTCGAGCTCGGCGGCAACAACGCGCTCGCCATCATGGACGACGCGGACCTCGACCTCGCGCTGCCCGCCGTGCTGTTCGGCTCGGTCGGCACCGCCGGCCAGCGCTGCACCACGACGCGGCGCCTGCTCGTGCACGAGAAGATCGCCGACGAGGTCGAGCGGCGCCTCGTGCGCGCCTACGGCGGCATCCGCATCGGCGACCCGTGCGCGGACGGCACCCTGTGTGGCCCGCTCGTGACCCCCGAGGCCGTGGCGGAGATGCAGAACGCGCTCGCGAAGGTGAAGGCGCTCGGCGGAACGGTGCTGTACGGCGGCGAGAAGCTCACGCTCGCGGGCAACCTCGCCGGCGGCAACTTCGTGCGGCCCGCGATCGT
>CAITGX010000438.1 GCA_903892045.1 uncultured Planctomycetota bacterium | reverse complement strand
GCCCTGGGCGCACGCCGCCCTGCACGTGGTTCAGGACGCGGTCGATGGCACCATCCGCCGCGAAGTGCGCACCGATGGAGAGGGCCGGTTCTCCTGCTCGGGGCTGGGGCCGGGATCCGTGACCGTCGCCGAGACCGTGGCACAGCCGGGTGCGAGCGAGGTCCGCCGGGCCAGCACCGTGGTCGGCGAGGGCGAGAGCGCTCGGCTCGACCTCGGGCATGCGGACGCGCAGGTCGAGTGGCGCGGCCTGGTGCGCTTGCGCTCGGGACGCGTGCTCGATGAGGAACTGGAGTTGCTTCTCGTCGAGGCGAACCGCGGCTGGATCGAGCGCCTGCGGAGCGATGGGCTAGGCCGCATCGCAGGCTCTCTGCGCAGCGGGGACTGGAGCGTGCAGGCGCTCGCGATGGACGGCGCGGTCGAGGTCGGGAGGCTCGAGCTCCGCTCGGATGCCGTCGAGCAGGACGTGGTCTTGCCCGGCACCACCTTGCGGATGACGCTCGAGTTGCCCTCGGTTGCGCTGGCGGAAGCCGACGCGCGCGCGATCGTCTCGGTCGAGCGCGGCGAGGGCGCCGACTGGCTCCAGCTCGTGCCCCAGGCCGGCCGGGCGATCGTGTGCGGTCTTCCGCCGGGCAACTGGCGACTCTCGGCCCACCGCAGCGGGCTCGAGCCCGAAGCCTGGATTGAAGTCCCGGTGGCGGAATGGGACGAGCTGCTGGAGCTGACTCTCCCCGTGCACTGGGCCGCGCTCGAAGAGCCCTGAATCCGTTCGCGGAGCCGTGGGGCTGGCGTCTGGCCGCACGCTGTCGCAGACTGCTCGGGCCTTGGCCGCGCGCCCAGCTACATCCACGGAGACCGCTCTGGCGGCGCTGGTCACGTCGGGGGCGATCGTAGGGGACATGCTGGCCCCCACGGCCGCCGGGGCCGTCCTCGCCGCGACCGGGCAGATCGGGATGCTCCTGTGGATCGCGGGCGAGATCGGCCTGCGCGAGCGCCTGCGGCGGCGCTCTGGGCTGCTGCAACTGGAGGTCTCGCTGCTGTGCGCGGGGCTGCTCGTCCTGCTCGCCCGCCTCTCGTTGCTTCCCGACCAGCTCAGCTCGTCCTTGGACTCCGCGCAGCACGTGCACGCGGTGCGCGTCTACGACGGCTTCTTCCTGACCCTCGCGCTCGTGGCCCTCGCCAGTCAGTGGCGCGCCCGGCTCACCGCGACCTTGCTCTCGAGGCTCGGCCGGCGTCCACACCTGCTGCTCGCGTCGAGCTTCGCGGTGATGATCCTTGTCAGCACGATCCTGCTGTCGTTGCCGTGGTCGGTGTACGACGTCGACACCGTGAGCGTGGTCGATGAGCTCTTCACCGCCACGAGTGCCGTCTGCGTCACGGGGCTCTCCGTGTTCGATGTCGGCACGCACTACACGGCCTTCGGCGAGCTCGTGCTGCTGCTTTCGATCCAGTTCGGAGGCATCGGCATCATGACGCTCGGAGCCGCGGCGGTGGCGCTGATCCGGGACGGGTCGCTGATGGCACAGGTGCGCTACGCGTCCATGATGGATGTGGGCCACCTCGCGGACTTGCGCGCGCTGGTGCGCACGATCATCACGACGACGCTGCTGATCGAGCTCGTCGGCGCGGTCCTGCTGTACTTCCTGTGGCGCGACGACCCGCGGCTCGAGGGACACTCGGTCGCGTGGTTCGCCCTGTTCCACTCGGTTTCGGCGTTCTGCAACGCCGGCTTCGCGCTGTTTCCGCGCAACCTGATGGACTTCACCGGCAGCTTCGGCGTCCAGCTGGTCCTGATGGCGCTGATCGTGCTCGGCGGCCTCGGATTCCCCGTCTACCGGGCGCTGGTGGAGCGCTCGCGCGAGCGCGTGACCGCGCTCGTGCACGGCGAGCGCAGCATCGCGAGGCCCTACGACTACGCCTCGCGCGTGGTGCTGAAGTCCACGGGCTTCCTGATCGTCGCGGGTGCGCTGTTCTTCCTCGTGCTCGAGTGGAACCGTTCGATGGCGGCGCTGCCGGCAGCGGAGCGCGCGATGGCCGCGTTGTTCAGCTCCGTCACGACGCGCACGGCGGGCTTCAACACCTTGGACTTTGGCGCCTTCGGAGCGCCCGCCCTGCTCGCCGCGATGGGGCTGATGTTCATCGGCGGCAGCCCGAGCTCGACTGCGGGCGGCATCAAGACCACGGCGGCGGCCACGCTGTTCGCAACGTTCGTGGGCGAGATGCGCGGGCACGAGCCGCGGCTCAGCGGCCGGAGGCTCGCGCCCGAGACCGTGCGCCGCGCCTCGGCGGTGGGAACCCTAGGCCTGATTTCCCTCGGTGTCGTGCTGTTCGCGCTCACGCTCACCGAGGACCTGCCCTTCCTCAAGCTGGCCTTCGAGTCGTTCTCCGCGCTCGGCACGGTCGGCCTGTCCACGGGCATCACGCCCGAGCTTTCCAGCGCCGGACGCCTCATTCTCGTCGTCGCCATGTTCGTCGGACGCACGGGCTTCATGACCGCCGCGCTCGCGGTCGGCTCGGTGCAGTCCCGCGAGCGCTTCCGGCTTCCCTCGGCCGATCTCCCCATCTGGTAGGTTGCTCCCATGGCTCCGCGCACTCTCGTCGTCGGTCTCGGTCGCTTCGGTTCGGCGCTCGCCCTCGGGCTCGCGGAGCGCGGCTGTCCGGTCATGGCAGTCGACCTGCGCATGGAGTCGATCGAGGCGGTCAAGGAGAAGCTCGCCTACGCGGTCGAGCTCGACGCCACGGATGTCGATGCCCTGCGCTCGATCGACGCGTCGGCCTGCGCTGCGGCCGTCGTGGCTGTCGGCGAGGACTTCGAGTCGGCGGTGCTCGCCGTCGCGGCCCTGAAGGAGGTGGGCATCGCGCGCGTGATCGCGCGTGCGCGTGACCATCGGCAGGCGCGCATCCTGCGTGCGGTGGGCGCGAGCGAGGTGATCGAGGTCGAGACCGAGGTGGGCCGGCGGCTGGCCGAGCAGCTCGCGAACTGGGCGCGCTGAGCGCGCACGCGAGCACGCTCGCGTACGACAAGAGGCGCAGGTTCGCCGAGCGCGCGGCGTATGGCGCCTGCCGACAGGACAGCGGATCGTGGGGGAAATCTCGCACGGAAGGACCCGTCATGTGCCCTGTCATCTTCGAGCCGTTCAAGATCAAGGCCGTCGAGCCGCTGGCTCAGCTCACGCGCGCGGAGCGCGAGGCGCACCTCGAGCGCGCCGGGAGCAACCTCTTCGGTGTTCCGGCCGAGGCCGTGACGTTCGACTTCCTCACGGACTCGGGCCAGGCCGCGATGTCGACCGAGCAGTGGTCCGCGGTGATGAAGGCGGACGAGAGCTACGCCGGCTCCCGCTCCTTTGCGCGCTTCGAACGGGCCGTGAAGGACTTGTGCGGCTACAAGCACGTGATCCCGACGCACCAGGGGCGCGCGGCGGAGCGCATCTTGTTCGCGCTCGTGAGCGGACCGGGCAAGGTGATCCCTTCCAACTGCCACTTCGACACGACGCGCGCGAACATCGAGTACGGCGGGGGAGAGGCGCTCGACCTCGTGATCGACGAGGCCTCGGATCCCTCCAACCCGCATCCCTTCAAGGGCAACGTGAATCTGGAGCGCCTCGAGCGGCTCGTGCGCGAGCGGCGCGCGGACATCCCGCTCGGCATGGTGACGATCACGAACAACAGCGCGGGCGGTCAGCCGGTCAGTCTCGAGAACCTGCGCGGCGTCTCGCGCATCCTGCGCGGCGTCGGCATCCCGTTCCTGCTCGACGCCTGCCGTTTTGCCGAGAACTGTTGGTTCATTCGCGAGCGCGAGCCTGGCCAGTCCCATCGCACGCCCTTCGACATCGCTCGCGAGGTGTTTTCGCTCGCCGACGGATGCACCGTTTCCGGCAAGAAGGACGCACTCGTGAACATGGGCGGGTTTCTCGCGCTCGATGACGACGCGCTCGCGCTGCGCGCCCGCAACCTCCTGATCCTGACGGAGGGCTTTCCGACCTACGGAGGATGTTCCGCGCGCGATCTCGAGGCGATGGCGGTCGGCCTCCACGAGTCGCTCGAGCCGAGCTACCTCGAGTATCGAGCGCGCAGCACCGCCTACCTCGCGGACGGGCTCGAGTCCGTTGGCTATCGCACGGTCCGGCCCACCGGAGGGCATGCGGTGTACATCGACGCGCGCGCGCTCCTGCCGCACATTCCGCCCGAGCAGTACCCCGGTCAGGTACTGGCTTGCGAGCTGTACCTGCACGGAGGAATTCGCTCGTGCGAGATCGGGAGCGTCATGTTCGGCAAGCGCACGAGCGACGGTCGCTTCGTCGGGGCGCGCAACGAGCTGGTGCGGCTGGCGATCCCGCGTCGCGTGTACACGCAGAGCCACATCGACCGCGTCGTGGAACTCGCGGCGGAGGTGGCGCAGCGAGCTCGCGGCTTGCGCGGGCTGCGGATGACCTACCGCCCCGACTACTTGCCACACTTCACGGGCCGCTTCGCGCCCGTCGAGGTGCCGGAGCCCGTCCTCAACGCGTAGGGTCGATGCGCGGAACGCGCTCGAACGCGAGCTTGAGGTTCGGGCCGACTTCGTGGCGATTGAAGGCCTTGGCGGCGATCACTTCGATCGACGCGAGGTTGCTCGCCACCCACGCCGGGGCCTTGCCGGCCTCGACTGCGCGGCGGAAGGCGTCGGGTGTGGATCCGAACTCTTCGCGCAGGCGGGCGAGGTCGGCGCCGAGCGGATGCAGGTCCTTCTTGTGCGCGGCTCGCCAGGACATCGCGCTCGTGCGGGCGAGGATCGGGTCGGTGAGGCCGTCCCAGTGCACGAACGTGTGCGTGAACATGCGCCACGAGGTCGCGCACCAGCCGATGGTGGTCAGCGGGTAGTTCGCGGGAGTCTCGTCCGACGAGAGCCAGCGCGCGTACTCGGCGCGGATGTCGACCGGTCCCTGCGGCAGGAGCGGACTCTCTCCGTAGACGAGGTCGAGCTGCGCGTCGTCGAGCTGCTCGATCTCCGGCGCGAGCGTCCACGGCGAATAGGTGAGGTCGCTCTTCAGGCGGTGATACTGCGCATCGTTGATCTCGTCGAGCTTCGTGTGCGCCGCGTCGCGTCCGATCGGGTGCTTCGAGAGCTGCGCCGGGTAGAGGAAGAACGTGCCGACGGCGGTTGCAGCCGCAGCGAGTCGCGCTCCGTTGCGACGCGAGTCCTCGGGCCAGCGAGCCAGCGCGTGCTCCAGCAGCCCGCTCCAGCTGCATGCGAGCACCACGAACGGGAACGCGAGGTAGCGATAGTGACGCGGATCGCCACCGATCTTCGCCACATAGGCGCACACCGCGAGCGCGCTCAAGGTCAGCAAGGAGCGCGCGCCGAGCTGCAGGCCGCGTTCTCGCCGCAGCGACAGCGCGAGCAGCGCGAAAGCCGCGACGAGCCAGTACGTGCCGTAGGTCGAGAACGTGTCGTGGAGGTAGGTGAAGCCGCGGCCCCAGTTGACCTCGTCCTTCAAATAGAACGTGTTGGGCAGGAAGTCCGCGTAGTACACGACGCGAAAGGCGAGCCAGACGCCGAGGCTAGCGGCCGCGACGAGCACGGGCGTCCACGGCACGCGTCGCCCGCGCCACCACAGCCAGGCGATCGCCAGTCCCACGGGCAAGGCCAGCTCATGCCGCACCATCGGCGCGAGGCCGACGAGCCAGCCCGCGAGGCGCACGTCCGGCGCGAGCACGAACAGCGCGAACGCCACGGCGACGAGCTGCACCATGGGCGCCTCGACGCCACTGGTGAAGTACGTCTGCGTCGCGTAGAGGAAGGCGAGGTAGGCGAGCGGAAGGTTGACGATCGGAATTCCCGCGGGCGCGGTGCGGCGCGCGAGCAGCACGAGCATCCACCACGTGAGAGCGGCACAGCCGAGCGCCAGGAGTCGTGTGATGGTCCACCAGTCGAGCCCCAGCGCTCGCAGCGGAACGAGGGTCACGCACCACAGCGGGCTCGAGTAGCCCTCGACGTACTCGCCTTCGTTGAAGACCAGCCCGCGACCGAGGTGGACCAGGTTGTCGACGTAGCGGAAATAGACGAACGCGTCGTCGAGCAGCCATGCGTACTGCAGCGACAGGAACAGGCTGGCCGCGAGGCACAGCCATTCGATCGCGGTCGGGCGGG
>CAITGX010000437.1 GCA_903892045.1 uncultured Planctomycetota bacterium | reverse complement strand
GTCCGCCTCCGCGAGCCAGACCTCGATGCGGTCCCCGCAGGCCGAGTTCTCCCCCACGCCCGTCGCGGCCCCCGGCGCGGGCTCAGGCCCGGGCTGCAGGGCTTTTCGATGGCTCTCGAGGGGCTCGGGAAGGCGTGCCATGGGCTCAGGGTAGCGCATTTCCATGCGCCCTCAAGTCTCGAAACGACATGCACTTAGAAGCGGAGACCGCGAGCGATCGCCGAAACCTCGTCCGGCCGATTTGCCTCAAATGCAACTTCGTAGTATAGTTGTGCGCTTCGAGGATCGAGCGACAAGGGCAAACCCACGGCGACGTGGGGACGCAAAGCCAGAGGGCCCACGGGGAGACCCGGGGGCAGCCTAGCTGCCGAACCGATGACTTGCGCGGGATCCAAAGAAGCGGCCGGGCATGCCCCGCGCCGCGTGCGACGCGTGGAGCGTCGTCCGGACCCACACCGGACTTCACTCCCGGGTCTCCCGCTCCGCGCCTTCGCGCGCGGCTGCGGAGATCCCGCCGGCGCGGCCGGGGTGTGCTCCAACCCGAGACACCGCCGCCATGCACACCCACTCGAACCTGCACGTCGAACCTGCCGCGAGCTCGCGCTCGCGCGCCGGAACGACCCACGGCTCGCTGGGTGCGCCCGAGCGGCGGACTCGGGCCGGCCGAGGAGCGCTGCGCGCAGGTGGGGACTTCGCGCGCAGTCGTGGAGGGAGGAGCGGTGCGTCGCTCGCGCTGTGGGGACGGCGCGACGCGTGCCGTGGAAGAGGAGACGGCGAGGCCGTGGAGCAGTGGGGACTCTCCCGCGCGCTCGCCCGGCTCGCGCAGGGTGCGCGTCTCTCGCGCGCCCGGCGGAACGCCATGGGGACCGCCGCGGCTTGGCCGCGCCGGGGCGAACCGCCGATCCGCTGAACCAGCGGCTCGCGAGCCAAACGCGAAGGCATGGGGCCCGCGCTCCATGCCTTCGCTCTTTTCTCGCGCCCGCGCCCATCCTCGGGCACCGGCGCACGCGCAGGGCGCGTCGCTCAGGCGTCGGCGGATGCGCGCAGGCGTTCCTGCAGGCGCTCGAGCAGCTTCATGTGGATCTTGCACACGCGCGACTCGCTCAGGCCCTCGAGCTCGCCGATCTCGCGCAGCGACAGGTCTTCCCAGTACTTCAGGTAGACGATGCGCGCCTCCTGGGGCGTGAGCTTCTGCGCCACCAGCGCGAGCAGGTCCTCGCGCGTCAGCCGCTCGCCGGGCGCCTCGGTGCACGGGTCGGGCATGACCTCGATGCCCACGCCCTCGTCCTCGTCCGTCGGCGCGTGGGCCGGTCCGGGGGCCGTCGCGAGCCCGCGCAGGAAGCCCGTGGCGTACTCGAGCGGGTCCATGCCCAGCTCGGAGGTGATCTCCGCCTCGGACGGCTGGCGCGCGAGCCGCGCGCGGAGCCCCTCGACGACGCGCTTGTGGCGCTCGAGGCGTGCTCGCCAGGGCCGCGGGAGCCAGTCCTGGGAACGCAGCTCGTCGAGCAGCGCGCCGCGCAGCCGCAGCTCGCAGTAGGACTCGAACGGCACGCCGCGACGACGGTCGAAGCTCTCGATCGCCGCGATCAGTCCGACGTTGGCGGCGGTGAGCAGGTCGCCGGTGTCGACGGTGCGCGGCAGGCGCAGCGCAAATCGGCGCACGAAATCCGTGACGAGACCTTGGTACAGCTCCACCAGCGCGTTGCGCTCGTGCGCGCCGGGGCGTCGCACGAACTGGCGCCAGAGCGCCGCGGCGGGATCCAGAGAGCGCGTGCGACGCTGGCCTGCGGACTTGCGCGGCTGCGCCACGTCGACGGCACGCGCGGTCGGCGGCGCGACCGGGGTGAGCAGCGCGATGCGGGCTTTTCCCGCTCGTTTTCCCGTCTTCCCGACGACGCGAGCCCCCTCGCCCTTGCGGCGAAGAGGTGCGGCCGCGGAGTGCGGCGGCGGACTTGGCGCGATCGAGAGGACTTGTTCGGGACTCAAGCACGACGCGCGCTGCGAGGCCAGTCGCACCCCGCGAGAGGGCGCGTCACGCAGCGGCGACGAACTGTTGATCCACAATTCTGGGCTGCTGTTCAAGCCCCTACTTGCGGCGCGGCGCGGCGAGCCTTGCGAGCACGACTCGCTCCGCGCGTCGCATGCGCGCCCGCTCGCGCGGCTCGTGATCATCATGACCGCACAGGTGCAGCGCGCCGTGCACGACGTAGAGCAGGTGCTCGCGCACGATGTCGAGACCGCGTCGGCTCGCCACCGCGCGCGCGCGCTCGGTGCTCACGTACAGCTCCCCCATCGGACCGCCGTCCTCCGCGCCGAGGTCGAAGCTGATCACGTCGGTCGGCGTGGGGTCGTCGAGCCACTCTGCGTGCATCGCCGCCAGCTCGGGATCGTCGACGAACACGATCGAGAGCCCCTCCCCCGCACGTCCGCCGTGCTCGAGCGCCACTTCGGCCGCCCGCCGGATGCGCGCGTCGGAAAGCCCCCGAGGCCGCCCGTGGCGGCTCGTCCACGCGATCGCGATCCGGCTCGCCCGGCGACTCACGCCCCGTGCTCGTTGCGCGTCGGCGCCTCGTAGGCGCGCACGATCTGCTCCACCAACGGATGGCGGCAGATGTCCTCGGTGGTGAACTCGACCATTCCGATGTCCTTGAAGCCCTGCAGGCGCGCGATGGCGTCGACGAGGCCACTCTTTTGCCCGCGCTCGAGGTCGGTCTGGCTCGGGTCACCGGTGACGACCATGCGCGAGCCCTCGCCGAGGCGCGTGAGGAACATCTTCATCTGCGGCGCCGTGGTGTTCTGGGCCTCGTCGAGGATCACGAAGGCGTTGGCGAGCGTGCGACCGCGCATGTAGGCGAGCGGCGCCACCTCGATCACCCCGGCCTCTTCGAGGCGCATCACGTCCTCGAACTCGAGCAGGTCCCCGAGCGCGTCGTACACCGGGCGCATGTAGGGGTTGAGCTTCGCGAGCAGGTCGCCGGGCAGGAAGCCGAGCTTCTCGCCCGCCTCGACCACGGGGCGCGTGATGACGAGCTTGCGGCACTCGCCCGTGCGCAGCGCGCGCAGGGCGCAGGCCACCGCGAGGTAGGTCTTGCCGGTGCCCGCCGCGCCGAGGCCGAAGGTCAGGGGCTTCTGGGCGATCAGCTCGACGTACTTGCGCTGGCGCGGACCGCGCGGCTCGAAGGGCCGCATGCGAAAGCCCGTGGGCGACACCGGACGCGCGGAGCGCACTCCGACGTTCGCCATGCGATCCGCGCCGGGCGCGCCGCCATAGCGCGGCGCGCTCGGACCCGGCCCATAGCGAGGCGCCGGCGGCGGCGCCGAGGGGAACGAGGTCGGCGAGACTCCCGAGGGCATGTCGACCGCACCGGAGCCGATCAGGATCGCCTCCGCGTCTTTGGGGTCGAGCTCGCGCCCCTTGCGCAGCTTCCCGAGCAGGTGCTCGATGCGACGCCGCGCCTCGGAGGTGTGTTCCTCGCTGCCCTTGAGCCGCAGGTTGCCATTGCGCGTGAAGATCTCGATGTCGAGGACCTGCCGCAGCAGCTTGGCGTGGCGGTCGTAGGGACCGAGGACGAGGATCGCTTCCTCGTGGGAACGCAGCGGGATGGTGACTTCGGTCAAGGGTGCGCGTTCTTTCGGTGTGGGGCGCCGCTTCGCCCTAGAGGATCCAACGAGCTTGCGAGACGTGTCAAGGGGAGCCGCCGCGTGCTAGAGCCGGAGCAGGATCGGCCACAGGACGAGCGCCACGGGCGTGGCGAGGAAGAAGCTGTCGACCAAGTCGAGCATGCCGCCCGAAGGGCCGAACCAGGCGCCGGAGTCCTTGACCCCCGCCTTGCGCTTGACCCAGCTCTCGAGCAGGTCGCTCGCCTGGGCGGCGACGCTGACGGCCGCGCCCGCGAGCAGGGCACCGAGCACGCTCTCGCCGGGCAGCCAGCCGAGCTGCGCGAACGCGAGCGTCGCGAGCGCGGCGGTCACGAACGAGCCGAGGCAGCCTTCCGTGGTCTTGCCCGGGCTGATGGCCTTGAACGGGTGGTGCTTGCCCAGCGTGCTGCCGACGTAGTACCCCGCCGAGTCGCCGAGCTTGCAGATCGCGATCAGGGCCACGAGCCCGAGGTGCGAGAAGTCGTACCAGACCCACACGAGGCCGAGCACCGACACGACGAGCAGCGGCCCGAGCAGCAGCACGGCCAACGCCTCGCCGCGCCGCTCGGCGCCGATCACCAAGAGTCGCAGCACGACGAACAGGAACAGCGCCAGCACGGCGAGGCCGCCCGTGTCCGCGGGCAGCAAGTCGCTGGCGAGCATCGGCGCCGCGACGAGCGCCAGTCCCGCGAGTCGCACGACCATCGAGCGCGTGCAGCAGGCCGCGTACACGGCGGCGACCACGAGGCCGCAGGCGAGAGTCGCCGCCATGAGCCAGCCCACGCCGAAGCCGAGGTCGCGGTGCCCGGCGAGGTCGACGCCGCCGCCGCGCTGGTGGAACCACTCGCGCAGCAGCATCAGCGCCACGAGACCGCCCGCCGAGAGCGGCATCCACAGCTTGCGGCCCGCGAGCGAGCCCCTGCGGTCGACTTCCCACACGCAGGCCGCGAGCACGCCAGCGCTGAGCGCGAGGACGGGCAGCTCCGACTCGAACTTGGTCGTGAGCCACAGGATCGTGGCCAGCGCGAGC
>CAITGX010000436.1 GCA_903892045.1 uncultured Planctomycetota bacterium | reverse complement strand
TTGCCGAGATCGGTCGGCTCTCCCGGCTCCTCCGCGGGCGCCGGCGGCTTCTCCTTGCCCGGACGAATGGCGAGCGCGCGATCGAGGTTCGTCACGCCCGCGTCATCGGCGACCAGCGAGGCCTCCGCGCGCACCGTCACCTTGCCGAGCTTGCGCCCACCGCCCATCGCGAGGTCGAGCAACGAAGGCAGCTCCGCCGAGACGCGCGCGACTTCGCTGCCATCTGGCGCCAGCAAGCGCGCGCCCTCCAGCTTCTGTCGCCCCGTCCACCCGAGATCGAGTTCCGCGATCTCGAGCTTGCCTTCGCGCTCCGCCGCGAAGACGTCCGTGACCTTCCCGGCGACCAGGCCACTGAGCAGCGAAGGCGCGAGCGCGACGATCGCGAACAACACGACGAACGTGATGCCGAAGACCAGCGGCCAGCGGCGCCGACGGACCGTGGGAGTCGATTGCGGATTCATGGTCTTTGATTTCTCGGGCGGGAAGCGCCCGTCAGCTTGCAAGGACGCCGGCGAGCTGCGACTCGCGCGTCAATTCCAGTCCGGATCGGGCGGCTCGAACGCGAGCGAGCGGAACTGCGGGCCGAGGTCGAGCACGACGTCGCGCCACAGTCGCTGCGCGTCCGCCTGGAACACGCGCGCCGCGCTGCCACGCGCCGGAAGCCACGCCCCCTCTTGGAGCTCGCCTTCCAGCTGTCCCGGCCCCCAGCCCGCGTAGCCGAGCAGCAACTTGACGTCGCGCTGCGCTCGCTCGGGATCGAGCTCCACCAGCGCGCCGACCTCGTCGAGCTCGCCGCCGACCCACAGGTCCTCCGAGAGCTGCATGCCGCCGGTGATCACGTCCGGCGCGCGGTGCAGGATCTGCAGCGTGTCGAGGCTCACCGGACCGCCGATGTACATGCGCAGCTCGCTCGCCCCGAGCACCGGATGGCTGCCGAGCACCTCGCGCGCGCGAAACTCGCTCGGGCGATTGAGCACGAGTCCATAGGCCCCGTCGTCCGTGTGGCTGCACATCAGCACGACCGTGTGCAGGAAGTTCGGATCGACAAGGTCCGGCCCGGCGGCGAGAAACGCGCCTTGGGCGACGATCAGTTCGCGTCCCATCGCGACGCAGAATCTAGCGTTGGAAGCCCGGGCAGGCCATGCGCGGCTGGACGGGGTAGCGCGGGAAGCGCTCGTTCTGCTTGGAGAGTTCACACATCCAGAACACCGAGCCCTTGGCGGACTCGATCCTGCGCACGTGGACGCAGTCGGGACACAAGCCGCGCGGATTCCACACGGGCATGCTGCGCGGTGCGGCCGGGCCCCACGGAGGCGGTTCTTGCCCTTCCTTCACGGCGCGCGCTCCAAGGAGAGCACGCACTCCACGTGCGGCGTCTGCGGAAAGAGATCGACCGGGCGAGCCCGCGTCGCGCGCCAGCCGGCGTGCGCGAGCGCGGCGATGTCGCGCGCCGCCGAACCGATGTGACAGGACACATACACCATGCGCCGCGCGGGAATCCGCGCAAGCAGCTCGACGACCTTGGGATGCAGGCCGGCCCGCGGCGGATCGACCACGGCGACGTCGCACTCGATCGCTCCGGCGCTACCGAACCACGCGAGTACGTCGCCCGCGCTGAACGTGACGTTCCCGATTCCATTCTCCTCGGCGTTGCGCCGCGCGTCCGCGACCGCCGCCTCGACCAGCTCGACGCCGTGCACATGCGCCGCGTGCCGAGCCAGCGGCAAAGTCAGCGTTCCGGCACCGCAGTAGAGATCGAGCACCCGCTCGCTGCCCGAGAGGCGCGCTTCCTCGAGCGTCACCTCGACCAGCTTTTCCGCCTGCGCCGTGTTGGTCTGGAAGAAGCTCGCCGCCGAGACGCGATACCACAGGCCCGCCAGTCGCTCGCGGATCGAGCCGCTGCCGTGGAGCACCAGCTCACGCTCTCCCATCGCGACCGTCGCGCCGCGCGAGTTGATCGCCTGCACGAGCGTCGTGATCTCCGGGTGCGCGGCGAGCAGCGCCGCGACATAGGGACCGACGAGCTCGGGTGCCTCGCTCGAGGTCGTGAGTTGCAGGAGGATCTCGCCCGTCGCGACACTGCGTCGCAACACGACGTGGCGCAGCAAGCCCTCGTGCTTCACCAGATCCCACGCGCGGAGCCCCTGCTCGAGCGCGATCCGGCGCGCGCTGGCGAGGATCGCGTCGAACGGCTGTGGCTGGATCTCGCAGGCCTCGACATCGAGCACCTTGCGGAACTGCTCGCGCGGGTGGAGCCCGAGCGCGAAGTCGCGCTGCACACCCTCCGCTTCGCCCGGCTCGACCCAGCGGCGCGTTCCGAACGTGAAGTCCATCTTGTTGCGGTAGCGCAGCGCCGCAGCGCTCCCGATCACCGGCTCGACGTCGACCTTCACGAGCGCCGCCGCCAGCGCGCGCTCGCAGTTCTCGCGCTTGGTCGCGAGCTGCGCCGCGTAGCTCATGTCTTGCAGTGCGCACCCACCGCACGATCCGTAGTGCCGACACGGCGGGCTCGTGCGATCCGCGCTCGCGCGCAACACCTCGAGCAACCGGCCCTCGATCTTGTTGCCCCGTCGCCGCAGCACCTGCGCCGCCACGCGCTCGCCCGGCAGCGCGCGGCGCAGCGCAACTCGATACTCGCCCGACTCGTGCTCGGCGCGCCCGACGCCGAGCCCCCGCTCGTCGATTCGCTCGACCTCGACCTCGAGCCGGTCATCTCGCTTGGGCTTGCGTTGCTGCATCCGGGGCATCTTCCCTGTTCGTCGGGCCACAAGGAAGGGTTCGCGGCGGGGAGCCGCGCCTCCGTCGGCTCATGACAGACTTCCGGACGGAGCAGCAGGGAAGCGACGACTACGATCGCGCCACGGCAGCGCACTTGGGTTGCGCTCGACTTGATTCCCTCCACATCGAGGAGCGAATTCGCTCCCACGACCACCACCATGAAATCCAGCCTCGCCTGCGGAGTTGTCGTCGCACTCGCCACGCTCGCCAGTTGCAATTCGACGGGCGCATCCGCACCTGCATTCCGCTCCGGCACCCAGAATGTCGGAGTCGCCTTCGCCCTCGCACAGGACGACCTGAGCGACACCTTCAACGAAGGCGAGATCGAGTCGGTCGATCTCTCGGGCAACTGGGGCTACTTCGTCAGCCCCCACGTCGAAGTCGGTGCGAGCCTCGGCTACAGCTCCGAGCAGCAGACGCTGAACGGAGCGACGGTGGTCGACAGCGACCTCACCACCTTCGGCGTGAGCAGTCGCTACTACTTCGCCAGCGAGGGCCAGGTGCGGCCCTACGTGGGCGCCGGCGTCGGCATTCTCGGCGGCAGCTCGGGCGACATCGACATCGACGGCAACTACTACGGACTGGCCGCCGGACTGGCCGCCTTCCTGTCCGAGTCCGTCGCGCTCGACGCACGCTTCACGAAGGCTTGGTCCACGGAGGACTGGAGCGACGGCATCGGCACCGCGGACATCGACCGCGACATGTTCGCGTTCCTCGTCGGCCTGTCGTTCTACTTCTAGTCGTTGCGAGAGAGCCGCGCGCGCCGCGTCACTCCGGCCGGCGCACGCGGCTCAGCGGCCAGATGTCCTCGTTGGCGAGCGGGTGGGCCTCGTAGGTGCCGTCGTTGTCCGGGAGCGGCACTCCGGCGCGCACCATCGCGGTGTACACGCCGAGACACGCGACATTCGCGAGGTTCAGGCTGCGCACGCCGCGCGCGACCGGCACGTAGATGCGCTGCTGGGGATAGGCATCGATGAGTTCCTGCGGCAGGCCCTTGCTCTCGCAGCCGAAGACGAGGATGTCGTCGGGCTCGAACTGCGCCTGGAACAGGCTCGTGCCGCCGCGGGCGGTGAAGAGCTTGAGTCGCTCGCCCGCGGGCCTCCGCGCGCCCTTCGAGAGCTGCTCGAGAAATGCTTCCCAGTCGCGGTGAACGACGAGCTCGACCTGCGGCCAGTAGTCGAGGCCGGCGCGCTTGAGGTAGCGATCCTCGAGGCTGAAGCCGAGCGGCTCGACCAAGTGCAGCACGTTGTGCGTCGACGCGCACAGGCGCGCGGCACAGCCAGTGTTGTGCGGGATCTCGGGGCTGACGAGGCAGACGTCCACGGGGGGCAGAGTCTACTCGACGCGGGGCCCTCGCTCGCGCCAGACTGTCGGCATGCAGTCCGATGAATACGCGCCGTTCTACGCCGGCTACGTGGCCCTCGTCCCGGAGCCCGAAGTGCTCCCCGCGCTCGAAGCCCAGCTCGCGAGCTTCCCCGCGGAGATGGCGCCCTTCCTCGGCGAGCTCGAGACCTATCGCTACGCCCCCGGCAAGTGGAGCGTTCGGCAGGTGGTGGGTCACCTGACCGACTCCGAGCGCATCTTCGGCTACCGCGCCCTGCGCATCGCGCGCGCCGATCGCACGCCCCTGCCGGGCTACGACGAGGACCACTTCGTCGCGCACGCTGACTTCGAGCGCGTCCCGCTGCGCGAGCTGCTCGACGAGTGGGTGCTCTGCCGCCGCGCGAACCTCGCGCTGTTCCGCCGCTTCGACGCCGACGCCCTCGTCCGCCGCGGCGAGGCGAACGGCAGCCCCGTCAGCGCGCGGGCGCTGCTGCGCGTGCTCGTCGGACATCCGCGCCACCACCTGCGCGTGCTGGAGAGTCGCTACCGCCCCCGAGTCTGACCGCCGCGGCCCAAGGCCCGGCTCTGGACTGGCCTCCGAGGCCACCAAGTGCGTATCCAGCGGCGGCGGAGTCGCTGCCGATGAGTGCGGCGATGCTGGTCCGCTACTTCATGAGTCGCGGAGTCCGAACCGTCGACGAAGGCCTCACCTGCCTCGCCGCCCTCCGCGAGCTTCGCGCGCACTCGCTGCGCCGCGCTCCCGTCGTGCGCGACGGACGTCTCGCCGGCATCGTGTGCCTGCGCGACCTGCTGCGAGTCCTGCCCGGCACCATCGCGCAGGCCGAGACGAACGCCGGGCACGAGAGCGAGAGCCTCCCGGTCTCGCGCGTCATGGCGACGAAGCTCGTCACGGTCGACGCGGATGACCACATCGAGACGGCCGCGCGCGCGATGCTCGAGCACAAGGTCGGTGGCCTGCCCGTGCTCCACAAGGGCGAGCTGGTCGGCATCGTCACCGAGTCCGACATCTTCCGTGCCTTCACGCGCATGCTCGATCCCGCGGGCGTCCTGCGCGTGACCTTCGGCTTCCTCGAGACCGCGCACGGCTCCCCCGACCTCGCCGACCTCGTGGCACGAGCCAAGGGAACGCTCGTCGGCCTGCAGACCTACGCGCGCCCCGGCGGCCAGCGCCTCGTCGTGCTCCGCATGCGCGGCGGCTCGAAGGACGCGCTGCTCGACGCACTCACCGCCGCGGGTTGCCAGTTGATGGAAGTGCTCGACGCGCGCGACGCGGACGCAGCCTGAGCGAAGCCTTGCCTCACTCGCGCCACGTGAGCGCCGCTACGACCGCGTGGTGGTCGCTCGGCCAGCGCCCGCGGGCGCCCGGCTCGGACAGGATCGCGGCCGAGACGGTGCGCAGGCCCTGCGTGGCCAGCACGAAGTCGATCTTCTCGCCCGCGCTGCCGCCGCGGAACGCGTGGAACGTCCCGACATCGCCGGTGCCGTGGGGAACATCGCGGAACGTGTCGCGCAGCCCCGCCGAGGCGAGCGCGCGCAGCGCTGGACTCGTCTCGCCGCAGTTGAAGTCGCCGAGCACCACGTGCTCGCCGCGGAACGCGAGGATCCGGCTCGCGAGCAGCTGGCCCGAGCGCTCGCGCGCAACCTCGCCACGGTGATCGAAGTGCGCGTTCCACGCCGTGAACTCGCGCCCCGTCGCGCGCTCGCGCACGCGGGCCCACGTGCAGATGCGCGGGAGCGCCGCGTCCCAGCCCACGGAGCCGACCTCGTCCGGACGCTCACTGAGCCAGAAGTCACCGCTCGCGAGCACCTCGAACCGCGCACGCTCGAGGAACAGCGCGCAGTGCTCGCCGCGTGCGCCGCCCTCACGCCCCTGCCCGACGCGCACGTGGCCCGGCAACTCGCGCTCGAGCCACTCGATCTGGAAGTCGAGTGCCTCCTGCACGCCGAGCAGCGCCGGATCTTGCTCGCGGATGCGTGCGAGCAGGTCGTCGCGCCGCAACGGCCACGCATCCGGCCCGTCGTCGGCGCTGCCGTAGCGCACGTTGAAGCTCATCGCGACCAACGACTCGCTCGCGCGCGTTTCCGCGGGCTCGCGCACCTCCGCTCGCGAGCATGCCGCGAGCACAAGTGCAACGTGCGCAAGCACGACGAGCGCCAGCGCCCGCACGAGCTACTCGCGTTCCTCGACAGGCCGGCCGAGCAGGCGGGCCGCGACCACGATGGCGAGGAACCACGCGATCGCCGCCCACAGGATGCGCTCGCCGCCGCGCTCCGCGAGCCGCCCGAGCAGGGCCGAGCGCGAGTCGCTCGACCACGCGCGGAACACGAGGTCGCGCTGGGGTAGCTCCGCACCGGCGCACGTCGCGCCGAGCACGTCCTCGGGCACCTTCGAGCCGCCGTGGTACGCCACGATCGACGGGCCCTCTGCGTTGCCGATCAGGCTCGCGCCGGTCGGCAGCTCGACCCGGAAGCGCAACGCGCGCCAGCGCGTGTCGGCAAGCGTCTCGAAGCGGAAGAACACCCAGCCCGTGTCGCACGGCAGACCCGGGCCGATGCTCGCGGTGCGCAGCACCTCGCCGCTCTGCGCGTCGAAAAGCTCGAGCTTCGCCGCACCGGCCTCCGGATGCATGTAGTTCATCGCGAACGCGAGCGTGTGCAGGTCGCCGTGGTGCAGGTCGGTTCGCGGCCGCGGCGGCGCCGGCAGGAGCTCGCCCTCGATCACCGAGCCTTCGAGCGCGCGATCGCCCCACGGCCGCACGACGTAGGGCACGCCGCGGAAGCGCAGCCACGGTGAGTGCCCCGTGCGATCGCTCGCGGAGAGCGCGAAGAAGAAGCGCTCGCCGCCCGAGTCCTCGATGGGCTCAAACTCGAAGCGCGCCCAGCCGTCGCTCGCAGGCAGCGCCTCGGCCGCCACGCTCGCGCGCCGCACGACTTCGCCATCGGCCGCGCCGCGCCGCAGCTCGAGTTCGAGCGGCAGGGCCGCGCCGCCGATGGGCGCGAGCGCGACGTCGAGCGCGTGCAGGCCGTCGTGCTCGCACGTGAACCCCTGCCCGAGCGGATAGCCGCCGAAGATGCGCCCGGCCTGCGTCGTGCGCTCCGCGAGGCGGATCTCGACGTCGGGCAGGTCCTCGCGCCACGAGAACAGCGCGAGCAGCGCGACCACGGCGATGACGAGCGCGCGCAGCATCTTTAGGAACCCCACAGCAGGCACTCGTTCGGCACGAGTCCGCCCCACAGGAACAGCGCGTCGTAGGCGAAGAGCAGCATGGCGAAGAGCTTGAGCCCCGCCGGCCGCCGGAAGTTCGAGAGCGGCGCGAGCAGCCCCGTCGCGAACACGAGCGCGAGGGCGGCCATGGCCGGCATCAGATAGCGCCCCTGTCCCTCGCCGCGCAGGACCACGAGCAGCACCTGCAGTCCGAGGAGCGCGAAGCACAGCCCGAGCACGGGCCGCGACACGCCGCGGCGCGTGTGGAAGAGCGCCGAGAAGGCCGAGAGCAGCGCCACGCCCGCGAGCACGCCCGCGACCGCGTAGGTCGTCGGGGAGAACTCGCGCGAGTACCAGTTGAAGCCGCCGACGAAGGTGCGCCACAGCTCGCCGAGGGTCTCGAGCGACGCGCCGCGCTGCACGCGCGCGAGGAACGCGTCGACATTGCGCGGCAGGACGGGACTGTGCTGCACGTGCCACAGCCACAGCACCGCGCCGATGACCGCCGCGCCTGCGACGACGCCGAGCAGCACGTTGCGCCAGCGCGCCGAGCGCTCGCCGCCGAACATCCACGCGATCGCCACGACACCCGCGAGGCTCATCACGGTCGACTTCACCAGCAGCCCGAGCGCGACGAGCGCCGCCGCGAGCACCAGCGTGCGGCGCGACGCCTCCCCCGCGAGCCGCTTCGCGCACAGCAGGAGCACCACCGCGCCCAGCGTGCGCGCCAGCACGTCGTTGTTCACCACCGCGCCCAGCCGCGCATTCATCGGGAACCACGCGAAGGCCAGCGTGGCGCCGATCGCGAGCGAGCGGTCGCTGAACGCGCAACACGCGAGCTGCAGCACGACCCACACCGAGGCGAGGTACAGGAGCAGCGACAGGCAGCGCGCCCACACGAGCTGCGTCTCGATCGATGCGTGTCGCACCGGGAAGAGCCACGCGCCGAGCACGCTGTAGTAGCCCGGCGGCTGCGACGTCGCCGTGAAGAACTCCTCCACCTGGTCGAAGTCCGTGCGGTCGCTCACCGCGCCCGCCCAGTCCACCCGCCGGAAGTACTCGTGCTCCGCCATCGAGGCGAGGATCTCGCGCTGGCGCGCGGCGATCTCCTCCTCGCTCGTCCCGGCCATGCGCCGCCGCACCTGCAGCTGGGACGTCGGCCACAGCCGCCGCTCGTCCACCTCCGCGCCCGCCCCGTACTGAGCCGCCTTCCCGCCCCACGGCCGGTGCAGCTCCGCCACGTGGCTCGCGTACTCGAGGTGCCACGGCTCGTCCTCCCCCATCCACGGCGCCACCGCGAACAGGTACGCCAGCCCGTGCAGCAGCGCCGCCACCAGCACCAGCCGCGTCACCCGCCGCCGGTCCGCCCCCTCCAAAGCCCCCATGCCCCTGCCAGCCTACACCCCCGCCCCCGACCATTCACGGCGCGCTCCCGATCCCATTCGCACTCGATACGACACGCCAACTGGTCCGAGCCTCCCCCGCTCTGGGAGCATTCACTTCTTCGCCAACGGAGTGTGATTCGGCGCTGCGCTCCCAGACGCAGGAGCGGGCCGAAGCGACCCAGCCCGCGCGGTGTCCCGTAGAGCTTCCGGCTGCCGCCATTCATCCACGACGCGGGGATCCTCGCCGCTGTAGTGTCGGCGCGAGTACCGTCAGGGTGTTTCGCTCGTGTCGATGGTCGACCTCACCTCGAACATGAACAGTTCAAGACATGATCCCACTGGAACTCTCCGGTAGCGGGCATCAGGTTGCACAGACCTACGCGGATGGAAAAGAAGGATGGAACAGCGTTGCAGTTCGTTACCAACCTCGCCCGGGCGAGCGTACAGTCCGATCGGCGTATTCCAACCGGTGCCCGTATCGACTGAGATGCAGTAGCCCCCGCCGAAGCCATTGAAAGATACTGTGACCTTCATCTTGCAGGCGGTACAGGTCGAGCAACCGGGATCGTATCCGACGCCATTCGATGGAGCTTCGCAGTCGACGTCCAGAAATACGCCTGGGGGCAGGGTCCCCGAAAGGCCTTCATCTTCGTCTGCGAAACAAGGACGGGTACATCCGTCCTCGCTCCCCTGCGTTGCCGTTGCTCGCGGAAGTTGAATCGCAAGCGCCGAGATCATGAGGCCGAAGGTCAATAGGAATTGGAGACAAATCTTCTTGGTCTGAATTCCTCAAGCTCTCAGCGAAAGTGAATCAGCTTGCTTTCCAAGTCCGACTCCACAATCCGCATGGCCTCCATCGCTCTGGAAATCACGCGCTGCACGACCTCGTCCATCTCTGCGAGGTCCCCGACCTCTTGCAGGGACCTCGGAGCATCGCTCTGCGCCTCCAGCTCGCGGCGAAGCGCACGTGCCTGTTCGAATTCCGGGAAGGCGCCATGGGGAACGTCGTACTGGCGTCCATTGAAGAGCACGGCTTCGCAGCCTTCGGCGCGAGGGACTCTGGCAACGCGACCTTGCGGACTCTCGCGATAAAGCCCCCGCGCGTCCAGAATCGTCGCAACGCTGGCGGTTGCGAGCAGTGCAACTTCATGAACGCGATCCGTCCTCGACCGAGCGGGCTCCCGGAGCGCCTCGACGGCGGATTTCAATGCCCGCAATCGACCTAGCCGGTATTCGTCATCGCTTGTGCGGATCGGGATGGATTCCATCGCGGCACGCTGACTTTCAAGCTGTTGATCAGCCGAGTGCGCCGAGGGCTCCCGGGGCACAACCGACGGATCGCTCGAAATTGCGCCCGCCTCTCCTATCCATTGTGGCGCCGGATGGGCTCCGTCGGAGCTCGGATGCTCGTCGCGGCTTGGGAGCCTCCACAAGGCAAGGAAACCGAGCGCAGCGAATAGTGCAATGCCGAGCCGAATCCAATCGCCTCCTGAATCGGGCGAGTTGAGAGGTCGGGTGGACACGCGAGAGACCTTTCGGGCAATGAATCGCTCGGGACTAGCTACCGATAGGCCAAGGCTAGAGTCCGCGCTCGAGCGTTTCAAGGAGCGCGCGTACGTTGCAGTCTGCCATGTCCGCAATCGACCGGCGCATCCAGCTGCACCGCCATTGGTCTCCGTGCCCGGACCTACACGTGTGCGGCACCGCAAGCGTGGGTTCGACATGTCAGGCACTCGATCCTCGCCTCGCGGTCAAGATCGGCGCGCATGGCCGCGGCACTCCGCGCATCCACACGAGCGGCGTCTCGATCGACCCATGCCGCACCGGGAAGCGCCACGCGCCGAGCACACTGTAGTACGCCGACGGCTGCGATGTTGCCGTGATGAATTCCTCCATCTGGTCGATGTCCGTGCGGTCGATCCCGCCCCCGACC
>CAITGX010000435.1 GCA_903892045.1 uncultured Planctomycetota bacterium | reverse complement strand
GCATTCGTCGCGCTGTGCGATGCGCGGCCCGTCGAGCCGTGGATCGAGCCGCTGTATCGCCGCTGGCGCACGGTCGATGCCCGGCGAGCAGAGTCGCTGCTCGCGGAGCTGCCGCGCGGCGTGCGGCTCGAGCCATTCCAGGCGGAGCTGTGCGCGATCGCGAGTCTCGGGGGAGCGTCCGGCGCCGCGGCGCTCGAGTTGCTCGCTCCGCTGGCGCCCGACGCAGGCATCGCGGCCATCGCGCGCGAGCGACTCGATGAGGAACTTTCGGCGCTCGAGCGGCTGGGACTGCGTGCGACCGAGCTGCGCGCAGCAGCGCTCGTTCGCGCGCTGCACGAGCAGGCGGGGCCGTCCGCCCATGTGGAACTGGAGCGCGTGATGCAGCGCACCCGAGAGCGCGCCGAGGTCTCCAAGGTCGCGGCTTGGGCGCTCGGGCAGGACCCCGCCGGGCGAGAGCGTCTGGCCAAGTGGATCGCGCCGGATGTGCCGCGGCGGCTGCGAATCGAGGCCGCGCTGGCGCGAGCCCCGTGGGGCGACCCGCGCGCCGTAGCGGCGCTGCGGGACGACTGGCCGGCCTGCGACTTTGACCTGCGCACGCGTGCCTTGCGCGCGGTGGATGCGAGCGGGACCGAAGCGGGGCTTGCCTTGCTGCGGCGCGTGGCGCTCGAGAGCTCGGAGGACGACCTGCATCGCGAGCTCGCCCTCGACCTGCTCGCCGCTCGCAAGCCGGCCGAGGTCGACACGCTGGCGGCCGTGGCTCTCGACCGCAACCTCGACTTGCGACGCCACGCGCTGCTGGCGCTGGGCACGTGCGGCGACGCGCGCGCGATCGCTTGGCTGCGCTCACGGCTCGCTGCGCACGATGGCGAGCTCGGCACGCCCGAGCTGCGCACGATTCGCGAGCTGGAGCGAGAGGCGATCTGGATGTCCCTCGCCGCGGCGCAGGCGCTCGACGCGCGACTCGTCGCCGCGTGGCTCGCGGCTCCGCTCGACGCCGCGCACGCGCAGCTGCGCGCGCGCTTCCAAGGACGCGCCCAAGGAGGCACGGAGTTCTCGTGGCGCGCGGAGCTCGCGGTGGGGGAAGAGCTGGCGCGCTCGGGTGCGCTTCCCGAGGCTCTCGATCGCGCCGGGCCGTGGTGGAACTGCGACGCGCGGCTGCTCGCGGCGCTCGGCGAGCGGGCTCTGGCCCGGGGGGACCTGACTTCGGCCCGTCGACTGCTCACGGCCGCCGCCGTCGGACTGTGCGGCGAGGCGGAGGGGGAGGAGCGCGAACAGCGTCTCTTCGAGGTTCGTTGTTCCCTGCTCGCCGTGTGGGACGCGCTGGGGGCCTTCGCGGAGCACGGGGCGCTCGTGCGTCGCCTCGTGCGAGAGGAACGGCTCGGCCGGGGGCCGCACCGCGCGTTCGAGCGCGTCTTCGGGTCCTTCGACCCGGCGCGCGGCATCGACGGGCTGGCGCGGCTCGAGGCCAGCGCGCCCACGCTGCGCGCGCGGGTCCTCGCCTCCCGTGGCGAGCTCGACGCCGCCCGGGAGGCGGCCGCGGAGGCCGCCGCTCTCGCCGGTCACTCGAGCGCTGCGCGGGCGACCCTCGCGGAACTCGAGCCGCTGCTCCGTCGCTAAAGGGGCCTTCGGCTTTCTAGACTCCGGTCCATGGCCGCTTCCAGCACGCTCCCCATTCCCGACGGCGCGGTTCCGACGCTCGACGATGGCATCGGCTTCGTCGCCTGCGTCGACCGCATGCAGCAGGACCCCGCGCTCAAGGTCGTCAACGCCGCGCGCATCAGCTACCAGAAGCAGAAGGCGGCCTTCGACGACGGCGATCGCAAGCTGGCGGGCTTCCTGTGGAAGCACGGGCACACATCCCCGTACCGCCACAGCTTCTACACCTTCCACTGGAAGGCGCCGCTGTTCGTGTTCCGCCAGGCCTTCAAGTACCAGGTCGGCAGCGGCTGGCGCGAGTACGAGGTCAACGGCGAGAGCGTCTCGCTCGAAGTGTTCGACGTGCAGTTCGACACCGACAAGGGCTGCTCGTGGAACGAGATCTCGGGCCGCTACGTGCAGTGGGCGCAGGAGTTCTACGTGCCGCAGGTGATGCGCGCGAACCCGCCGCACGGCAACAAGCAGGCCTCGTTCGACCTGCACGCGGACTTCGACCACGCCGGAGAGCGCGAGCGCATGCTGGCCGAGTGCCGCCGCACGTTCGACCTCTACGAGGAGCGCATCCGCCGCGGAGTCGCGAAGGAAATCGCGCGCATGCTGCTGCCGCAGAACCTCTACAGCCAGGCCTACTGGACCGTGTCGCTGCAGGGCGTGATCCACTTCCTGACGCAGCGCCTCGAGCCCGACGCCCAGTACGAGATC
>CAITGX010000434.1 GCA_903892045.1 uncultured Planctomycetota bacterium | reverse complement strand
TGCCCGCGCGAGCTATCGATCATCTGCGGCAAGGCACTCGAGAAGGACCCCGATCGCCGCTATCCGACGATGGCGGAGTTCGCGGCGGACCTGCGGCGGCATCTCGCCGACGAACCGATCCACGCGCGCCCGCCGAGCACGCTGGTGCGTGTCATCAAGTGGGCACGCCGCAACCCGGGCCCGAGCTCGGCGGCGGCAGTGGGAACGATCGCGCTGGCGGTGATCTCGGGGCTCTTGGTGAAGCAGGTGCGGACGGCGAACGAGCTGGAGAAGTCCAACGTCGATCTCGCCTCGCAGACCACGCGCGCTGAGGCTGGCGAACTCGAAGCGAAGCAAAACGCGCAACGAGCCGAAGACAACGCGGCTGAGGCTCTTCGGAACGCCAACGCCGCGCAGGAGAACGCGGAGCGGGCTCGGCAAGCGCGCGACGAGGCGACGCAGAAGACGAACGACGTGCTGTCGCTCTCCGCGCAAAAGGACCACGACGACCTCGTGGCGGAGGCCGCGAAGCTGTGGCCGGCGCACCCGGAGACGATTCCGGCGTACGAGGACTGGCTGCGGCGCGCGAACGAGCTGATCGAGGGCCGTCCGGCGGACGAAGCGAAGGGCCTGAAGAAGCGCCCGAGCCTGACGGAGCACAAGGCGAAGCTCGCGGAACTGCGCGCCGACGCGAAGCCGCTGAGCGAGGCCCAGATCCAGGCCGAGCGCGAGTCGCATCCGAAGTACGCGGATCTTCAAACGAAGCAGGCGCGGCTGCTGTGGCTCTCGCGGATGCTGGGCGACGAGGCGTGGCCGAGCGAGGCACCGGTGGAAGGCGAGTTGGCCAAGGAGGACCTGCCGACCGACGCCGACGCGCTGAACGCGCTGGCCTGGCCGTTGGTGGATCCGGCGAAGCCGGTCTACGGCCAGGAAGTGCGCGCGCTCTTGCTGGCGCGTCGCGCAGTGGACGCGGCGAGCGAGGAGAAGCGTTCTGGCATCCGCGACACGGCGGCGTGGGCGCTGTTCAGGCTGGGTCGTTTCGACAAGGCGTTGTCGGAGGAGCGCACGGCGCTGTCGGAGCCGGGCGGAGACGCGCTGAAGTCGTCGGCAGCGGATCTGGAGAAGGCCGTGGCTTCGTGGCGCGGGGACGAGGCGCCGAAGCGCCGCGAGGCGCGCGACGAGCTCGTGGAGGAAGTCGCGACGCTCACGACGCTCGTGAACGAACGCCGGACCTACGAGTTCGACGATCCTGAGAAGGAGTGGTGGAACCGCCAGTTGGTGAAGCTGGTGTCGGACCTGGAGGCGCTTCGCGATCCGAAGGCCGGCCTGATGAACGACGTGCTGGCCGAGCCGTTCGGCTGGGGCGTAGCGAAGCGCTACAAGTTCGCGAAGTCGATCGGCGAGCGCAGCATCGACAGCCCCGAAGCGAAGCGGCTGTGGTGGGAGGCGATCGCAGCGATCAGGTCCTCGGCGAAGTACGGCGGGCTGGAGATCGTGCCGCAGATGGGCTTGCTGCCGATCGGAGTGGACCCTGACTCGCAGCTTTGGGAGTTCGCCCATCTTCAGACCGGCGAACCGGCGGTACGCGGCGCGGACGGGAAGCTCGTGCTGACCGAGGAGACGGGCCTCGTGTTCGTGTTGATCCCTGGCGGCAAGTTCTGGATGGGAGCGCAGAACAAGCCGGGCGCGCAGAACCACGACCCGCAGGCCGCAAGCGACGAAGGCCCGGTGCACCAGGTGGAGTTGAGCGCCTACTTCCTGTCGAAGTACGAGATGACGCAGGGGCAGTGGGCGCGGATCGCGGCGACCAACCCGAGCTACTACAAGCCGCCGGGAGGTCTTGCACCCTCGCTGCTGCATCCTGTGGAGCAGGTGAGCTGGCCGATGTGCTTCGACCTGCTGGAGGACCTTGGGCTTTCGCTGCCGAGCGAAGCGCAGTGGGAGTGCGGCGCTCGGGGCGGCACGAGCACTGCGTGGTGGACGGGTCAGGAGCGCGAGAGCCTGCGCGGCAAGGTGAACCTCGCGGACCAGACGGCGAAGAAGGCGGGCGCGACCTTTGCGGCGATCGCTGACTGGCCGGACCTGGAAGACGGCAGCGTGGTGCACTGCGCCGTGGGTAAGTACGCGGCGAACGGCTTCGGACTCCACGAGGTGGCGGGGAACGTCTGGGAGTGGTGCTTGGACGGCTTCGACTCGGGCTTCTACGGCAAGAAGTCGGGCAAGGACCCCCGGTCGCCTTGGTCCGGCTCCTCCGACCGCGTGATCCGCGGCGGCGGCTTCAGCCTCGCCGCCTCGGGCGCGCGTTCGGCGGCCCGCTACCACAACACGCCGGAGTACCGGGGCTACTTCCTCGGCCTCCGTCCCTCCAGGGCTCTTCGCCTTTCTCCTTCACCACTTCACCCTCCGAAGTGAGCGGGTGAACGCCGCAACGAGGTGCCGACCGAGCGGGCGTGCGTAGCCGCCGCCGGTCGAGCGCCGGCCCGATTGCATCGCCCACACGGTTTTGAGATTTTTCCGACTTTGGTGGTGCAGGGGAGGGACGGCGGGTACCGGGAGCGAGAGACCGGACCATGCGCGTCAAACTCCTCACCTTCCGCTACTCGGCCACGCTCGGCGGCTTCGACGACACGACGCTGGTCGACTTCACGCGCGACAAGGAAGTGATCGCCTTCCGCGAGCACTTCTACCTCGTCAACGAAGTGCCGCACCTCTCGTGCGTCGTCCACTACCAAGACGCGGTCGTGCCGCAGGCCGCGCTCGACGCCGCTCGCAACATCGCGCCGCGCGCGCAGCAGGCACAACAGCCGCGCTTCCAGCGCCGCGACGGCGCACCCGACCCCTGCGAAGGAATGAGCGAGTCGGAGCGCGCGCTGTTCAACCACCTGCGCGAGTGGCGCTCCAAGCAGGCCCGCGACGACGGAGTCCCGCCGTACCTGCTGCTCACCAACCGCCAACTGGTGGAACTCGTCCGGCGGCGACCCGACTCCCCCACCGCGCTCGGGCACATCGAGGGGATCGGTCCCGGCAAGGTCGAGCGCTACGGCACGGCGATCCTGCGTTGCCTGCACGGGCATGCGCCGCCCGCGCCGCCGCCCGAGGTCGTGGCAGCGCCTGCGGAGCCGACAACGGCCGAGGCCACGCCGTGAGCCTCCCTACCACGCGCCCCCCGGCCCGTGAAGCCGGCCCGGAGCTCCTGTGCCTGCAGAAGTGGGAGGACACCGCGGGCTGGCTGATCGAACACACGTCCAAGTGGCCGAAGTCGGCGCGCTTCAGCTTCGTGCAGAAGGTCGACAACCACTCGCTTGCGATCCTCGAGAGCCTCGTGGCGGCCCGTTACGAACCGGGGCAGCGCCGCAAGCTCCTGCGCGAGGTCAACCTGCGGCTCGAGCAGTTGCGCTTCCTGCTGCGCATGGCGCGGACGCGACAGGTGATGCCGGCGGCGGGCTTCGAGACGGCCATGCGCGGCGTCGACGAGCTGGGCCGCATGGTGCACGGCTGGCGGGTGGCGATCGGCGAGCGCGAGGCAGTCAGCGGCGCGGAGGAGGCGTCGTCGTGAGCGAATGGGAGGAGATCACGTCGTTCTCGAACCTGTGCCGGGCGGCGAAGCGCGCGGCGCGCTGCAAGCGGCGCGTGGCGGGCGCGGCGCGGTTCCTCGAGCGGCTGGAGCCAGAGGCGCTGGCGTTGCAGCGCGAGCTGCTTGCAGGGCGCTGGCTCCCGTCGCGGCCGGTGCAGTTCACGATCCACGATCCCAAGGAGCGTGTGATCACGGCGGCGCCGTTCCGCGATCGCGTTGTGCACCACGCGTTGATCGATCCGCTGGAGGCGCGCTTGGATGCGGCGCTCCCACCGCACAGCTTCGCCTGCCGGCGCGGGATGGGCACGCACAAGGCACTCGCGCACGCGCGCGAGCTGGTGCGGCGGCACACACACTTCCTGAAGCTCGACATCGCCAAGTGTTTCGAGTCGATCGGGCACGAACTGGTGCTGGAGACCATGGCGCCGCTCGTCGGCGACGCGCAGACGCTCGAGCTGTGCCGGCGCGTGCTGGGCGGTGCGGAGCAGGTGCTTGGACGTGGATTGCCCATAGGCAATCTGACGAGCCAGTGGTTCGCGAACTTGGTGCTCGGGCGCATCGACCGCTTCGTGATCGAGGAACTCGAGACGCCGGGCTACGTGCGCTACATGGACGACTTCGCGCTGTTCGCGGACGACAAGCAGCGGCTGCGCACCGACCTGGAACGGGTCGAGGAGTTCGTGCGCGACGGGCTCGGTCTGGCGCTGAAGGAGCGTGCGACGATTCTCGCGCCCGTCTCGCAAGGCCTGCCGTTCCTCGGCTGGCGCATCTATCGCGGTGTGACCCGGCTGCGGCCTGAGAACGCGCGCCGCTCGCGTCGCCGGCTGCGACACCGCCGCTGGGAGCTGCGGACGGGACGGATCAGCCCCGGGCGCTACGCGGCAGCCGTGTCGTCGGTGCTCGCTCACCTCGATCACGGAAACACGCTCGGCTGGAGACGTGGCGCACTTGCCGTCGCGTTCGCGGCCGAGCTCGATTGGGATGCAGGACCTACGGCTCCTCCAACCGCGTGAACCGCGGCGGCAGCTTCAACAACGCCGCCTCGAACGCGCGTTCGGCGAACCGCAACAACAACACGCCGGAGAACCGGGACAACAACCTCGGCCTCCGCCCCTCCAAGGCGACACACCGTCCGATCGCGCCGGTCCCGCTGACGCGCAGCACACGTGTTGCCCAGTCCTGCATCCCGTGCCGCCGGCGCAACTGCCGACGGCCGAATCCCCGTGCCGCAGCGCCATCCCCCGGCACCGAGGACTTCGCCACCGCCGTCAAGCAGGGCTACGTGCCGCCGAGGGACTTCCACGAGTGGGGCAAGTGCTTCGAGTACAAGTACAACTCGCACAACACGCCGCTCCCTGACGACGTGCGCGAGACTTGGCGCCTCTACAACAACACGAGCGCCATCTACGACCGCAAGATCCACGAGGGCCCCAAGTGGATGCGCGAGACCCTCGCGCAGATCGCCGGCTGGCGCCTCAAGAAGCAGCGCTACGGCTTCCCCCTCGAGCAG
>CAITGX010000433.1 GCA_903892045.1 uncultured Planctomycetota bacterium | reverse complement strand
CGCTCCTGCGGAACACATCGAGGTCGGGCGACACCGGCGCCGTATGCGCGGCCAGCGGATGCAGCAGCGCGAAGCGCTTCGCGCGCTTGGTCGCCTCGAGCAGGAAGCGCGCGAACGCCGTCGTGCGCATGATCGTGCCCACGCCGTACTTCGCCTTGAGCTTCGACGAGATCTCCTCGCGGAAGCCGTCCCACTTCTCGAGCTCGGGATTGAGCGGCTTCAGGAACAGGATCGTGCGCCGCGCCTCGACCGGGTTCAGCGGATCGAACAGCAGCACCGCGCCCGGCTCGTCGACGATGCCGGTGAGGTACTGGAAGTGCGGGTGCGCGCGGAACTCGCCGTGCAGGCTCGCGTCCATGTCGCCCGCGAACACGAGCGCGACCGAGTCCTTGAGCGACTTGAGCACATGCGCGCGGCGGTTGGCATAGCCCTGCAGGGGGATGCCGTTGAGCATCGCGGGAGCGGGTGCGGCGGCGGTGGCCGCGGAGCGGCCGGCGGAGGTGTTCGACTTCTTTGCCATGGGACGCGGAGTGTAACGCCGCTCCGCCGTGCTACGGTCTATCTCCAGCACATGCGCATGCCCAGGAACCAGGCCGACGGCCAGCCATTCGACCACTTCCCCTCGACCGAGTGGACCTGGCTCGCCACCCGCGTGCTCGAGGCGCCGCGCGACGCCGAGGTGGCGGCGGAGCTGCGCGCGCGCGTGATGGCGCGCTACGCCGAGCCGCTGCGCATCTACGCCAAGGGGTCGAGCCTCGGCTGGCTCGACGACGCCGAGGCGCTCGTCAACGGCTTCTTCGCCAGCCGCCTCGCGCGCGACGGCTACCTGGTCAAGTGGTTCGAGAGCGCGATGCCGCTGCGGCGCTTCCTCGCCAACGGCATGCTGCTCTACCTGCGCGAGGAGCGCCGCTCGCGCGTGCGCCGCGAACGCCGCGACGGCGCCTCGCTCGACGCGATGCATGTGCATGGGGCGGATTCCCTCGCGGCCCCCGACGAGCACCGCGCCTTCGCCCAGCTCGAGCGCGCGTGGGCGCGCAGCGTGCTCGGCGAGGCCTGCGACCGCGCCCGCGGCGAGCTCGTCGCCGCCGGCAAGGCCGCCGCGTGGGCGGTGTTCGAGCGGCACTTCCTCGACGGCGTCACCTACGAGGACGCCGCCCGCGAGCTCGGCCTCCGGCCCGAGAGCGCGCGCCCGGCCGCCCGCCTCGCGCAGGCCAAGGTCCGCGATTGGATGCGCTGGCTGCTGGCCCTCGAAGGCGTCACCGAGCAGGAGATGGACGCCGCGCTCGCCGATGTGCAGAGGCTGGTCGGCCCATGAGCCGCGACTGGCGCAACTACAGCGATGAGCAGTGGATGCGGTTGGGGAATCAGCTCCTGTCACCGCTCCGACGCGAGCGCTCGGCACTGCAGGCGGCGAGGACGACCATTTTTCACGCACCGATCGTGCTGATTGCGGCCTGTCTCATCGCGCCAGTCACCCAAGACGTTCCGAAGGCGGCTGGCGTCTCCCTACTCTCCGAGGAGCTTGCGATGAAGCGGATGGCAGTCTCAGTGGCCGCATCGATGACATGGATCTCCTGCGCGGCGGGCCAGAACCTCCTCACGAACGGAGGGCTCGAAGGTTCGCTCCCCGCGGCGTGCAACGGGTTCACCACGCTGCCGGGCGGAAGTACCGCCATCCCGGGCTGGCGCGTCGTCGGTCCTCGCAGCATCGACTGGGGTTGGGAGAACGCGACCGATGGTTCGGCATGCTGCGACTCTTCGCCCGAAGGACACCGAACCATCGACCTCAACGGGTCGCCCGCCCAGGACGGCGGCGCCATCGATCAGACGATCGCAACGACGCCGGGAAAGCGGTATCGCATCTCGTTCCTCGCGCTCGCGAACGGCTGCTGCGCGCCGCTCGGCACCGCCAAGACCATGCGGGTCACGACCGGCGCCGTGGCCAGCGAACACACGCTCGTCACGCAGTGGGGAAGCGCGAGCCAGACTGGAACGGAGTGCGATTGGACCAGCTGGACGCGCATCGAGCGTGAGTGGGTGGCTGACGCCGCCACCACGCTCATCGAACTTCGGTCGCTGGTGCTCGCGAACGCGGGCGGGATCCTGGTCGACGACATCTCGGTCGTGGAGGCAGGCCCGCGGGACCTCCACGTGCCCTCCGAGTACGCGACGGTGACGGCAGCGGTCGCCGCAAGCATGCCTGGCGACCGGGTCGTCATCGCACCGGGCATCTACCCATGGAGCCAGACCATCGTTCCGCATTCGCTGACCATCGAGGGCGCAGGCGGAGCCATGTCGACTCGATTCGAAGGCGCGCCCGGCGAGCTCCGCACGCTCTTCGAACTGCAGCCAGGCGTCGGCTCGATCGTGACGGTTCGGAACCTGCACATCGATCGGGGCGGTGGGCTTCACGCGACCAGCGGCTCGCTGTTGGTCGAGCGATGCATGTTCACGCGCAATGTCCATGGTCTCCTGGCGGAGGACCTCGCCGGATTCCAGGGTGCCATGCTGACCGAGTGCGCCTTTGTGGGCAATGGCGGGCCGTCGACCGAGCAGGCAGGCGGCGTCGGCGTGTATGTGCTGCAAGGTGCCCCCGGCGCTGCGCTCGATTCGTGCATGTTCCTCGACAACCGTGCCCAGGAAGGCGGCGCGTGGCATGTCTCCCACTCGGCCAGCAGTGCGGTGAACTGCCTGTTTGCCCGAAACAGCGCACTGCTCTACTCCGGCGGCGCCATCGCACGATGGTGGGGCCATGTTCCGATCCCGGTCGAGAACTGCAGCTTCGTGGGCAACACGGCGGCCTGGTCGGGCACGCAGAACTGGAATTGCTGCGTTTCCTGCGCGGCGTGCTCCGATGCGTCGGCCGCCGACACGGTGACCGACTGCAACGGAAATCTCATCCCCGACAGCGCTGAGCTGCTGGTGGACCCGGCGCTTGATCTCACAGCGGACGGCATCCTCGATGCGTGCCAAGCCCCGCCGTGCTTCGGCGATGTCGACCAGTCCGGCGCCGTCAACGGCATCGACCTCGCGATTGTCCTGCAGAACTGGGGCATTCCGAGCCCGAAGTACCCCGAGGCCGACATCGACGGCGATGGCGCGGTGAACGGCAGCGATCTCGCGCTCGTTCTCTCCACCTGGGGCACCTGTCCCTAACGCAGTCGAGGCTTCTTGCTCGTCACCGCACGCTTGACCTGCTTCCGGGCGGCGACCTTCCTGGTCGCCGCCCTCTTTTTCGGCGCCTTCACCAGCCGCTTGTTGATGTTGCCGTACCAGCCGGGGATGAGCCTGACGATGTAGGTGGCCTCGAGCACCGGCATCCGCGCGCGCAAGCGATCTCCGCGGATCACCGCGGCGCTTGGGAAACTCCGCGAGCTCCAGCGCGTCCATCGGCGGCGCATCGTGCATCGCGACGCGTCCTGCGAACGACCGGGTGATGCGCTGCGACGGCAGCAGACCCTCCGATCCCGGCAGGATCCACCGACCCATGCGGCGCCCGGCGCGCAGGTCGCGGTTGGTGCACTCAAGCACGTACGGCAGGATCTTGGGCGCCCGCTGGAGCTCGTCGAGCACAGCGCCGTCACTCGACTCCAGTGCATCGAGGAACCCGCGCGGATCCTGCATCGCCGCGCGCAGCAGGTCGGGCGAATCCATCACGGCGAGCCGGTGCCCGGGAAACAGGCTTCGCACCAGCGCTGACTCGCGGCGCTCACAAGGACCGACGATTCCGACCGCGGGAAACGTGGCCGCCGAGTGCAGTACCAAGGGACCGATGGAACTGGGCACCGGCAGGAGCATCCCCACCGTTGAGGACAAATCACGATCGCATCGCGGAGTATCCTCAAGTCATCTCGGACCTTCTTGGCGCATTCACGCGTGCGCAGGCACCTTGCCCGCCGAATCGATCAGCCGCGTCGCGTAGCTGTTCATCGCGTCGCGCAGCTGCTCGAAGCTCTCGAGCACGTAGAGGATCGGCTGGTAGTGGTCGATCTCGAAGCCCGTGTCGCACACCGTGTCGAGGTCGAACGGCCTGCGGTCGACCTTGTCGCTCGTGAGCGCGTGCTTCGACTCGCCGGGGCTCGAGATCAGGCCGGATCCGTACAGCTTGACCTTGCCGCCCTCGCGGATGAGCCCGAACTCCACCGTGAACCAGAACAGCCGCGCGAGCCGCTCGGTGTGGTACGGGTCGTTCGTGAGCAGCGCCGCCTTGCCGTAGGTCTGCAGGAAGTCGGCGAACACGGGATCGGCGTGCAGCGGCACATGCCCGAAGATGTCGTGGAAGATGTCGGGCTCGGGCAGGTAGTCGAGCGACTCCTTCGGGCGGATCACCACCGTCGTGGGGAACTCGCGCCGCGCGAGGCACGCGAAGAAGGCCTTCGCCGGCAGGTATCCCGGCACCGCGCGGCTCTGCCAGCCCGTGAGCGGCGCGAGGAAGTGGTTCACGCTCTTCGGCCCCTCGAGGTAGGGGATGTGGTCGCGCACGAGGTTGATCGCGCGCGCGCCGCGCAGGTAGACCTCCGACGCGTGCTCGGGCAGGTACGCCATCTGACGGTCGTACAGCGTCTGCCAGCTCTGCTGGTTCTCGGCGGTGTAGCCGTCGTACCGCTG
>CAITGX010000432.1 GCA_903892045.1 uncultured Planctomycetota bacterium | reverse complement strand
GGTCTTCGTCGAGATCCAGACCGGCAACTACTTCGGCGAGGACGACATCGAGCGTCGCTCGGACGACTACGGGCGCGCGGCCTCGAGCTGACGCGCGAGGAGCGCCAGCCGCAGCGCCGACGTCGGGTGCAGCGGCGCGTGCGTCGCTCCCCCACCGCTCCCTGCGAGCGCTCGCAGCGCGTCCGGTTCCGCGTCGACGAAGTCGATGCGATCGGCGTCGCGAGCGTCGGGTGCCGTGCGCGCAAGCGCGAGCAGCTCGCGCGACTCGAACGCGATGTCGACGCGCGAGAGGAACGCGAGGTTGAGCGTCTCGAGCTCGACCAGCGTGGACAGGAACGTGGTGCGCGCGAGACGGCGCGGGACGCCGAGTTCCTCGTGCACGCCACGCAACGTCGCTCGCGCGAGGGAGTCCGGCTCCTCGAGATCGTCCGCCACCATCTGCTCCTCGAAGGTCGCCGCCCAGTGCGAGGGCCGGTAGAGCACGTCCGCCGCGCGGCGCATGAGCACCAGCTTGCGGTCGCGCGTCACGACGACACCGTGCACCGCGGCGAGCCCCGGGGTGACCGGGCGTCCCGCGAAGGCCGCGGCGAGCCACTCCGGCGCTTCCACCGGAGCCGAGGAGCACCCGAGCAGCGCCATGTGAAAGCCGCGCCCAAGTTCCCACGCCGTCGGCGCGAGCTCGACTTCGAGCGTGCCGTCACTCGCGCACGCGTACGAGATCACGCGCAGCTTCGGCTCGAGCCCCGGACCCGTCGCCTGCGGGCCGCAGCGCTCGAAGAACGACGTCACGCTCGAGTGCAGCTCGGGCTCGACGACGCGCCGCGTGCGCGCGGGCACCGGTCCGAGCGCATCGGGGCCCGCCTCCGCCGCTAGACCGGCGACGAGCCACGCGCTCGCGCGCGCGGGCGAGGCCAGCGCCAGCCGACCGATCGCCTCGCCGCAGCTCACTTGGTGTTCCGCACGACGAGGAACGTGCCGACGAGCGCCGTGAAGACCAGCATCGGATGCTCCGAGGTCCACGCCGCGAACCACAGGAACGCCACGAGCCCGAGCGGAATCCAGTTCGAGGAAAGCTCCATGCCGTACAGGCGCTTGCGCGGCGTTGGGGCCGGATTGAGAGCGAAGGCGACGCCGTGAAACAGGCCGCCGATGCAGCCGCGTCGCACGTCCTGCGGAGGTGGCGCGGCGGAGATGCGGTCGACGTCCGTGCGCACCGCGCTCGCCGACTGATAGCGCAGCGCCGGCTCCTTCGCGAGCGACTTGAGCACGACCTCGTCGACCTTGACGTCGACCTGCAGCTTCTGCGACGGCGGCGCGAAGCGCCCGAGCGGCAGCTCGCCCGTGAGCAGCTCGTAGAACACCACGCCGAGCGCGTAGATGTCCGCGCGGTGGTCGACCTCGCCGGGCTTCTCCCACTGCTCGGGCGCCATGTAGTGCGGCGTGCCCATGGCCTGCTGCGTGCGCGTGAGCGTGAGGTCGGTCGGCGCCGCGCCGAGCAGCTTCGCGAGCCCGAAATCCGCGATCTTCACGCGCCCGCGCCGGTCGACGAGGATGTTCTCGGGCTTGATGTCGCGGTGGACGATGCCTTCCTCGTGCGCGTACTGCAGCGCATCGCACACTTGGCTCACGATTCGGAGCGCCTGCTTCGGCTCGACCTTGCCCGCGCGCACCATCTGGCGCAGGTTCGCGCCGTCGACGTACTCCATCACGAAGTAGTACAGGCCGCCCGCGACACCGGAGTCGTAGATGTCGACGATGTTGGCGTGGTCGAGCCGCGCCAGCGCGCGCCCCTCGCGGGTGAAGCGCTCCGCGAAGGTGGGGTCACCCGCCGCATCGGCCGGCAGCACCTTGATCGCCACCGTGCGCTGCAGGCCCTTCTGCACGGCCTTGTAGACCGCTCCCATCCCGCCGCGCCCGACCAACTCCAGGATCTCGTACTGCGGAAAGAACGGCGCGAGCTCTTCCGGCGCCGGCGGCGGCGCCGACTCCTTCGCCCCGGTCACGAACAGTTCCGGCCCCGAGTCCCCGCCGAGCCCCATCCCGAGCAGGCAGCGCGCGCACGTGCCTCCCGTTCCCAGAACATCCCCGCACTTGGGGCAGCGAAGTTGTGCGTTCCCGTCCGTCATCTCGCGCGCTTACTCGAACCGTCGATGGGAGCTGAAGCAAGCCTGAGCGAAGGTTACGGCTTCAGAACGCCTCGTCAGGACGCCTGCGAGGGATGGCCGAGGGCGGCGATCAAGTTGCGGAGCTCGTCCTCGGGGTCGGCCTCGGGGCCGACGGTGTCGGCGATCTCCTGACGCAGGGACTCGCGGAAGGCGGCGCGCAGGCGGTGCAGCGCGACCTTGATCGCCCCCTCGGTCATGCCGAGCGCGGCTCCCATGGCGGCGCGCGAGCCCTCGTCCTCCGCGGCCACGAGCGCGGGCTTGAGGGTGGCGAACAGCGCGCCCTTGCCGCGCCGCGCGTACTCGGACTCGATGCGCGCGAGCGCGCGCTCGAGCACCGCGAGCGCCCAGTTGCGCTCGTACTCCATCTCCGGCGTCAGCGGCGACACGGGCTCGCGCGAGAAGCGCTCGTCGGCGAGCTCGAACTCGAGGCTGAGCGTCGCGGTGCCGCCGCCGCGCTTCTGCGCGCGCTCGCGGTCCCACTCGTTGGCGAGGAAGTTCTTGAGCGAGCCGAGCAGGAAGGCGCGAAAGCGCCCGCGCGTCGGGTCAGCCGCGTTGACGACGTTCTTCTCGAGCACGCGCGCGAAGAAGGCCTGCGTCAGGTCGTGTGCGTCGTCGTGGCCGTGGCCGCGCCGGCGCACGTAGGCGTAGAGCGGATACCAGTACGTCGAGCACAGCTCCGACAGCGCGGCGCGGGCCTCCGGCGTGCCCGCGCGACCCGCTGCAGCGACCATGCTCCAGCGCGTCGTCAGGAACGGCGTGTCCGCGCGTCGTCCGCCCTCGGCCATGCGCTGCGGCTACTTCGCCGCCTCCAGCTCCGCGAGCAGGGCGTTCACGGCCGTCTCGAGCTCCTCGTCGCGCACGTCGCGGAAGCGGATCACGCCCTTGTGGTCGAGCACGTAGATCGTCGGCCAGCCGCTGACGTTCCACGCGCGCGCCCACGGGCCTTCCGTCGACACGTCGATCGCGTTGCGCCACGTGATGCCCTGCTCCGCGAGCAGCTTGCGCACCGCGGCGGCGTCACCGTCGCTGTTGATTCCGATCAGGGCGAAGGGCTTGTCCTTCAAGCGCTCCACGAGCGCCTTTTCGTGCGGCAACATCGCACGGCAGGGGCCTCACCAGAAGCCCCAGAAGTCGAGCACGACCACCTTGCCGCGGTAGTCGCTGACCTTGAACTTCACGTCGTTCTCGTCGCTCGCCTCGAAGTCCGGTGCGACCATCCCGACCTGCAGGCGCTCGAGCTCGAACAGCGCGCGCGTCCCGATCTCGCCGTACGTGCCGCCCCAGCCCGCGTCGAGGGCCGCGTACTTCGCGACCAGCTCGCGGTAGAGTTCCTTCGCGCGTGCGACGTCCTCGCGCTGGCTGTTCACCGCCAGCGAGAGCGTCGCCGCCGCCTTGACCGTGTCGTGGGGCGACTTCGCGCGCAGGGTGCCGAGCGTGCTGCGCACGAGCTCCGGCGCGAGCTGCGTGTAGGCGAGGGTCGAGGCGAGCTCGGCGAGCTCCGCCCGCTCGAGGTGCTCGGCGAGCAGCGCGGCGATCGCCCCCTCGGCCGTGAACTCCCCGCCGCCGCCGAAGCTCACGACGCGCAGCCACGCCTTGGCCGCGACGACCGTGCCCTTGGCCTTGGCGGCGAGGGCGGCGTAGCGCGGAGCGAACGACTTGGTCGGATCGAGCGGCTCGAGCTCCTTGGCCTTGCGCTCGAGCTCCACGAGCTCTTCCGCCGACGGCTCGCGCTCGCGGAACGGCGCGTAGAGCGCGCTGAGCTTCTTGTAGTACTCCTGCTGGGCGGCCTCGAAGGCCTCCCCGAGAGCGTCGAACTCGGCCGCGAGCGCGGCCTCGTCGGTCTTCGGCGCACTGGCGGCGGGTGCGGGGGACTGGGCGCTGGCGAGGGGCCCTGCGAGGGACCCGAGCGCGGCGAGCGCGACCAGCAAGCGGATCTGGGTACGCATGGTGGTTCCTGGGCCCCCCTTGGGTCGGGAGCTCCGAGGCGAGCTTAGCGCGCCCCTCGGGCGCCAACACCGTCGGCCGTCCTTCGTACTCCGCCGCGCCTCGAGGGCACCCGCCCCCGCGACCCTGCCAAGGGGTCGTGAGGGCGGTTCGCTTGAGGCGCTCTGCGGCCACGAGTACAAGAGTCGCCCCGTTGAGCGCCCGGAGAGCCCCCGCTGGCCCCATTCGGGCCGCCTGCGGGGAGCGCCGGACGCTCGGCCCCCGGCTCCCCTCGGCACTGCCGCGGGGCTCGGTCCCAAGACTCCACCTCCTTCCCCCCACCCCTTCGCGAGCGAACCCTCCCATGGGCGCGATGATCGAAATCGAGAACCTCCAGAAGAGGTTCGGCGCCATCACGGCCGTCGACGGCGTGAGCTTCCAGGTCGAGCGCGGCACCGTGCTCGGCTTCCTCGGCCCCAACGGCGCCGGCAAGTCGACCACCATGAAGATGCTGACCGGCTTCCTGCCCCCCTCGGGCGGAACGGCGCGCATCGGCGGTCACGACATCCAGACGGACAGCCTCGCGGCGAAGAAGCTCGTCGGCTACCTGCCCGAGGGCGCGCCGCTCTACCCGGACATGACGCCGGAGGCCTTCCTGATGTTCATCGCCGAGGTGCGCGGCCTCTCGGGCGCCGCCGCCCGCGCGCGCGTCACCGAGGTGGCCGAGAAGGTCTCGCTGCAGAAGGTGATGCGCCAGCCGATCGAGACGCTCTCGAAGGGCTTCAAGCGCCGCGTCGGGCTCGCGCAGGCGATCCTGCACGACCCGCAGGTGCTGGTGCTCGACGAGCCCACCGACGGCCTCGACCCCAACCAGAAGAAGGAAGTGCGCGCCCTGATCCGCTCCATGCAGCAGGACAAGGTGATCATCCTCTCGACGCACATCCTCGAGGAAGTCGAGGCCCTGTGCTCGCGCGTGATCATCATCGCGGGCGGGCGCCTCGTGGTCGACTGCACGCCGGCCGAGCTGGCGGCCAAGTCGAAGTGGCACAACGCCGTGCGCCTCGAGCTGCACGCCAGCGAGACTGGCCGCGTCGCGACGGCGCTCGCGGACGCCTACGGCTCCTCGCACGTCGAGAAGCTCGGCCCCGCGACCCTGCTCGTCACGACCAAGGATCGCCGCGCGATCCTGCCCGAGATCAGCCAGCGCGCCCAGAAGGAGCAATGGAAGCTCGAGGGCCTGCACGTCGAGCACGGCCGCCTCGACGAGGTGTTCCACGACCTGACCCGCGCCGGCGCCCGCAACTAGGAGCCACGAAGCCATGCGAAACACGTTGGTCCTCTTCAAGCGCGAGCTGGCGGGCTACTTCTCGACGCCCGTCGCCTACGTCTTCATCTGCATCTTCCTGCTCCTGTGCGGGATCCTGACCTTCTACCTCGGCAACTTCTACGACGCCGGGCAGGCCACGCTGGGCTCGGCCTTCTTCGAGTTCCACCCGATCCTCTACATCGTGCTGATCCCCGCGATCTCGATGCGCCTGTGGGCCGAGGAGCGCAAGCAGGGCACGATCGAGCTCCTGATGACGCTGCCGGTGACGCTGCCGCAGCTCGTGCTCTCGAAGTTCCTCGCCGCGTGGGCCTTCTCCGGCATCGCGCTGGCACTGACCTTCCCGCTGTGGATCACGGTCAACTACCTCGGCGACCCCGACAACGGCGTGATCCTCGCGAGCTACCTCGCGAGCTGGCTGATGGCGGGCGGCTACCTCGCCATGGGCGCGTGCATCTCGGCCGTGACGAAGAACCAGGTGATCGCGTTCGTGCTCGCGGTGATCACTTGCATGCTGTTCCTGATCCCCGGACTGCCGCAGGTCTCCGAGGTGCTCGCCGGCGTGCTGCCGAGCGAGGCGCTGGTGGAAGCCGTGCGCAGCTTCAGCTTCATGACGCACTTCGGCGCGATCGCGCGCGGGGTGATCGACCTGCGCGACCTCGTGTTCTTCGCGTCGGTGATCGGCGTCTTCCTGTTCATGAACGCGATCGTGATCGAGCTCAAGAAGGCGGACTAGCACCATGAAGAACCGCTTCCTCTTCTCCCTCGGCGGCCTCGGCATCGCGCTGGGCCTGCTCGTCGCCGTCAACCTCGTCTCGCGCGCCTTCGTCAGCGGCGCGCGCCTCGACCTGACCGAGAACCTTCTGTTCACGCTCTCGGACGGCTCGCGCTCGATCCTCGCGGGCCTCACGGAGCCCGTGAAGCTGCGCATGTTCCGCTCGCGCAAGGAGGCCGACAAGTACCTCGGTCCCTACTCGCGCCGCGTGGAGGAGTTCCTGCGCGAGTTCGAGACCGCCGCGGGCGGCCGTCTGACGGTCGAGTTCCTCGATCCCGAGCCGTACTCGGAGACGGAAGAGCGCGCCATCGCCGCCGGCCTCAAGGCCTACGCGGGCTCGCCGCTCGCGCCCGACGAGCAGCTCTACTTCGGCCTCGTCGGCGCGAACACGGTGGGCGACGAGAAGGCCATCGCCTTCCTGAGCCCGGCGCGCGAGCGCTTCCTCGAGTACGACCTCGCCAAGCTGGTCTACGACCTCTCGAGCCCGAAGAAGACGGTCGTCGGCGTGCTCTCGTCGCTGCCGATCGAGGGCCAGATGGACCCCATGAACATGCGCCGCGAGGCGCCGCAGCCGTGGGCCATCGTCGACCAGATCCGCGACTTCTACGAGCTGCGCCCGCTGCAGCCGACGTCGCTCGACGTGCCCGCGGACATCGACGTGGTGTTCCTCGTGCATCCCAAGGGTGTGTCGCAGGAGCAGCTCTACGCGCTCGACCAGTTCGTGCTGCGCGGCGGCAAGCTGCTGTGCTTCGTCGATCCCTTCTGCGACGCCGACATGCCGCCGCAGGACCCGCAAAACCCGATGGCGGCCTACACCGCCGTGCGCAGCTCGGAGCTGCCGACCTTGTTCGACGCGTGGGGCATCTCGAGCCCCAAGGACAAGCTCGCCACCGACCGCAAGTTCGCCACCGGCGTCTCGTGGCAGCGCCGCGGCACGATGGAACAGGTCCCGTTCACGGCCTGGCCGGCGATCCCGGCCGAGGGCGTGGCCGAGGGCGAGGTGTCGACGAGCGAGCTGAACATGCTGATGTTCAAGTACCCCGGCTTCCTCGAGGTCAAGGAGGGCGCGACGACCACGTTCACGCCGCTCGTGCAGACCTCCGAGGAGTCGATGGAGCTCGGCGCGGAGACGGTGCGCTTCTCGCCCGACCCGCCCAAGCTGCTCGCGGAGTTCTTCCCCTCGGGCAAGAAGCTCACGCTCGCGGCGCGCCTCGGCGGCAAGTGCAAGACGGCCTTCCCCAACGGTCGCCCGGCCTCGACCGTCGACACGAGCACGGGCCCCGAGCACCTCGCCGAGTCGAAGGGCGACATCGCCGTGGTGGTCGTCGCCGACGTCGACTTCCTCGAGGACCGCTCCTGGGTGCAGATCCAGAACTTCCTCGGCCAGCGCATCCCCTACAAGATGGCGGACAACGGCGACTTCGTCGTGAACACGCTCGACTTCATGCGCGGCTCGACGGACCTCGTGAGCCTGCGCGCGCGCGGCGTCTCGTCCTACCCGTTCCAGCGCGTGGAGGACCTCAAGCGCGTCGCGGAGCAGAACTTCCGCGCCGAGGAGCAGCGCCTCTCGGACGAGCGCCAGAAGACCGAGCGCGAGCTCAACGACCTGCTCTCCAAGTCCGGCGACAACGCCGAGCAGGTGCTGATGAGCGCCGAGGTGCAGGGCAAGATCGAGGACCTGCGCAAGGCCCTCGTCGACACCAACAAGCGCCTGCGCGAAGTGCGCTTCAACCTCAACAAGGACGTCGAGAGCCTCGGCACGCGCCTCAAGGTGCTCAACATCGTGCTGGTGCCGCTGCTCGTGATCGCCATCGCGCTGCTCGTCGCCTTCTACCGCCAGAACCGTCGCAAGACTGCCTGAGAGAGGACGCCATGAACTCGAAGACCCTGCTGGTCACGGGCCTCGCGACCGCGGCCCTGCTCGCCGGAGCCGTCTACCTCGCCGACAAGGGCGCGAGCCCCCACGCCGCGGAGACCGGCGCCACCGGACCGCTGTTCCCCGAGCTCAAGTCGCGCGTCAACGACGTCACCGAGGTGACGATCGCGAGCGGCAGCACCAGCTGCACGCTGCGCAAGGAAGGCGCGAGCTGGGGCGCCGTCGACAAGGGCGGCTTCCCGGTCGACTTCGGCAAGGTGAAGGCGCTCGTGCTCGGCATCGCCGAGATGGAGAAGGTCGAGGCGATGACGAGCAACGCGGCCTTGCACGCGAAGCTCGGCGTCGAGGACCCGACGGCCGAAGGCGCGACGAGCAAGCGCGTCACGATCAAGGGTGCGGGCGGCGCGGTGCTCGCCGACGTGATCCTCGGCCGTGCCAAGGCGTCGCAGGGCATGTCCTCGCGCTCGACGCTCTACGTGCGCTCGCAGGGCGACAATCAGGCGTGGGAAGCCACGGGCTCGATCACCGTCGACACGGCGAGCACGGGCTGGTTCGACCGCAACATCAGCAAGGTCGAGGAGAAGCGCGTGCGGC
>CAITGX010000431.1 GCA_903892045.1 uncultured Planctomycetota bacterium | reverse complement strand
TCGGCAGCCTCGAGAAGGGCAAGGTCGCCAACCTGCTCTTCTTGAATGGCGATCCCTTCGAGCCGAGCACGCAGGTCATGGCCGTCATGCTCGACGGTGAGTTCGTGTCCGGGGAGGTGAAGGAATGAAGCTCGCGAATCGTTTCCGCGCCCTCGGCGCTCTGGCCCTCGCGGCCCTGTCGTTCCTCGCCCAGCCCGCCTTTGCGCAGGACGGTGAGAAGAAGGACGACAAGAAGGACGAGGCCGCCAAGGACAAGAAGGACGAGAAGAAGGACGAGTGGTTCGCCGTCACGGGCGGCGACGTCTACACCGGGACCGGCGCCGTGCTGCGCGGCGCCACGGTGCTCGCGAAGAACGGTGTGATCGAGGCCATCGGCCACGAGGTCGAGATCCCCGCCGAGGCCAAGACGCTCGACGCCACCGGCCAGCGCGTCTATCCCGGTCTTGTCGCGATCAACTCCAACGGCCTGTTCGGCATGGCCGCCGGTGACTTCGCGGACTCGGTCGATCCCTACAACCAGCGCATGCTGCTCGCGCTCGCGAGCGGCATCACGACGGCTGGGCAGTCGAACACCGCGCTCAAGCTCAAGCGACGCGACATCAAGGACGTCGTGCTGCGCGAGCGCTACCTCGCGACGCTCTCCTTCTCGAACTCCAACCCCAGCGGCAAGCGCGAGTGGGTCGAGAAGTTCGATCGCGCCGCGCGCTACCTGCGCGAGTACCGCGACTGGGAGGAGAAGAAGCGCGAGCAGAAGGACCTGAAGGAGCCCGGCTCCAGCGGCGTCGACTCGACCGCCAAGGCGATCCTCGAAGGCCGCGTGCTGGCGCGCTTCAACGCGTCCAACCGCGAGGACCTGCTCGAGATCGCACGCCTCGCCCAGCGCTTCGGCTTCCGTCCGGTGATCGACGGCTGCGTCGAGGGCTGGACGGTGGCGGACGAGCTCGGCCGTGCCGGCGCCTACGCGGTCATCACGCCGCGCGACCGACGCGACAAGGAAGAGCAGCTCGTGCGCGACGGCGGTTCGAGCATCGAGAACGCGGCCATCCTGCACCGCTCCGGCGTGCAGGTGTGCGTGATCCCCTCGACCACCGGCGTCGACCTCGGCGGCATCGCCGGTCGCGACATCCTGCACCTGCCGATCGAGGCGGGCTTCGCGGTGCGCGGCGGCCTCACGGATCAGGCGGCGCTCGAGTCGATCACGATCGTGCCGGCGCGTCTGCTCGGCGTGTCGCACAAGGTCGGCAGCCTCGAGAAGGGCAAGGACTGCGACCTGATCGTGCTCGACGGCGACGTGATGCACTACCAGTCGCTGGTCCAGTACACGGTCGTCGAGGGCAAGATCGCCTACGACAAGTCGGCCGAGCTCTTCTACGCCCACATCCGCCCGCGCCCGAGCGACCAGCTCGCGCCCGAGGCCCGGCAGGACAAGGGCGAGACGGACGAGAAGCCCGCCGAGGGCGCCAAGGAGACGCCGGGTGACAAGCCGGCCGAGTCCCCCAAGCCCGAGGAGAAGCCTGAGGACAAGCCGGACGAGAAGCCCAAGGACGGCTGAGTCCCGCTCGGGGGCGGGCTGCCCACCGACTGCCCCGGGGCTGCCCACTGCTTTTCCACATCGAGCCCGCGCCGCAAGTCCTTGCGGTGCGGGCTCTTGCGTCGATCTCCACAAGCTGCCCCGACGTCCGCCTAACGGCCCTCGGGAGCGCTCCCGGTAGGCCCTTGGCCCCCTTGCCGGCTGCGCCCCTGCTGGTAGGGTACCTGCCCTCCGTGCCGCGGGCCGGATGCGCCGGTGCGGCGCCTGCACCTGCCCGAATCCAGATCCTGCCCATGCTCCTCCGCGATCTCCTGCGTCTGCTTGGCTCGGCCAAGCGCGACGGCCGCAACCTGACGCGGGACGAGGCCTACCGGGCCTTCGAGCTGATCGTCTCGGGCACCCAGAGCGAGATCCAGGTCGGCGCCTTCCTGATCGCCCTGCGCTGGAAGGGCGTCACGGTCGAGGAGCTCGCGGCCTTTGCCAAGGCGGCGCGCGACCACGCCACCCTGCCCTGCGTCGGCATGGAAGACCTCGTGTGCGTGTCGGCGCCCCTCGACGGCTCCGACTCGTTCCCGCCGCTCGACGTCGCCGGCTGCCTGATCGCCGCCGCCGCGGGCGCGAACGTGCTGCTCGTGACCGATCGCTGCGTCCCGCCCAAGCGCGGCCTCACCGGCGCGAGCGTGCTCGAGCACCTCGGCGTCGAGATGACGTGGGACGCCGCCGAGGCGCAGTCGTGGGTCGAGAAGACGCGCTTCGCCGCCGTCTCGGCCTCGGGGCTCCTGCCGGGGCTGATGGGGCTGCGGCGCGTGCGAGCGGAAATCGGCGTGCGCACCCCGCTCGCGACGGTCGAGAAGCTCATCGCGCCGCCCAAGTGCTCGATCGTGATCGGCGCCCAGCAGGGTCCGGTGCTCGGCACGGCGGTCGAGGTGCTCGCCGCGCTCGGCCACCCGCGCGCGATCGCCGTGCAGGGCCCCGAGGGCGGCGTAGTGCCGTCCGTGCGGCGCAAGACGCGCGGCATCGAGCTCGCGGAGGGCTTCCAGGTCCCGCTCACGATCGAACCCGCGGACCTCGGCCTCGACTGCGAGAGCGAGCCGGAGCTGCCGATGTTCGGGCCGCCCGACGAGGGCTACGGCACCGGCGACAATAAGACCATGGTCGCGGCGAGCGGCGATCTGACCTCGCAGGTACTCGCGGGCGAGCTCGGCCCCGCGCGCTGTGCGGCGCTGCTCGCGGCGGCGCTGGTGCTCAAGGCGGCCGGTCGTGCACCCACGCTGGCCGATGGCGTGTCGGCCGCGACCGAGGCTCTCGACTCCGGCGCCGCGCGGCGCGTGCTCACGCAGCTGCGCGAGCTCGCCTGACGCACGATGGCGAGCGACGACCGCTTCCGCGAGCACAACTGGTCGAACCGGCCGATCCGCGATCTCGGACTCAAGATCGAGGGGACGCCGCTCGAGCCGGTCGTGGCCGAGTTCCAGCGCGAGGTCGACGCGCTCGGCCTGAAGGTGCGGCCGCGCCTGTATCTCTCGACGGAGTGGGGCGTCGTCACGGGCACGATCGCGATCGCGATCCCGTTCTACCTCGCCGAGGACCCGCTCAAGGACCTGCACGCGAAGAAGGGCCTGATGCTCGAGGGCAACGGCAAGCAGGACGTGCTGCGCTACTTGCGCCACGAGCTCGGGCACGTGCTCAACTACGCCTACAAGCTCTACGACGACGGCGAGTGGGTGCGGCTCTTCGGCCCGATCACCCAGCCCTACCTCGAGGACTACCGGCCGTCGCCCTTCAGCCGTCGCTACGTGCGGCACCTGCCCGGCTGGTACGCGCAGAAGCACCCTGACGAGGACTGGGCCGAGACGTTCGCCGTGTGGATGCTGCCCGGCCACGACTGGCGCGACGAATACTCCGACCAGCCGCAGGCGCTCGCCAAGCTCGAGTACTGCGAGCGCGTGATGGGGGAGCTGCGCACGCGCGAGCCGCTCGTTGTCGAGGCGACCACCGAGGAGGACGTCGGCGAGCTCGGCTACTCGCTCGAGGAGTACTACGGGCACATGGCCCAGCCCGAGAGCGAGTTCCCGCACGGGCTCGACGGCGCCCTGCGCTCGATCTTCGAGGAGCTCGCCCCCGAGCCCGGCCGCGACGCTCTGTCCGCCTCGAAGCTCGTGCGCTCCCTCGAGCGCGAGCTGATGGCCTACGTCTACCGCTGGACCGGCCACTTCCCGGAGCGCACCCGCGCCCTCGTGCGCCACCTCGCCCAGCGCTCCGACGACCTCGGCCTCGTCCTCGACCCCGCCCGCGAGCGCGAGGCCACCCTCGCCCTCACCACCTTCGTCGCCGCGCTGGGCATGAACCACGTCCACCAGGGCAGCTACCTGCCCTGAAGCCGGCCGGGAGGCGGTGGCTCAGCGGATGCCGTGGCGCTCGACGGCGAGGTCGACGATCTCGTTGATGAGCTGGACGTAGCTCATCCCGGCCACGCGGGCGGAGGTGGCGAACTCGCTGTCCTTCTCGAGGTAGCAGCTGGCGTTGACCTCGAGCACGTAGATGTCGCCCGAGGGCGTGAGGCGCATGTCGACGCGGCCGTAGTCGCGCACGCGCAGGGCGCGGTAGGCGTCGAGGGCGACCTTCTGCAGGCGGGCCTTGAGCTCGTCGGGCAGGTCCGCGAGCACGGCCTTGGTGCCTTTGTACTCGGCGCTGCGCGTATTCCACTTCGCGCGGCTCGACATGATCTTCGGCGCGCCCTCCGGCAGGCCCGAGAAGTCGATCTCGATCGGCGGGAGCGCCGTCGGCATCGAGTTGCCGAGCACGCCGACATAGATCTCGCGGCCGTCGATGTACTCCTCGACCAGCGCCGCGTCGTTGATCTTGTCGTGGATCGACAGGATGCGCTTCATCATGTCGCGGAAGTTGTCCACGAGCGCGTCTTTGCCGATGCCGATCGAAGAGTCCTGTCGCAGCGGCTTCACGAACAGCGGCATGCGCAGGTTGCCGCCGGTCTCGAAGTCCGAGTCCTGCGAGAACACCGCGAATTCCGGATACTTGATCTTGTCGAAGGCAAGGAGCTTCTTCGTCAGCGCCTTGTCCTGCTGCATGTAGAACTCGCCCGGGCCGCCGCCGGTGTACTTGATGCCGAGCAGGTCGAGCATGCCGACGATGCCGACGGCACCGAAGAGGTGGTCGCGGAAGCTCTCGCTCAGGTTGAAGACGAGCTCGGGCTTCGAGCGCTCGAGGTCATCGACGAGCGCGCGCAGGTCGCCGTGCACGCCAACGTACGAGACCTCGTGCTCGCCCTCGAGCAGGGCGGCAGTCACCTGGTCGGCGACGGGATCGTGGTCCTCGGGCTTCTCCGACCACTGGTCGATCAGGACGGTGATGCGCATGCAGAAGCCAGACTCTAGCGCACCGCGCGCGGTCGATGCGAGAGCGCGCTTTCGGGGCGGCGCTATGCTCGCGACCCGATGCTCGACCCGCACCTCGAACTCGACGCTTGGTACGACGCGTTGCCGCGCTCGCCGCGGGACGATGGACGCGTCCTGCGCTGTGTGGTTCGCACGGGTCCGGGCGAGCGCGCGACGCCCGAATCCATCGAGGTACGCGTGGGGCAGGGCGTGAGCGGCGACAGCTGGCCGGTCCACGTTCACAGCGCGCCCGAGAGCGAGGTCTCGCTGATCAACATCCACGTCGCGCGGGCCGTCGCGGACGGCGATGAGAGCCGCAGCCCGCTCACCGGCGACAACCTGCAGGTCGACCTCGACCTGTCCGAGGCCAACCTGCCGCCCGGAACCCTGCTCGAGATCGGGACGGCGGTGCTGCGGGTGACGGCCTATCCGCACCGGCCCTGCAAGAGCTTCATCGCCCGCTTCGGCGAGCTTCACACTCGCCGCATCGCGCGCGCCTTCCGCACGGGCAAGCGCGGCCGCGGCGTGCTCTGCAACGTCGAGCGCGACGGGACGATGCGGGTCGGAGACCCCATCCGAGTCGTGAGGCCCGACGCGGGCTCCTGACCGGCGCCGCCCGTCTCAGGCGAGGTCGAACAGCAGGAACTCGGCCGCCTCGCTGGCCGCGATCTCGAGCTTGGTCTCGGCGCTCACCGCAGCGCCGTCGCCGGCCGCGAGCTCGACGCCGTTGAGCTTCACCTTGCCGCGCGCGAGCTGGAGCCACGCATGACGGCCCTTGGCGAGCTCGTGCGTCACCTGCGCGTCCTTGTCGAGCAGCGTGCCGTAGATGGCGACGTCCTGATGGATGCCGAGGGCGCCGTCGCGTGCGCCGCGGGTCGCGAGCAGCCCGAGCTTGTTGCGCCGCCCCGCTTCCGGAAAGGCCTTCTGCTCGTACTCAGGGGTGAGGCTGCTCTTCTCCGGCAAGAGCCAGATCTGCAGCAGGTGCAGCGGCTCGCTGCGCGACGGGTTGAACTCGCTGTGCTGCACCCCGCGGCCGGCGCTCATGCGCTGCAGCTCGCCGGGCCTGAGGATCGCGCCGGTGCCGAGGCTGTCCTTGTGCTCGATCGCGCCCGCGAGCACGTAGGTCACGATCTCCATGTCGCGATGCCCGTGCGTGGGGAAGCCCGCGCCGGGCGCGACCACGTCCTCGTTGATCACGCGCAGGGCCCGGAAGCCCATGTGCGCAGGGTCGTAGTAGTCGGCGAACGAGAAGGTGTAGCGCGTGTCGAGCCAGCCGTAGTTGGCGGCTCCACGCTCGGCGGACTTGCGGACGGTGATCATGGTCGAGAAGTATGCCTTGAGGCCCGGAAGGGGATCGGCTAAGCCGGGATCGTCGTGCATTCCAGCGCTCCCGCCAAGACCTACGTTCGCCGCCCCGAGCGCCTGTGCGGCGGCAACCGGGTCGAGCTGCTCGCCGGCGGGGAGCGCGCCTACGCTGGGATGCTCGCGGCCATCGCCGGGGCGCATCGCAGCGTCTTCCTCACGACCTACATCCTGCACTCGGACGCGACGGGGCGACGCTTCGGCGATGCGCTGCGGGAGCGGGCGCGCGCGGGGCTCGACGTGCGGCTGATGTTCGATGCGGTCGGCTCCTACGACTCGGTGGAGGAGGAGTTCCTCGACGAGCTCGCTCGCGATGGCGTGCGTGTGCACATCTACCACCCGGTTCTCCCCGCGCGCCGCCGGCTGCTCACGAAGCTGCAGGAGCTCCACGCTCGCTACGAGGTCGCACGTGGCCGCAAGCCTCGCCCCGCGTCGCCCTTCTCGCCCGACTTCTGGGGCTTTCACCGCCGCAACCACCAGAAGATCCTCGTCGTCGACAGCGCCATCGCCTTCACGGGTGGCATGAACATCGGCGACGACTACACCGACCACGTCGTGAAGGGTGAGCTCGTGCCGGGCTGGCATGACCTGCAGGTGCGCGTCGAGGGGCCCGCGGCCATCGCGCTGCAGAACGCCTTCACGGGCGCGTGGAATCGCAGCGGGGCCGTACCCATGGCGGGCGTGCGGGCACCGGCCTGCGGGCTCGAGCCCGTGATGCTCGAGGTGTGCGCCAACGTCGAGTGGGATGCCAAGCGCGAGAAGTTTCGGCGCGTCCGACGCACGTTCATGCGCGAGGCCTACGAGAGCGCCATCGACGCGGCGCGCGCGCGCATTCGCATCGCGAACGCGTACTTCCTGCCGGATGCAGGCTTGCGCCGCAAGCTCGCCAGCGCAGCCCGACGCGGCGTGCGCGTGCAGGTGATCGTCCCGCAGGACTCGGACGTGCGCATCGTCTACCACGCGAGCCGCTACGTGTACGACGAGCTGCTCGCGGCGGGGGTCGAGATCCACGAGTATCGCGGCCGGATGATGCACGCGAAGGCTGCCGTGATCGACGGAGCGTGGGCGACCGTCGGTTCCTTCAACCTCGACCAGCGCTCGTTCCACCACAATCTGGAAGCCGGAGTGCAGGTGCTCGACGCGGAGTTCGCCGGAAGCGTCGAAGCACAATTCGAGCACGACCTCGCGAGCTGCGATCGCGTCGAGCTCGCCGCGTGGCGCAAGCGCTCGTGGCACGCGCGCCTGCGCGAGGAGCTGTCGCACCTCTTCGCGTGGTGGCTCTAGGTCTGGAAAGGCGCGAGGCCGTGCGACGCAGACGCGCCGCACGGCCTCGAGACGTGTCGCGGAGCGCCTAATAGTTCTTGGCGAACAGCACGCGCTGCGCGCTGGGCTTGCCGGTCTTGACGCACGTGCCGGCGCCGTCGTCGAGGCCTTCGTCCGGCAGCGGGATGCAGCGGATCGTGGCCTTGGTGGCCTCCTTGATCGCGAGCTCGGTCTCCGTCGTGCCATCCCAGTGGGCGAGCACGAACTTGGAGCTTTGGTCCGCGAAGACGGCCTCGAAGTCGCTCCACGAGTCGACCTTGGTCATGTTCGACTGGCGGAACGCGAGCGCGCGCTGGAAGAGCTGGCGCTGCACGTCATCGAGCAGCTTGCCGACGTGCACGCCGATGTCCTCGAAGGGCACCTTGACCTTGTCCTTGGCGTCGGAGATGCGCGTCTTCGCCATCGCCGTCGAGCTCGCGACGTCGCGCGGTCCGACCTCGAGGCGCACGGGCACGCCCTTGCGCTCCCACTCGTAGTACTTTTCGCCGGGACGCATCGCGTCGCGGTCGTCGAGCTTCACCGAGAGGCCGTCGGCGCGCAGCTCGCGTGCGAGCTTGTCGCTCGCCTCGAGCACCTGCGCCTTCTCCGCGTCGCTCTTCCAGATCGGCACGATCGCCACGTGGATCGGCGCCAGCTTCGGCGGCAGCACGAGGCCGCCGTCGTCGGAGTGCGCCATGATCAGCGCGCCGATCATGCGCGTGGAGGAACCCCACGAGGTCTGCCACACGAAGTCGCGCACGCCTTCCTTGTTCTGGAAGGTCACGTTGAAGGCCTTGCCAAAGTTCTGGCCGAGGTCGTGGCTCGTCGCGCCCTGCAGCGACTTGCCGTCCTGCATCATCGCCTCGACGCAGAACGTCTCGAGCGCGCCGGCGAAGCGCTCGTTCGCGGTCTTGCGGCCGCGGATCACGGGCACCGCGAGCACGTCGTGGTAGACCTCGCGATACACGTCGAGCATGCGCATCACTTCTTCCATCGCCTCCTGGTGCGAGGCGTGCGCGGTGTGACCTTCCTGCCACCAGAACTCGCCCGTGCGCAGGAAGAGCCGCGTGCGCAGCTCCCAGCGCATCACGTTGCACCACTGGTTCAGCAGCATCGGCAGGTCGCGGTAGCTGTCGATCCACTTCGAGAAGAAGTGGCCGATGATCGTCTCGCTCGTCGGGCGCACGACGTAGGGCTCCTCGAGCTCGCCCTTGAGCTCGATCTTGCCGTCGACGTTGCGCAGGCCCGCATGGGTGACCACCGCGCACTCCATGGCGAATCCGGTGGCGTGCTGCGCTTCCTTCTGCAGGAACGAGAGCGGGATCAGCAGCGGGAAGGCCGCGTTCTGGTGGCCAGTCTCCTTGAAGCGCCGATCGAGCTCGGCCTGGAGCTTCTCCCAGATCGCCCAGCCGTGCGGGCGCACGACCATGCAGCCGCGCACCACGTTGGCGGGCTCGGCGAGCTGCGCGGCGGCGATGACGTCCTGATACCACTGCGCGTAGTCCTTCGCGCGCGGCGTGATGTGCTGTTCCGACATGTCGTTCCTCACGGTCTTGCGCGCCGCGAGGACCCGCCCATTCGGGCCCTCCGGAGCGTGGAAAGGTCGCGCAGCGTAGAGGACTGGCCGCACGGCCGCCAGACGCCGATAATGGGGACATGGGACATCGCTACACGGTGCTGGGAGCAGGACGGCAGGGCGTGGCGCTCGCCTACGACCTCGCGAGGAACTGCGCGGCGGAACAAGTGCGCATCGTCGACAGCGACGAGCGGCTCGCGCGGCGCGCAGTGGCGCGACTGCGGAAGCTCTTGCCGCGCTCGAAGTTCCGACTCGAGGCCGCGCGCTGCGACGTGGCGCGCCGCGCGGACGTGCGCACGGCGCTCGCGGATGCGGAGGTCGCGCTCTCGGCCGTTCCGTACCGCTTCAACGCCCAGCTCGCCGCGTGGTCGATCGAGAGCGGCGTGTCGTTCCTCGACCTCGGTGGCAATACGGCTGTCACGCGCGAGGAACTCGCGCTGCACGCGCGCGCGAGGAAGGCGGGTGTGAGCATCGTGCCCGACTGCGGGCTCGCGCCCGGCCTCGGCAATCACCTCGCCGCGCACGGCATCGCCTCGATGGATCGCGCCCGCCACGTCCACGTGCGCTGCGGCGGCCTGCCCGAGCAACCGGTTGGCCCGCTCGGCTACAAGCTCGTCTTCAACTTCCGTGGTCTGTGGAACGAGTACCGCGGCGAGGCCGAGTTCCTGCGCGACGGCAAGCTCGTGCGCGTTCCGACCCTGACCGAGCTCGAGTCGTTCACGTCGTCCGAGCTCGGCCCGCTCGAAGCCAGCGTGACGAGCGGCGGCACGAGCACCTGCCCCCAGACGTGGAAGGGCGTGCTCGAGACCTTCGACTACAAGACGATCCGCTACCCCGGTCACTGGGCGCAGATCCGCACTTTGTTCGAGCTCGGCTTCATGGACGAGCACCTCGCCGCGCGCGACGGCACCGCGCTCGAGCCGCTGCGCCTCACGCAGGAGCTCTTCGAGCAGCGCCTCGCCTTCCCCGCCGTGCGCGACGTCGTGCTGCTGCGCGTCTCCGTGCGCGGCACGCACGCAGGCCGCCCGCTCGAGTTGCAGTACGACCTGCTCGACCGCCACGACCCCAAGACTGGCTTCACCGCGATGGAGCGCACCACCGCCTTCCCCGCGGCCCTGGTCGCGCACCTCCAAGCCCGCCGTCTCGTCGCCCCCGGCGCCCGCCCGCTGGAAGTCAGCGTCCCCGCGCTGCGCTACTTCGAGGAGCTCGCCCAGCACGACATTCGCGTGCACCTCAGCGTCCGCTGAAGCCCGCGCGTCGCTCGCGATCCTACGGGCACGTCTTGAACTGCAGCGCGTTCGAGAGATTCGTCGTGCCCGGTGCCGCGGGATCGCGGAACCAAGCCTGCACGTTGACGATCGTGCCCGGCTGGAAGGGCTGGCCGAGCGCCGTGGGGTGCGCCGCGAGGTAGCTCTGGAAGTCGAGCGTGAGCGCGCCCGTGCAGGTGCCCGCTGCTCCGCCGGAGCTGGCCACGACTGTTCGCTGGAGCGGAGAGCGGACGCACAGGGTGCTCGTGTTGCCCGGCGCCCAAGCCGCCGCCTTCGGCCCGAACAGACCATAGAACAGCAGGCCCTGTCGTTGGCCCTCGACGCCGCTCGCCGCGAGCAGGAAGCCCGAGCTCGCGCCGACGCTCGGGTTCCCCGCGGCCGACATCTGCGGCGAGCAGCCGTTCGAGGTGGTCGAGGTCGAGCAGTACGTCGCGATCGACGGGCAGCTCGCGCACCGGTCCGGCGTACCGTCGCCGTTGACGTCCCACTGCGTCCCTGCCGCCAGCTCGCAGGCGTCGCCGACTCCATCCTGATCGCAGTCCGGGAGCGACGGGTTGGCCGTCGCGTTGCAGGGATCGCAGCCCGGCGCGCGCGAGTTGAGCTGCGAGAAGCAGCGCGTCCAGATCAGATCGGCAGCACCCGGCTGGTAGATGTGGCCCGTACCCTGCACTTCTGTGAACCACACCGGTGCATCGCCGTCGAAACGGCTGGTGGTGTAGATGCGCGGCACCCCGTAGTTCAGGACCTCCGCCTGCGTCGAGGTCAGGGTCGCGTGATTGTGACTCACCCAGTAGGCGAGCTGCTCCTGGTCCTGCTGCGTGCGCGAGCGCGAGCTCGTTCCGACTCCTGTCGAGAAGGTCTCGTTGCTCCCGCGCCACGTCCACACGGCCACGGGCAGGTTGGGGACGAGCTGCGACTCGCTGCCGCCGTAGGCGGTGATCCACCCGCCCGAGACCGGAGCGATGGCCACGAGCTTCTCGGGATGCGCCGCGGCGAAGCTGTTGGTCATCATCGCGCCGCTCGAGAACCCGGTCATGTACGTCCGGCACGTGTCGATGCCGTAGTCCGCGTTCATGCGCGCGATGAGCGCCGAGAGGAACGAGATGTCGTCCGGAGCGGCGCCGGAGAAATCCCAGCTGTTCCAAGCGAAGTTGCCGTTTGAGCCCGAGGGCAAGCCACCGTTGGGATACACGACGACGAAGCCGTGCACATCGCTCACGGCGTCCCAGCCCGAAGTCGCCTTCAGGCTCGCGGCCGAGGACAAGGCCGGGTGCAGGGCGAGCACGAGGGGCCTTGATTGCCCCGCCACAAACCCCGGCGGCAGGCGCACGATGTACGTGCGCGTCATGCCGCCGTGCTGCAGTGTGCCAACTACGTCGGTCTGCGCCGTCGCTTGCACGGCGGTGGCCATGGCGAGAGTGAGGGCGAGGGCAATCGGGCGCATGGTGCTGACGGGTCGGATGCGGGCCATCGCAGGGCCTGAGGCTGTCGCACTCCACTCCTGAGAGACCTTCAACTCTAGCACGAGACAACGACTCAGGGCGTCCTTGGGCCCCTGTGCTCGGAGCTGCCGGAAGCCGTCTCCCTCATGCAGACCTTCCTCTGCAGTTCAGCCTGTGAACGCAGTGCTAGGATCGCGAGGGCGGTGGACCCGAAATTCCTGACTGGCTGGAGTGCAATTCGTGATCCGGATCTTGAAGAGCCGCTTTGTCGGTGTGGGGCAGGAAGGCGACTTCGAATGGATGATTCGCCAGCCGCAGCACGCGCGCACGTTGTTCGTGTTCAACGACAACGAGGAGCAGTTCTTCGAGCATTTTCATGGTGGTGCCCACGTGTGCATGTCGGGCGGGGGAAATGCAGTCATCCGGCCGTGGCAATGCAGCGCGGAGCCGCGCGCCACCGGGGTGCCAACGGGCACGTACGAGACCGGCATCCACTACTGCGGCTACTCCTGGCTCGACGCGCGGGTCCGAGGTGCGATCGGCGACGCGTGTGCGCAGATCGAGCGCCTGCTCGCGAGCGGCCGCTTCGACACGCTGGCCTTCAGTCGGGATGACGAGACCAAGCTCGGTGGCCGGATCTTCACGACCGCCCAGCCCGTGCGAGACTTCATTGTCGAGCAGCTGCTCGCCACCGCGGCCCGCTACGGACGCTCTTCGAACTGAGCCGTCTGTGCCCCGTATGAGGCGAGGGCGGGATCCCACGCACGTCGTCGTGGTTTGTCTCCGCCACAGCCACCGGCGTCGCCCATCCGGCGTTCAGCGCCGAGCGCGAATCACGGACCTGAATCCCGTGTCTGCCAGCGTTCCTTCGGTCCCTGCTTCTCCATCCAGCGCTCCGGCGGGACGAGGCGGTAGCCGAGTCCCTCGTACAGACCGTGGGCGTCGCGGGTGGCGAGGCACCAGCGGCGCACCGTCTGCAGGGCCGAGTGGCGCTCGAGCTCCTCGATCATCCGACGCGCGATGCCCTGCCCTCGGACGCGCTCCTCCACGAACACGTCGCACAGCCAGGCGAAGGTCGCTCGGTCGGTGACGACGCGCGCGAAGCCCACGGTCGTGCCGCTCGCGTCGTCGATCGCCACCACGCTGATGCTATTGCGCAGCGCCTCGGCGACGACCTCGCGCCGAATGCCCTGCGACCAGTAGCTTCCTGCCAGCATGCGGTGGATTGCGTCGAGGTCATGCCGCTCGTGCTCCAGTGTGATCGTGAATGCCATGCGGCAAGTTGTAGCGCGACGCTGCGCGCCGCGTGGGATCTGCCAGCGTTTGTCATCCCGCGGACGCGGGGCCTCCCTGCCCTCCGCGTCGTAGGACCCGACCACCGGAGTCCCGTCTTCAACGACGGTCAGGGCGATGGCCGCCCTGCTGCGTCACGCGCCGATCGCGATCCGATCCTGTTGCGTGGAGAACTGGCGCTCCGACTCGCTCATGGCGGCATGGCTCGGGTCGAATTGGCTCACGCGGTCTGGCTGCTGTCGTCGTGGCGAGAGGAAGCGAGCACGAGCGCCTGAATCGGGAAGTAGCCTCCGGCGTGCGCACGCTAGCGGAAGTGGATCATCCGGTGGATGGTCAGCCGCACGGCGTCGGCGTTGTATTCGAAGGGCCTCAGCGTGCTGTCGACCTCCGTCCAGGCGAACAGGAGGTTGGCCATGGTCGAGTAGTTGTAGGAGCGGAGCAGCACCTTGGCCGCGTTGTCCCGCAGGAGCAGGGGGTCGGCGTCGTTGGCCCGGCTGATGGCCGTGTCGAGAGCGAAGCCGCTGGCCCAGGCGCGGAGGAAGGGCTCGTAGCTCGTGGCCGTGTCCGCGCAGATCTGGAGCGGGCAGCACGTCGTCTTGAACCCCGCGTCGAGCCAGTGGATCGCGTTGATCGAGCCCCACGAGTTAGTCGAGTAGACCAGGCGCAGCTTGGACCTCTGCTCGTAGGTCAACCCGTCCTTGAGGTCGCTTCGCACGGTCATGATGTGCGCCCGCTGGTCGGCGAACGCAACGTAGCTCTTGCCGAGCTCGTGCGTGATGAAGATCAGGTCCACGGCCTTCGTCGTCGGCTGGCTCGTGATCTCGCGCAGCTTCGAGACGAGGCGCGCGCGCGTGGCCGATGTGCCGCGCACGACATGGACGCGGTTGTAGACGGGACCAAGGTGAGTGTGGGCCGGCGTGGCGGAATCGAAGCGCGCGAAGGCATTGAAGTACGGCTGCGCCTCCGTGGGGCCTTGCAGCAGGTCGTTGTGGAACACCAGCACTTCGCGCTCGGCCCGCGTGATGGAGAACTGACTTGTCGTGGGATAGGGGGTCTGGGCCGCGGCCAGCGGCGAGCTGGCGACGCCTGCGATGGCGGCGAGCAGGCAGGTCGCGAGGGTCTTGAGCGCGCGGATCATGGGGAACGTCCTTTCGTGGCTGGTTGGAGGCTCGGGTCGGGCGCGCGAGCGGCGCCCCTCACGCCTCTCCGGACAAGCCATGGGCCGGCTTCCAACCGCCAATCCCGAGAAATTCCGCGCCGCGCCCGACCCCACAAGCCCCTCAAGACCCAGGCTTTTCCGGGCCCGACTGCACTCACGGAGTGCGTTCGACGCGCGTCAGCTGAACTCGACGTAGTACCACGGGCCCCACAGGTGCAGGCGGTAGACGGCCCAGGCGCCGAGGACGTTGCGAGGCAGCGCGGTGAAGTCCTCGGCCTCGTCGTGGACGATGCTGCTCATGTTGTCGGTGATGCCTTCCCAGACGAAGGCGTAGAGCGGACGCGGCGAGGTCTCGTGGAAATAGAGCCTGGCCTCGCTCTTCACCCCCGCGATCGCTTTCTCGTACTCGGCGCGGTTCAGCTCGAGGCGCAGCGCGGCTCCGCAGCGGAGGAAAGGCGCGCGGAACTCGTAGGACGCGAACGAGACGAGCAGGAACGCCGCCGGAATCCAGGCGGTCTTCAGGTGCGGCGCATCTCGCGTGAGCAACAGCCGCAGCGCCGCATCCACCGGCAGCGCGAGCGCGACCGCCGCCGTGGCGAGGAATCCAGGAACGAGCACGAACAGCAGGAAGAACTCGAACCGCAGATACGAAAACGTGACGCCGAACACGAGCGAACCGAGCGTCAGAGCCTGCAGCACGCGCGAGCCGGTGGGCGAGAGCATGCGAAGAGGATGCCACGAGACAACCGCGAATTCGCGTAGCGCTCCGTGGATCGTCAGCTTTCGGAAAGACGGCCCAGACAGCGGAACGGAGCTCCAGCGGAACGGACCCCTGGCACCGACGCTGGGAAGCGCACCGTGCGGCTACGCGCGGTAGTTGTCGACGACGCGGTAGCGCTTGGCGACGAGATGGAAGGCCAGCGCGGCGGCGAGGGCGAAGGCGGCGAAGAAGAACATCTGGAAGGCGATCGAGCTCAGGCCCGACTGCTCGATGCTGCCGAGCACCGTCTCATTCTTCACGCCGACGTTGACGATCAGCACCCACAGGTTGCCGACGGTCACCGCGAGGCTCCAGAAGCTCATGATCACGCCCTTCATCGAGACCGGGGCCTGGCTGTAGGCGAACTCGAGGCCCGTCGCGGAGAGCAGCACCTCGCCCGCGGTCAGCAGGATGTACGGCAGCACTTGCCACGCGATCGAGAGCGCCTCGCCACCGTCGATCACGAGCTGCATCGCGCCGACGACGATCCACGACGCGCCCGCGAGCGCCATGCCGAGCGCCATGCGCCCGAGCTGGCTCGGCTCCTTGCCGAGCTTGCGGAGCCACGGGTACACGACGAGGTTGTTGAACGGGATGATCAGCATCACGAGCGCCGGGTTGAGCGCCTGCATTTGCGCCGGGCTGAACCACGAGGGCTTGGTCATCGCGTCGGCCTGGAACACCCAAGTCGAGGCCTTCTGATCGAAGAGCGACCAGAACGGCGTGACCAGCGCGAAGATCACGAGCACGCGCAGCACCGAACGCACGCCGTCGACAGCCTCGTCAGGGTGCTTGCCACGCGCGTTCTCGAGCTCCATCCACGCGCCGAGCCCCACGCCGAACAGGACGAGCACGAGCGCGAGGCACAGGCGATCACGATCTTCCACCCGAGCACCCAGATCATCGCGACGGAGCCGAGCGCGAGCACGCAGCCCGCGATGGCGAGCGCGAGGCCCGCCGTCATGCCGCCGCGCGCGGTCAGCGCCGTGCGGATGACGTTCGCGAAGGAATGCGGGTCCGGCGGCGCCGGAGGAACCTTCACGTAGCGCTTGCGGCCAGCCCAGAAGAACACGGTCGCGATCAGCATCAGCACGCCGGGGATGCCGAACGCCACCGACGCCGCCGGCCAGCCCCACCACTCCGCCGGCCCCGCGCCCTGCAGCAGCTTGGGCATGAACAGCGAAGCGAAGAACGAGCCGAAGTTGATG
>CAITGX010000430.1 GCA_903892045.1 uncultured Planctomycetota bacterium | reverse complement strand
TGTGGACGTTGTGCGAGATCGCGTCGGAGTTCCTGTACTCGACCGTGGTGCCCACGGGAACGACCGTGACGTGCGGCTCGAAGCGACAGGTCTTCTGGTCGAGCACCACGGGCTTCTCGAGCGCCTTCACGGCCGCACCGGCGAGCTCCACGGTCACCACGACGTTCGCGATGCCGCCGTTCGCGCCGATGAGCAGGCTCTGGTCCTGCGTTTCGACGCTGCCACAGCCCTCCGACTTCGCGGCGTCGATCGCGAGCGGCTTCGCTTCGGGCTTCTCGCCGTCGAAGAGCACGCGACCGCTGCTCGGGGTCTGCGGAGCGGCCGGAGCCGTCTCGACCTGCTTCGCGGGCTCGCTCGGCGCGGCCGGCTGGGCGAGTGCGGCGACACCGGCATAGTCCGGAGCGATGCGCGTCGCGCGGAACATCGCGCGCGCGTCTCCGGGGCCACCACCGCCGCCGCCGGGACCACGCCCGCCGCCCGGAGGACCACGGCGATCCCCACCGGGAGGACCGCGACGGTCGCCATCCGGCGGCGGGCCGCCCGGAGGACCGCGTCGGCCACCGGGGCCGCCGGGCCCGACGTTCTCCGTGCCAGCGAAGGGGCTCAGGAACTCCCACGCGACCTCGCCGGCGGGCGTGAACTCGATCACGCGACCCGTCTCGCCGGCGCACACGAGCGTGTTGCCGTTCGACAGGCGCTGGGCACCCGAAATGTGCCCGCAGAAGTCGGGCGAGCGATGAGTCGAGACGAGCTCGACCTTCACGCCACCTTCCGCTGCGAAGGCATTCTTCAGCGTGTCCGCCGTGAACGGCATCGCGAGCTCGTCGGCGCTCGACCACTCGCGCTCGTCGCGCTCGCCATTGTTGAACAGAAGCAGATTGCCCGCGCCGGGAAAGCCGGCGGGAATCCACTGCGCGTCATGCTGGCCGAAGAGCGTGCGCTCGCCCGGCGCCTTGCTCCAGCGCGGGTTGCCCCAGCGGAACAGCAAGTCACCACCGCGACCCCAACGTCCGCCGGTCGAGCCGCGCGCCTCCTCGCTCGTCGTCGAGTGATCGATGAACCACAGCTCGGAGAGCTCGCGCGAGCTGAGCACGATCATGTCGAGCTCCGGCGAATAGTCGATCGCATTGCAGTGGAACCAGTCGGCGCCGCGCCCCGGAGGACCGCCGCGATCGCCGCCACGCGAAGCATCGTCGCCGACGTAGCCGAGCTTGCGCATCTTCTCGAGCTCCTCGAGCTCTTCCTTCGTCGGCTCGGGCGCCAACGTCGAGATGTTGACGTCGATGCGGTGCGGGCTCGCCGCCACGTCGCCGAAGTTCGGCAGCTGCGCGTCGCGGTCCTGCACGAGGTGATCCCACGCGCGCCACTCCCACACGACCTTGCCGCCGCTCGGCCGTACCGGCTCGATCTCGAGCACCATGTCGGGCCACAGCGCCTTCGCGTGCAAGAGCTGCGGGCTGCGCCCGGCCGCGAGGCACTCGGCTTCCGTCTTGAGCTCCCACGCGATCACGAGCACGTTGCCGTTGGGCATCGGCTCGATGTCGTGGTGGTGCAGCTTCGTGGCGTCCGCGCACACGTACTCCCACACGACCTTGCCGTCCCAGTCGTACTCGCGCACGCGGCCGCCCTGGCCTCCGCCGGAGAACACCTCGCTGTCGACGCGCTCGCAGCGCAGCAGGTGGCCGTTCGGCAGCAAGTACACCGACTGCCCCGGCGTCGCGTCGCTCTTCCACTCGTGCACCGCGTTGCCCGCGGCATCGACGAGGTAGGTCGACTTCGAGCGCAGCGGCCCGAACAGCGTGTAGCCGGGCGACATCGCCTCGCTCTGGCGCAGCACGCCGCGCTTCTCGGCAGGCGGGCCATCCTGAGCGGGCGGCGGAGGCGGCGGGGCTTGGACGAGGAACGCCAGGGCGAGGGCGAGCGTGCTCATGAGTTGCAGGTTGTACTGCGCTCGAACCGCGCTTCGCTGTCATGGTTCCGCTAATTCCGCCCGGGCGCGGCCTGTGCCATGCTGCGTGCGGGAGGCCGCCATGATCCAGACCCTGTTCGCTACTGCCGTGCTCGCTCTCGCGGGCGATCGCATCACCGGGAAGAGCTTCGCCACGCGCTCGGAAGTCATCGCGCGCCACGGCATGGCCGCGACGAGCATCCCGCTCGCGAGCGTCGCGGCCATCGACACGCTGAAGGCCGGGGGCAGCGCCGTCGACGCGGCCATCGCCGCCAACGCAGTGCAGGCGCTGCTCGAACCGACGGGCTGCGGGCTCGGTGGCGACCTGTACGCGATCGTGTGGGATCCGGCGAAGCGCGAGCTCGTCGGCTACAACGGCAGTGGTCGTTCGCCCGCGAGCCTCACGCTCGCCGAGTTCGAGCTCCGCGGCCTCGCACGCATTCCTTCTCTCGGCCCGCTGCCCGTCTCCGTGCCCGGCTGCGTCGATGGCTGGTTCGCGCTG
>CAITGX010000429.1 GCA_903892045.1 uncultured Planctomycetota bacterium | reverse complement strand
TCGGCGAGCTTGTCGAGCAGCTCGCGCGGGATCTGGTGCGTGCGCTCGATCTCGGCCGAGCGCGGCCGGATCTCGGAGTCGGTGAAGTCGCGCGCGAGGTCGCGCACCATCGTGAGCTCTTCGGAAAGCTGGAAATCCATGCGTGTGCGCTTCGGTCGGGGAACCCCGGGGCCCTTACCCCTCGGCGCAGGGCCGCGGGAGGCCGTCCCGGGGCCGGGGCGGGTTCAGGCTGGGCAAATTCGGCCGCGAGCTCGAACCCGCGCGCGGCCGGCGGGGTTCGATCCCCCGCGTGCCGGCCTCGTTCGTAGCGTGGGTCGGGCCGCGATACCATCTTCAGACCTCTCCCACGGAAAGCGTCGCCCATGAAGCCCATCCACACCATCCTTGTCCTCGCAGGGGCCGCCGTCGCCAGCTACGCCGGTGCGACCATTGCCCTGCAGGCCGTCCCGGCCGCACCGACCTCGAGCGAGGCTCCGGCTGCCGCGAAGGACTCGGTGGTGGCCGCCGCGCCGTCCGCCGAGGCCAAGCCCTTCGCCGCCGCCGAGCTCGACGGCCTGCGCGGCGCCGTCGCCAATCTGCAGCGCGAGGTCGACGACCTGCGCGCCCAGCTCGCGCGCCGCGACGTGGCCGCGAACGAGACGCCGACCGAGGCCGGCACGGTCGCTACGGTCGACGCCGTGGCCGAGCTGCAGCGCGACGCGATCGTGCGCGTGATGGAGGAAGAGCGCCAGCGCGAGCAGCAGAAGCGCGACGAGGAGCGCAAGGCACGCGAGAAGGAAGCGCTCGACCGCATGGCCGAGCGCGCCGCCAAGGAACTCGGCCTCTCCCCCGCCGACCAGACGCGCTACAGCGACTACCTCGCCGTCGCCTCGGCGAAGCGCGAGGAGATGTTCGCCGGCATGCGCGGCGGCCAGGGCAACGGCACCGACTTCCGCACCGCGTGGGAGGACTACCGCACGTGGAGCGAGAACGAGCTGAAGGGCACGTTCGGCGACAACCTCGGCCAGCAGATCGGTGACTGGCAGCGCGACCAGATGCGCGGCGGCGGCATGGGCTTCGACTTCGGCGGTCGCGGCGGCCAGGCCACTGGCGGCGGCGCTCCGCAGCCGGGTCAGGGCGCGCAGGGCGGCGCCCCCGTTCGGGGACGCGGCCGCTAGTGAGCTCGACTCCGCTGCGGCGCGGGCTGTCCCTGTTCCTGGGCTGGCTCGCTGACCGAGGAATCCCCCGCCCGCTGCGGGCCCCGATCTTCCGCGCCTACGCGCGCGCCTACGACGTGAACCTGAGCGAGGTGCGCCTGCCGCTCGAGGAGCACCCGTCGATGGGCGCGTTCTTCGTCCGGCGCCTCGTCGACGGCGCGCGCCCGTTCCCGGCCGACGCGCGCGTGTTCCCCTCGCCCTGCGACGGCACGGTGCAGTCGATCGACCGCATCGAGCGCGACACGATCCTGCAGGCCAAGGGCCGCCCCTACTCGGTGCGCGAGCTGCTCGGCCCCGTCGGCTCCGACGTCGCGCTCGACGGCGGCCACGCCTGGACGATCTACCTCTCGCCGCGCGACTACCACCGCGTGCATACGCCGGTCGCGGGCTCGCTCGTCGAGGCCGTCTGGCTGCCGGGCGCGCGCTATTCGGTCGCACCCAAGGTGCTCGCGGCGCGCCCCAAGGTGTTCTCGATCAACGAGCGCTGCGTCATGCGCATCGAGACCGCGCGCGGCCCGCTCTTCTACGTCATGGTCGGCGCCCTCAACGTCGGCCGCATCAAGGTCGTCGGCGTCGAGCAGGCGAGCTCGGGCCGCCTCGCGAGCCCGCGCACGCTCGCGCTCGGCGAGGAGCTCGCGCGCTTCGAGATGGGCTCGACGGTGATCCTCGTCGTGCCGCCGAGCGGGCCCATGCCCGCGGGCGAGCTCCCGCCGGGCAAGTCGCTGCGCATGGGCGAGTCCATCGGCTCCTGGCCGCGATGAGCGCGAGCGCGCAGCACCTGCGCCTCGCGCAGCTCTTCGCCGCCGCAGTCCTCGGAGAGTGGGACACGGTGCGCGCCCTGCGTCGCGCCGCGCCCGCGGGCGAGCCCGACCGCGCGTGGCGCGAGACCGTGCTGCAAGTCCACGTGTTCGCGGGTTTTCCGCGCGGCGTCGAGACCTACGGCGTGCTGGCCGAGGAAGGCGGGCTGGGTGAGCTCGGGCCCGACGAGCGCCTCGCCGAGCCCGAGCACTTCGCGCGCGCCGACGCGCTCTTCGAGCGCATCTACGCCGACCACGCCCCGCGCGTGCGCACCCTGCTCCACGACGCGCACCCCGACTTCGCGCGCTGGATCCTCGGCCACGCCTACGGCCGCGTGCTCACGCGCCCCGGTCTCTCCGCCGCCCAGCGCGAGCTGCTCGCCGTCGTCGCCCTCGCCGCCCTCGGACAAGAGCGCCAGCTCGCCAGCCACCTGCGCGGCGCCGTCCGCTGCGGCGCCACCCCCGCCGACCTCTCCGCCACGCTCGAGTCCGTGCGCACGATCATCGGCCCCACCCGCTGCGACGCCGCCCTCGCCCTCGCCGCCCGCTACGCCACCCCCTGACTCACGCCGAGCCGTGCGCGCGACGAGAGCGCGACTCGAAGCGGCGGGCAGCGGGCGCCCACGCAACTCGCCGCTTGCGAAAGCGAGGAATCGAGCGCGGATCCGCCGCGAGCGGCCGCGCGGTCAGCGGATGCGGCCGCGGAGCTCGAGGGAGCGCAGGCGGACGGGCTCGAGGGAGCGCAGGACGAGGGCCTTGTCGCCGTAGCTCGAGGGGTCGGGGCGCACGGGCGTGTCGCGGCCGAGGAGGCGCTCGTCGAGGAACACGCTGACGTCGCCGCGGCCCTGCTTGAGCTCGATGCGCAGCGTGTAGCGCTGGCCCTTCTGCAGCGGCTCGAACTCGTTGCCCTTGCCGCGCTCGAGCACGTCGGCGAGCAGCTGCGCGTAGGCCTCGGGGTTCCCCGAGCCGATCTTCCAGCGCCCCTTCTGGCCCTGGTTCGCGGCGCCGAGCAGCACCACGTGCACGCCGGCGATGCTGACCGAGAACAGCCGCGGCTGCCCCGACTGCGCGGGCTGCTCGAAGTCGACGCGCAGCTCGAGCGCGTCGCCGAGCCGCAGCGGCGGCTGCAGGAACAGGGTTGGCCACGTGCGCTCGTCGGCCACCGCATCGCGCGTCGCCGAGCGCGGCGCGATCCAGCCCTCGCCGTCCGGCAGCCACTCGCCGCGCTGGAACGGCCCGGAGTAGCTCGCGTCGAGCACCCAGCGCATGCGCACCGCGCCCGTCGGCCCGAGCTCGAGCTCGCTCGGCCCGTACGCGCGCCTCAGGATCGCCTCGTCGTCGAGCTCGGCCTGCGCCCGCAGCTCCGCGCGCCGCGCGCGCAGCCACTCCGCTTCCGCCGCCACGAACTCGAGCTCGAGATGCCGCGTGAGCAGCTCGTCGATCCACTCGACTTGGCTGCGCACATCCACCGCGCCGCCCGCCGCCGCCGTGCGCACCTTGCTCAAGCTGAGCCGCGCCCGCTCCACGCGCGCGCGCGCCTCGCCCTCGCTCTTCGCGCGCTCTCCGTCGAGCCAGCCCGAGAGCTCGGCCGCCAGTGGCCCCCACTCCGGCCTCGTCGGCGGCTCGATCGCGAGCTGGGCCGCCTCGGCGCGCTCGCCCAGATGCCAGCGCAGCAGCGCGCTCTCGAAGCGCGCGTCCGCGCCGAGCTCCTTGCCCGCCAGTCCGGCGAGCGCCTCGAGCGCCGCGCGCGACACGAGCGTGCCCTTGCCGCTGTCGAGCTCGCGCAGCGCGAGCAGCCCCGGCGCCACCGACGCCGGTCCGTCGACCGGCCGGAAGCGGAAGCCGCGCTCGAGCGCCTGCTGCGCCTCCTCGACGCGCCCGCGGAACGTGAGCGCTCCGAACGGCAGCTCCACCAGCGTCTCCGTGCCCGACGCCGCGCGCAGGGTCGCCGCCGCGCGCTGCAGCACGCCCTCGAGCACGCGCGCCTGCGCCGCGATCGACTCGCAGCGCGCGCGCACCGGCGCGAGAGCCGGGCTCTGCGCGAGCGCCTCGAACTGCTGCGCGATCGCGAGGAAGCGCCGCGAGCGCCAGCGCGCGTCGAGCTCCGCGAGATTGTCGGCGAGCAGGCTCTCCGCCACCCGCAGCCGCGTGCGCGCCGCGACCGGCTCGAGCTCCGCGAGCAGCGCATCGCGACTGCGCCGCAGCTCGTCGGACACGTCCGCGAGCAGCTCGTCCGGCTTCACGCGCGCCGCCGCGAGCGCCTGCGCGTACAGCTCCTCGATGCGCGCGCGCACATCGCTCGTGCGCCCGAGCTCGATCTCCTCGAGCAGCGCGTCGTGCCGCCGCTGCAGCTCCGCCGCGCGCCGCCGATCCTCGCTGCGCCAGCGCTCTTCCAGCGTCGCCACCGCCGGCCGCGTCACCTCGCGATCGATCACCTGCAGGATCGCCTCGACGTCGCCCGGCGCGAACCCCGCGACGGACGCCGCCGTCGCTCCGATCAGCTCCTGCGCGCGCACGTCGAGCGCCGCCCGCGCCGCCGCCCAGCGCCCCTCGTCGAGCAACGCCCGCGCGCGCTCGCCCTGCACGACGTCCGTGTAGTGCCGCGCCAGCCGCTGCTGGAGCACGCCGAGCGAGACACGCCGATCCTCATCCACCGCGCGCCGCCGCTCCGACAACTCGAAACGCTCCGCCGCCGCGCTCCACTGCCGCGCCGAAAGCCCGAGCCGCTCGCGTGTCTCCACCTCGAAGCCGCGCTCGAGCCAGTCGAGCGCCTCCGCGAAGTCGCGCTCGCGATTCCACGCGCGGTCGAGCTCGCTCTCGAGCCGCGACCGCGCCGCCACGAGCTCCGCGTCGAGTCGCCCCGCGAGCGTCGCGCGCAACGCCGCCGCGCGCGCCCCATGCTCCTCCGGGATCGACGCCGCGAGCTGCTCGAGCCGCTCGAGCAGCGGCGCCACGCGCGCGCCCGCAAGCGCCGCCGTGCGCTCGACCTCATCGAGCGGCGCGAACGCCACGCTCTCCGCGCGCTCCTGCGGCAGCTCGCGCTCCGCGCGCCACGGCTGCAGCACCACCAGCGCCGCGATCGCCACGCCCGCCACCGCGCTGCCGGCGACGATCCAGCGCGTGCGCCGCCGCTCGCGCTCGCCCGCCAGCGGATCGAGCGTGCTGCGCTCGACGCGCACCGGCCGCCGCTCGCGCAGCCGCTCGAGATCCTCGCGCAGCTCGCGCGGGTGCTGGTAGCGCCGCGCCGGGTCGCGCGTCAGGCACTTGCGCAGCACGAGCGCCATGCCGCGCGACAGCCCCGGCGCGAGCGCGGCCGGATCGGGAATCGGCGCGTACAGCACGCCCGAGAGGATCTCCGCCACGCTGCGCCCGCCGAACGGCGGCCGCCCGCACAGGCAGTGGTACATCGTCGCACCCAGCGACCAGATGTCGCTGCGCGCGTCCGCCGCCGTCGGGTTGCGCGCCTGCTCCGGCGAGATGTAGTGCGGCGTGCCGAGCGTCCCGCCCTGCGCCGTGAGCGTCGGATCGTCCTCGGCGAGCGCCAGCCCGAGGTCGACGATGCGCGCGCGCCCGCCCGAGTCGACGAGGATGTTGGCCGGCTTGAGGTCGCGGTGGATCACGCCCGCGTCCGCCGCGTGCTCGAGCGCCTCGCACAGCGGGATGAAGAGCCGCAGCACGTCGCGCTCCGCCAGCGCACCCTCCGTGCGCAGCTTCTCCGCCAGCGACGGCCCGTCGACGAGCTCCATGGCGTACCACCACAGCCCGCCCGCCTCGCCCATGTCGATCGCGGTCACGATCCCCGGGTGCGCCAGCCGCGCCGTCGTGCGCGCCTCGCGCTGCAGCCGCCGCACCGATCGCCCTCGCGCCGCCACCTCCGCGTGCAGCACCTTGAGCGCCACCGGCCGCTCCACCGCCAGCTGCACCGCCCGGTACACCGTCCCCGCCGTCCCGCGCCCGAGCACGCCCTCGATGCGATACCCCGGCACCTGCGGGAAGGGCTGCGACTGCGGAGCCTCTGCGGCCATGCGCAACAGCCTACCCTGCTCGCCTGCCCCACCTACCGGCGCCCCACCGACCCGCTCTCCCCCACAGGTACGCGGGGCCGGCCACCGCGCCCGGCAGCCAGCCCCGTCGAACTGCGCGCGTCCTGCGGTCCGCGCTCCCGGCCCGCGCACCCAGCCCGTGCGCTACGGATAGAAGCCGAGCACGCGCAGGCCGCCCGTCAGGCCGACGGAGAACGGGTCCGCCGG
>CAITGX010000428.1 GCA_903892045.1 uncultured Planctomycetota bacterium | reverse complement strand
CCCGTGGCGAGAGCACCACCCTTGCCGAGGTTGTGCGGATGGTGGAACACGCGCACGTTCGCCTGCTCCTTCGCCATGCGCTCGAGGATCGCGGCCGTGCCGTCCTTCGAGCAGTCGTTGACGAGGATGATCTCCTTGTCGTACGGCGTCGCCTGCACTCGCCGCACGATCTCCTCGACCGTGCGCTCCTCGTTGTAGACCGGCATGACGACCGAGAGCTTCATGGTGACTTCCTTGCTCCAGTTCAATGTTGCGGATCCCGGTCCATCAAGTCGAGGCCCGCGAACATGCGGTCGAGCCCAAAGAACGAGGCGAGCCCGTCGACCATCTCGATCGACGTCGGGTCCCCTTCCACATTCCACAATGGCTGCAGGAACAGGCGGAAGATCTCGTGATCGGGCCGCCGACGCGCAGCCTGCACTTCCGCGCGACGCTGCATCCAGTGCGGCCAGCGAGCGAGCACCTCGTGCACGGCGATGAGGTCCGCGACGGCCTCCCGCGTGATGTCGGGATTCGGGGCCGCGACCGGTCGCGCGGCGTCTCGGTCGACGGCCTTCGAGAAGTAGATGAAATAGGGATGCTGGTCGGGGATGTGGGCCGTCATCAGCATGCGGCGGATCGCGACCCCCAAGGCGACGGGCAGCACCTTGCGCAGGTTCTCGTCATCGTAGTTCTTGATGATCGTGAGCAACGGATTGCGAATCTGGATCAGGCGCACCGTCTCGGGCGGGAAGCGCTTCGAGGTGCTGCTGTGATGGTGCCAGCACACGGACGTCGGTACGTAGCGCACTTCGTGGCCGGCGAGCCACGTGCGCCAGCCGAGATCCACGTCCTCGTAGTAGGCGAAATAGTCGCGATCAAAGCCCCCAAGAGCGTCGAACACGCGCACGTCGATCGCCATCGCCCCGCCGCATGCGAACAGGGTCCGGCGCGGAACATCGTGCTCGGCTCCGGGCGCATCGCCGTAGCCGTACTGGATGCCGATGCCATGGAAGTTCATCCCACCGCCAGCCGAGTCGATGCGCGAGCCATCCCAGCTCAGCATCTTGGAAGTCGTCGCAGCGGCCTCGCCGCGCACGATCGGGCCCACGAGCTCGCGCAGCCACGCCGGGTCCACGCGCATGTCGTTGTTCAGGAAGGCCACGATCGACGCGTCACGCCGATTCGCTGCACCTTGGTTGCACGCCGGCGCGAAGCCGTAGTTGCGCGGATTCACGATCAGGCGGACCCAAGGCCAGCGGGAGCGCATGTCCTCGACGCTGCCGTCCTCCGAGCCATTGTCGACGAGGATCACGTCGAGACGCTCGCGCGGATAGTCGAGCGCGGCGAGGCTGTCGAAGCAGCGCTCGAGGTGGTGGCGACCGTTGTAGTTGAGGATCACCACGGCCACCTTGGGCAAGGACTCCGTCGGCACCGGCGCGCCGGGCACGACGTAGAGGTCCGAAAGCGAGTGTCGGGGTGCGCTCACGGCGCGACCTTCTCCGCCGCGACGGGGACCGCCGCCTGCGCTGCGTCGCGCTCGAGCACCGTCACGCGCGCGATGCGCAAATAGGAATGCGGGCTCGCGCTGCGGTTGTCGATCCGCAGCCGCCCCGCCGGCCGCTCGAGGTCGAGCGACCAGCGCAGCACCACGCTGCGCTCCTCCTCCGCACCCTTGAACAGCTCGATCGTCCCCAGCGGCACGCCATCGAGCGCGACGTTTCCACCAAAGCGCGCCTCGAGCTCGCCCTTCAAGGTCACCAGCTCGAGCTCGATGTCCACCGGGCCATCCCCCGCGGCCGAGAGCTCGTACTCGACCGCCGACTCGCTCCCGGGCCGCAACAGCACGAGGCGGCGTCGCTGCTCGTCGACGCTGCCTTCCTGCGCCACGGTATCCACGCCAGCGTGCTCGAGCAGCTTGTGCGCGATGCGCTCGCGAACGATGCAGCACAGGGCCCGGTAGCGCGCCTCCATCTCGCGCGCGTCCTCGGCCATGGTCTTGACGGCGCGTCCGCGCGAGAGGCGCGCGAGCAGGCCCGGCTCGTCGAGCAGGCGGGCGATCGCGCGCGCGAGGCTTTCCGCGTCGCCGACGCGGAAGTGCAGGCCATCGACGCCGTCGCGGACGAGCTCGGCCATGCCCCCGATGTCGCTCGCGATCACGGGCGTCCCGAGCAGGAACGCCTCGTGAATGGTGATCGGAGAGTTCTCGAACCACACCGACGGCACCAGCAGTGCATCGATCCGCTCGTGCACGGCCGCGATCTCGCGATTCTCGAACGCGCCATGGAACTGGACCATCTCGCCACAGTCGAGCGCGAGTCGCGCCAGCTCCGCATGGTGCGGATCCTGCGCCGGCCGGAAGTCGCCGAACACGTGCAGCTCGACTGGACGACCGTAGAGCCGCGCCAGCGCCTTGAGGGCGACGTCGAGGCCCTTGTACCAGACGAGCGAACCCACGAAGCCGATGCGCAGCGCGCGTCCGTCGCGGGGTTCGCGTCGCAACGGGCGCAGGTGATCCGTCAACGTGCCGTAGTCGGAGTAGAGCGTGCGATGACGCTCGAACTTGCCTGACTCGAGCAGCCGCTCGCGCAGGAATCGGCTCGGCGCGATCACGAGGTCGCACGACGCGTAGCCGCCTGCAACCACATCATGCCGCTCCGCCACGTCCTGAAACTCGCTCGCGTACTGCGAGAGCTGCCACGCTCCCGGAAGCTGTGCCGCACCAAGGGCGGCCACCAGCGGTGCGAGCGCGGGCAGCGTCTCTCGCGCGCTCTCGACCTGCGACAGATCCTGCCCCTTGATGCACGGCAGGCAGCCGAGTCCCTGATTCTTCGGACAGCGCTCTCCGTCGGGCCGGATGAGCTGCACGCGCGCGCACAACGCCCAGAAGTCGTTCACGGTCACGACCGTGGGGATGCCGAGCTCGCGACACACTCGCGGCAGGCCCGCCGACATGTGGATCAGGTGCTGGAAGTGCACCACGTCGGGCGTGATCTCGAGCACGAGCCGTCGGAACGCCTCCTCCGCGCGCGGCTGGAGGTAGCTGTCGCGAATGCGCTGGTGCGCGATGCGGTTCGTCATGCGGTACACACGCACGCCCTGGAACTCGCTCGCCTCGATCGAGAAGTCCGGCTTGCCGCTCGCGTCTCCGGGCACGCGCGCGAGCACCGCGACGTCATGCCCGCGGCGCTGCATCTCCTGCGCGAGACCGAGCGTGTAGACCTCGGTGCCCGCCCACGTGTCCGGCGGGAAGCCGTGCACGACGTACAGGATGCGCTTGCGCGTGCGCCGCACGAAGCGCGTCGCCGGGAAGCGCCGCTGCGACTTGCCGCCCTCGTGCAGTCCGACGAAAGCGGCACGACGCAGGCGCTCCGCGCGCACCAGCTGGGCGTCGAGGTGGTTCCCCGCGATTCCCTCGGCCTCGAGCGCCTCGCGATCGCGCACGAGCTGGCGTCGCACGAGTTCTTCCGCCTCCGCGCGCGTCCCCACGCACGTGCGATCGAGCCACTCGGCGTTGAACTTCCCGTCGATCTCGGCGCGTCGGCGCATCTCGTCGGGACCGTAGTCGTGGCTGTGCTCGACCGTCGCGACGTCGTCGTACACGACGGTGTAGCCGGCCTCGAGCAGCGCGCGTGCCATCAGCAGGTCCTCGCCGAACTCGGTGCGCGGCATCGGATGCCGCTCCCAGAGCTCGCGTCGGATCGCGGAGGCGACGTCGTTGAAGTTGTAGAGCAGGCGTCGCGCGTGCGCATCCAGCGCCGCGTACGCCTCGGGCTCCGGCAGGCGAACCTCGCGCCGCCCTGGGGCGTAGCCGGGATCCGTCGCGCTGAAGACGCGCGTGAGGATCTGCGCATCCGGACGTGCCACGTTGCGGCAATAGGCCGCTGCGACGAGCGGATCCTCGAAGTTCGAGGCGAGCTGCGCCAGCCACTCGGGCCCCGACGGAATCGCGTCCTGCGTCAGGTAGACCAGCAGGTCCCCGCGCGACTCCGCCGCGAGCAGGTTGCGCGTATCGCCATGGTCGAAGGCGCTGTTGTGAAGGTGCTCCACACGCAAGGGAACGCCGAGGCGCGCGCGCCAGCTCTCGAGGATCGCCAGCGTGCGATCGGCGGAGCCCGAGTCGATCACGAGCATGTCCCACGGCAGCGGACAGCGCTGCGCGGCGAGTCGCGCGAGCACGCGCTCGAGGAACTCCTCGCCGTTCCAGGTCGGCATCAGCACCGAGATCGAGCGCACCGGTGCAGGCATGTGGCGCGGCTTCATGCGCGGCACCTCCGCGCGCGCGGCGCGGACATGCGGAGGGCGCAGGGGCTTCGGAGGGCTCGCGGGGACGACATCGGGGCTGGGCCGGGCCTCGGGCGCGCGGAGTATAGGGGCACCCCACGGCACATGCGCACGACCGGCGCCTTGCTTCGACCCGCGCGCGCCACCGACCTTAGGTGCTCCGCCGCTGGCCGCGCGCGCGAAATTCTTTCCGCCGCCGCACCGCCGGAATGCGCATTCCTTGCCCTCCCTGTCGCTCGCGCCCTCACTTGCCCGTCGGCACGCGCCAGACCTCGAGCACCGGCCCGATCGCCCGCGCCCGCAGCAGTCGCAGCGTGAAGTGCGGCCACCTGACGAGCTCGTCATCGTTGAAGTGGTCGGAGAGCTGGAAGAACAGCTCGAGCTCGCTCTGCTCGGGATCGGGATCCGGCGAGAAGCGCGCGAGTCGTTCCCCGCTGGCGGCGAGTGCCTCGCGCACGCGCACTTGCAGCGGATGGTTCGTGCGCTGCTCGTAGACCTCGATCAGGAACAGCGCCGGGCCGAGCGACTCGAAGTACGCTGGCAAGTCCGCGGCTGCCGCACCGCGCGGCGACACGAGCCAGCGCAGGTCGTAGGAGGGCTCGTCGAGCGAGCTTGGCTCCATGCGCGCCTGCCAAGCCGTCCACGGACTCAGCGGGAGCTTGGGCGTCTTGCCGTAGAAGAGCAGCCCCTCCGGCTTGCGCAACAAGGGCAGGTCGAGCGCCGGCGGCGCCGCTGACACGTACATCGTCTCGGCGGTGTCGCGGGACTCGAGCCAGAGCGCAGCTTCCGCGAGAGTGTCGGGCTGGCTGCGCAGCCACGCGAGCTTCGCGCATGCGCAAGCGGGGAGTGCGAGCGCGAGCGTGCACCCCAACGCGAACGCGCGTGCGCCGAGCCGCTCGGCCCAGCGCTGTGCTCCCCAAGCCGCGAGCAGCGCGAAGTACGGCAGAAGTGGCAGCGCGAAGCGCTCGTACGTGCGCTCGAAGAGCCCGATCGCGAGCAGGTAGGGCAACGCGAAGGCGAGCACCACGGCGAGCGCCTTCCCGTCGACGCGCTCGCGCAGGAAGAGCAGCGCGACGACCGCCAGCCCGAGCAGCGCGCACAAGAGCGGCTCGTAGTTCCACAGGGACTGCGCGAGGACCGAGAAGCCGCGCCCGTAGAACTGCGAGAGGTCGACCGCGTGCTCCGCGAGGCGCACGGAGCCGCCCTCGACCTCGCGCGCCTGCCCGACGTGCTCGAACAGGAACGGATAGAAGAGCGGCAGGGCCACGAGCGACAGCGCTACGGCGAGCAACAGGCGCCGATCGAGGAAGCGCGCCCCCCCGCCGCGCAGCGCGTGGGCCGCGAGTCCGGAGATCAGCACCGCGATTCCGTAGTGCAGCGCCCCGAGAGCGAGCGCCGTGGCGACGCCCGCCAGCGCGTACGCACGCCACGAGCCATCGCGCAGGAGCCGCAACTGCGCCAGCACGGCCGCGAGCATCATCGTCGCCGCGAACGCATGCGGCCGCGCCTGCTGCGCGAAGCTCTGGTGCAGGAGGCTCGTCGCGACGAGCGCCGCCGCGAAGAGGGCCCAGCCGTCGCGCAGGAAGCGCCGAGCCAGCAGGAACGTGAGCGGCACGGCGAGCGAAGCGAACAACGCGACGAGGACGCGCACCTGCACGTGCGTCCGCGCCGCGGCCCCGAGGTGGCCCTGCAGGTCGCGGGGCGCATCCGGTCCCGCGGCCGGAGGCCGTCCTGGCAGGAGGCGCGCGAGGTCCGCGACGAGGTGCGGATACTGCTCGTCGGGCTCCTCGACCGCGGCGGTCGTCCAGCCCTCGCGCACGAGGTCGACATGGCCGGGGATGTCCGGATCCGGCTCTTCCCACACCGGCACCCCGAACCCGATGCCCCAGAGCCGCAACCCGAGGGTCGCGCACACGAGGAGGCCGAGCACGAGCGCGACGCGACGGGTTCCCATGGGGCTCCGCCCAGTCTCCGCCTCCGCGCGCCCGATTGCCACGGGGACGTGAGCGCGCCGAGGAGAGTCCGCCGCAGGTCGAGCGGCCGTCCGAGCAGCCCCGCGCAGCGAGACGCGCACCGTCCCGCCTCAGCGGAAGTGCGCCCCATACCCCGCGCCGTGTCCGCCCCCGCCCCGTACCCAATCGAGATCCTGCCCCGCCGCAGCTGGGGGCCTAGGGTCTCGCCCGCGCGTCGAGGCGGGTACCCCGCCGATCGGCTCAGGCGCCCTTGGCGAGATCCGGATAGCGCGAGGCGATGCACGGCGGGCAGAGGCTGCCCGTGGCATTGTCGGGCACGCGCTCGACCCACTGGGGCACCCAGTCCCAAACCTCGTCCGCCCCCGCGCGGCGCACGCGGCGGCAGTGCACGCACTGGTGGATCAGGCCGTGCTCGTCCTGCCACGCCGTGGCATCGATCGGCTCGCGCCCGAGCCCCGGCTCGTGCGGCCGCTGCTGGAGGCGCGTGTGCAAGACGAGCAACCCGGCGCCCTGCCCCACCGAGCGGACCTCCATCTCGTAGAGCCGGAACATCCGCGGGCTGGAGCACTCGTACTCGCTGGTCCACGAGGAGCGGCCCTCGAGGGCGCCCGCGAGATGCTGCCGGTAGTACTCCCGCAGCGGAGTGCCGACGCCGTCGAGGAAATTCGCCCCCTCGCACCAGCGAGCGGAAAATCCACCCCCCGCGCCATTGGAGCGCGCGAAGCGCTGCCACGCGGGGTTCACGTAGGCGATCGTCAGGTCAGGCCACAGCCCGCAGGCCGAGTCCCGGCGCGCCTCGAGGCGCTGCGCGAGCGCAGGCTCCAGCAAGGCGAGGAAAGCAGCGCGATCGCGCACGGTGTCGAGGGTGCTCATGGGGGGACAACTCGT
>CAITGX010000427.1 GCA_903892045.1 uncultured Planctomycetota bacterium | reverse complement strand
GGGCCGAGGCCCCTCTTTTTTCGCTGCGGGTGCGCCGGGTCGCTCAACCCGCCTCGAGTTCGCGTCGATAGACCGGGCGTGGCGCAGCGCATCGAGTTCCGGCAGGCGATGGGGCAGCAGATGCTGCTCGCTCCGCGCATGCTGCAGTCGATCGAGCTGCTCGCGCTGCCGGCCCTCGAGCTCGAGTCCTTCCTGCGCGAGCAGGCCGAGCAGAACGAGGCCCTCGTGGTCGAGGAGCCGCCGCGCTCCCTGCCGAGCGAGCCCGCTCGCAGCCGCGCGCGAGGAGACGCGACGGAGCGCCACGACGAGTGGCTGCAGAACCAGCCGGACCGTCACGTCGACCTGTCCTCGCAGCTCGAAGCCGAGCTCGCCCTGCTCGGCCTCGAGCCGTGCACGGAAGCCTGGTCGCGCTGGCTGCTCGCACAGCTCGACGAGCGCGGCTTCCTGCCGTGGTCCGACGACGAGCTGCTCGCGCGCGCGGAACTGGATGGCCTCGAGGGTGGAGCGTGCGGCCTCGCGGGCGCTCGAGCGGCCCTCGCACGCCTCGAGCCGCGCGGGCTCGGCGCGCACGACGCGATCGAAGCCCTGCTCCTGCAGCTCGACCCCGCCGATCCCGACTTCGCGGCCCTACAGCGCATCCTGCGCGAATTCGTCGGTGAACTGGCCCGCAACCACCTGCCCGCCGTCGCGCGCGAGCTGCGCATCGACGTGTCGCGCTTGCGCGAGCTGCTCGCGCGCCTCGCGCAGCTCGATCCGGCTCCTGGCGCGACGCTGCGGGACGAGCCCGCCCCGCTCGTGCACCCCGACGTTGTCGTCGAGCGCGACGAGCAGGGCTGCTTCGAGGTGCGCCTCGAGCGCTCCTCGTGGCCTTCCGTCTCGCTCGACGCGCGCATCACGCGGCTCGCGCGCGATCCCGCGCAGCCGCGCGAGGTGCAGAGCTACCTGCGCGGCAAGCTCGAGCGTGCGCGCTGGCTCGTCGAGGCCATGGAACTGCGCGGCGCGACGCTGCTCGCGATCTCGAAGGCGCTCTTCGCGCACCAGCGCGCGTTCCTCGAGCGCGGCCACGGCCACCTCGTGCCGCTGACCATGACGGCGCTCGCCGAAGAGCTCGGGCTGCACGTCAGCACGGTGAGCCGCGCCGTCGCCGGCAAGCACGCCCAGACGCCGCACGGCATCGTCGCCCTGCGCGACCTGTTTCCCCAGGCCGCCGCCGATGGCGAGCTCGCCCGCGACGACGTGCGCGAGGCCGTGCGCGCCCTGTTCGCGGGCGAGGATCCGGCCCACCCGCTCTCGGACGACGAGGCCGTCGAGCGCCTTGCGCGGTCTGGACACGCGCTCGCCCGGCGCACGGTCGCCAAATACCGCGCGGAACTCGGCATCCAGAGCTCGTACCTGCGCCGCCGCCACGAGTGAGCGTGCCATAGGGCCGCGCCGCGCCGGCTGGTAGCCTTCCGCACGCGTCCATGCGCAACGTCCGCATCCAGATCGCCTACGACGGTTCCCGCTTCCACGGCTGGCAGCGGCAGGAGGGCTTCGACTCCGTGCAGGAAACCGTCGAGCTCGCGCTCGAGAGCCTCGTGTCGAGCCACGTGACGGTGTTCGGCGCCGGTCGCACCGATGCCGGCGTGCACGCGCTCGGTCAGGTGGCGCACTTCCATGTCGACACGGCACTCGACGACGACCGGCTGCGGCATGCGCTGAACGCGCACTTGCCCGAGGGGGTCGTCGTGCGCCGGCTCGAGACCTGCGCCGACGACTTCCACGCGCAGTTCGACGCGCGCGGCAAGCGCTACGCCTACCGCGTCGAGACCGGCCGCTTCCGCCTGCCGTTCCCGCCGCTGTACTCGCACTTCGTGCGCGATCCGCTCGACCTCGAGGCCATGCGCGCCGCGGCGCGCGAGTTCCTCGGCCAGCAGGACTTCGCCTCGCTCGCGACCGCGGGCTCGCCGCGCAAGTCGACCGTGCGCACCATCCGCTCGCTCAAGATCGTCGCGCGGCGCAGCGCTTTCATGATCGTCGTCGAGGGCGATGGCTTCCTCTACAACATGGTGCGCACGATCGCCGGCACTCTGCTCGACGTCGGTCGGGGCAAGCTCGACACGGCACGCGTGCGCGCGATCCTCGACGCGCGCGATCGTCGCGAGGCGGCCGCGACGGCGCCGCCCGAGGGCCTGTACCTCGTGTCGGTGCTCTACGAGCCGCGCGCCTTCCGAGGGCTCGACCGCGGACCGCGCGGAGTGCCGGGCCTGTTTCGCTAGCGCCTGAATTTTCAGCGTTTTCGCGTTCGCTGGGCTTTTTCCCGCGGCACCCCTTGACGGTTTCCGCATGCGCGTCGAAGGTGGAACTTGCTGGGTGCGACGGGGGACGCGAGAGCGCCCCGCGCCGCTGTGCTGGATTCGCAGGCTGAGACCGCGGCCCCACGAGGCGCCGGGAAGGAACAGGCTCGATGAAGACGCAGGTGTCGATCCCGCATCATGACTACTCCTCGCGCGTGCGCGAGGCGGTCGAGCAGCGCCTCGCCGGGCTGCTCGAGCACTTCGACCGCATCGTCTCCCTGCGCGCCCTGTGCGAGCGCCAGAGCGAGGCGCACCGGGTCGAGCTGGTCGCCAACGTCGGTCGCCACGCGACGCTCGTCGTCGATGTGCGCGCCGACGAGTTTCCCGCCGCCCTCGACGCCGCCCTGCACAAGATGGGGCGCGTGCTCGATCGCCATCGCGAGCGCCTGATCGGTCGGCGTCGCGATCATCGGCGTCGCTAGCCACGCCCTGCGGAGCACCGCGCCGGATCCTGGCGCTGGGCAGGGCCCGAAGGGACCTGCGCGGGGCCTTCGTGGCGCGTCGCATCGGCTGGGTGGTGACGCCCGCGGGGCCTGAGCGCTCCCGCGGGCTGGTAGCGGCCTCGCGCCGCGTGCGAGGTCGTCTTCGGATTCCGCCCGCGGCGGACCGATAGGTGCGCTCGATCGGAGGACCGTCGCGTCCTTCCCGCCGTGGACCACTGGAAGCTCTTCAAGCCGCAAGCCTGCCTGCTGCCGCTGCAAGGCACGGACAAGGAAGTCGTGCTCGCAGCGCTCGTCGATGGCCTCGTCGAGGGCCGTGCGCTCGACGCAGGTCTGCGCGAGCGCGCGCTGGCGGCGCTGGTGACGCGCGAGCGTAGCGCTTCGACGGGCTTTGGCCACGGCGTCGCGATCCCGCACGTGCGCGTGAGCGGCCTCGCCGAGACGACGGCCTCGCTGTCGGTGCTCCCCGACGGCTGCGAGTGGGGGGCGATCGACGGCGAGCCGGTGCAGCTCGTGTTCACCGTGCTGCGCCCCGACCGGCCGAGCGACCGTCACGACCCCGCGCGGCACCTCGAGTTCATGCGCTGGATCGCGCGCCTCGCGCGCTCGAGCGACTTCCGCGGCTTCGCGCTCCGGGCCCGGACGCGCGCGGAGCTGGTCGAGCTCCTTCGTGAGATGGAGGCCGCCTAGTACCATGCGCACCGAAGGAACTTCCATGTCGAACGAGGCACGTGCAACGACCCGGGTCGTGAACCCGCGCGGACTTCACGCCCGACCCTGCCACGCGCTCGTGACCACCGCGCTCGCGCATCGAGCGACGGTGCGAGTGCGCTGCGGCGCGCGCGAGGTCGACGGGCGCAGCATCCTGTCGCTGATGACGCTCGGGGCCTCGCAGGGCGAGGAACTCGAGTTCCACGCGCAGGGCGACGACGCGCCTGCGCTGGTCGAGGCCCTGCTGACGCTCGTGCAGGGCGGTTTCAGCGAGCTCGACTAAACCTCGCCGCCCCGGCCGGCCGAAATTGCCTGCGGCTCCGGTCCTACCGACCGGGTCCGGGCCCGCCCCCGCGGGACCCGCCCGTCAGGCATCGAACGGCACGAGGCAAGAGTGTTCCGCAGAGGCAAGAGCGTCGTGGGCCTCGATCTGGGCAGCCAGGTCGTCAAGGCCGTCGAAATCACGCTCGAAGGCCCCGAACCGGTGATCACCGGCTTCGCGCGCGTCGAGATCCCCCCGGGCGGCGACAAGGCCGCCGCCGTGGCCGAGGCCTGGAAGCGCGGCAAGTTCCGCGCCCGCTCGGTCGTGACGTCCGTCGCCGGGCAGTCGGTGGTGGTGCGCTACCTCCAGATGCCCAAGATGAGCGAGTCGGAGCTGCGCCAGGCGATCCGGCTCGAGGCCGACCGCTACGTGCCGTTCGAGCTTGCCGAGTGCGTGCTCGACTGCCAGCCGCTCGCGCGCCGGGCCGTGCGCGCGGGCGAGGCCACCAAGGACGAGACCATGCCGGTCGTGCTCGTCGCCTGCCGCCAGCAGGCGATCGACGAGCAGGTCGCGCTCGTGCAGGGCCAGAACCTGCAGCCGCTCGCCATCGACGTCGACTCGTTCGCCATCGCCAACGCGTGGGAGCTGTGCGGGCTCAGCGACGAAGCTGCGGCCGCGCTCGAGGGCTCGGGAGAGGAGCGCGCGATCGCGCTCGTCGACGTCGGCGCGTCGCGCACCCAGATCAACGTGCTCGTCGGTGGAGAGACCTGCTTCAGCCGCGAGATCGCCATCGGCGGCGCGGACATGACGCAGGCCGTGGCGCGCCGGCTCGGGCTCGAGAACTTCGATGCCGAGTCGCACAAGCGCGCGGGCGAGGAGGCCGAGGCGGACATCGCCCGCGCCATCCAGCCGGTGCTCGAGGACCTCTCCAACGAGCTGTCGCTCTCGCTCGACTACGTCGAGAACCACGAGGGCGTGCGCGTCGAGGAAGTGCTGCTCTCCGGTGGCGGCTCGCTCGCTCCGGGGCTGGTCGCGCAGGTCGAGCAGGCCACGGGGCGCACCACGCGCGCGTGGAATCCGCTCGAGGGCCTGCGCGTCGCCGCCGAGCGCGTGGACGTCGAGGAACTGGAGAACTGGGCGCCGACCCTGGTCGTCGCGCTCGGTCTCGCAGCGAGGGTCCGCGCCGCATGATCCGCATCAACCTGCTCCCCGAGCAGCACCGCCGCAAGGCGCGCACGCCGCTCAAGGTCCTCGGCCTCGTGGTCGCGTTCGTCGCCGTCACCTCGCTGCTCGCGAGCTGGTACGGCTGGCTCGCCTTCGGCGTGATGAACGAGGTCGAGAGCGAGCGCTCCGTGCTCATGACCGAGGCGGAGGGCCTCAATCGCCAGGTCGACTACCACAAGAAGCTCGACGGCGAGCGCAAGCGCTTCGCCGGCCGCGAGGAGGCGCTCGCGGGCGTCACCAAGACGCGCGTGCTGTGGACGCGCAAGATCGACGAGCTGATCACCGTCATCAACTCCGGTGGGGACGGCAAGCGCCACTTCGTGTGGCTCGACGACCTCGTCGTCTCGCAGAACTCCGACCCGCGCGCCACGTCGCCGGGCCAGCTCAAGGCCGCGGGCCACTCCGGCTCGCCGCACTTCTCGCAGGTGGCCGACTTCCTCGAGGACCTCGAGCGCTCGAGCTTCCTCGAGGACTTCCTGCCGCCCTCGCCGCCCGAGGGCACCCAGACCGATCCGGATCCGGAGCTCGTGCCTTCGGTGGTGTGGAACTTCCCGCTCGCGCTGCAGCTGCGTCCGCGCGAGCCCGCCAAGGTCGAACCCGCGAAGAAGCCCGCCAAGAAGGCGCCCGTCGCCATGGAGTCGAAGCCGTGAGCAAGGACCGTCGCATGCTGACCGGCCTCGCCGCCGGAGCCGCGCTCGTGCTCGGCGGGCTCGGTTTCCTCGTCTGGTCGGAGTTCGGGGCGATCGAGGCCGCGCGCGGCGAGGTCGAGGGCCTGCGCGGCCAGATCGTGGCCTCGCGCAAGCTGATCTCCGGCACCGCCGCGCTCGAGCGCGACGTGATCGTCCTGCGCGAGACCGAGCAGGCGATCAAGGAGATCTTGCCCGACGACAAGGACTTGAACGAGCTGATCCGCGACCTGCAGGCCTTCGAGCGCTCGAGCGAGGTGCAGATCACGTCGATCAAGAAGAAGGACCCGTCGCAGGGCCGTCGCAAAGAGGCCGAGGCCTTCGAGAAGGCGATCTACGAGATCGTGCTCGAGGGCGACGCGTTCCAGGTCCTCACGTTCCTCGACCATGTCGAGGGACACCGGCGCTTCCTGCGCATCCCGACCATCCAGTGGACCGCGAGCGGCGAGCAGGCGCTCGAGCGCGATGGCCGCGCGGTGCACACCGTCAAGCTCGAGATCGAGACCTTCGTCTACAAGCCGCAGGAGGGCCCGGAGCTCGTCAAGATCGACGGCTACGCGCGCAAGCGCGAGCTCTTGCTCGGCGAGATCGCGCGCCATCGCGACGCGGTGGCTGTCGAGCACTTCGACTACCGAGGACAGCGCGGACGCCGCGATCCGTGGGTCGACCCGCGCGTGCCCCAGTCCGCCCAGGGAACGACGGGCCTGCCCGTCGCGGAGCAGGTCGAGCGCGTCGACGCGCTGGTCGAGCGCGCCATCGCGACCCGCGCCCTGTGGACCGAGCTCGAGCGCCCCGGAACGCTGTACGTCGAGCAGGTGCGCCTGCGCGCCGAGCTGGAGGCCGCGCTGACCGCGCTCGAGGACGACCTGCGCAAGCTCGCCTCCGAAGGCGCGATCACCTATCCCGTGGCCGAGAGCCGGCTGCGACGCGAGGTCAGCGAGCCGATCGCCGCCCTGCGCTCGAGCTTCAGCGCGACCGCGGCACCTTCGGGGCCGCCTGCGGAGACGCTGCGCACCCTGCTGGCGTCGATGCACGCGAGCATCGAGGAAGGCAAGCCCAAGCTGGCGCTGGAGACGCTGGCGGGAGTCGAGTCGGAGCTGGCGCTCGTGCGCGAGGATCCGCTGCGGCAGGGCCTCGTCGCGTCCATGCGCGAGGCCGCCGAGGACGCGCGCGCCCTGATCGACTTCCAGTCGATCGAGCTGCGCATCAGCGGCATCGCCATCCAGGACGGCACCCCGCCGGTCGCCGTGATCAACGGTCGAGCGCTGGGCGAGGGAGACGTCGTGACCACCGACCTGGTGGTAGGCGCCATCCGTGCGGGGGAAATCGAGTTCATCTTCCGCGGTCTGGTTCTAGTTCGCCGCTTCTAGCCGCCGATATCCGTCACGCCCGGGCTGAGGAGTCGTCCGGGCGCAACACGGAGTCGATACGGTGATCAGCAAGCAAGTGGTGGCTCTCGCGGCCGTGATCGCGCTTGGCGCGACCGGCATGGCCCAGACGGTTGGCAAGGAAGCGCGCGTCAACCTGCGCGCCGAGGGTCGGTCCCTCGCGGAGGTCGTGGACTACCTGCGCGAGCAGACGGGGGTGAACCTCGTGCTCCTGCCGGGAGAGTACGGACAGGTGTCGGTGCAGCTCACGGACGTCCCGTGGCGCGACGCGCTCGACGTGGTGGCCGAGAGCGTCGGCTGCGTGGTGAGCGAGCGCACCGGCGGCATCCTCGTGGTGGAGAAGCCGCGCCCGTTCTCGCTCGAGACGCGCGGCACGGACATCGCCGAGGTGATCGACCTGATCGCCAAGGTCGGCGGCGCGAACATCATCGTGGCCCCGGAGGTCACGGGCTCGCTCTCGCTGCGGCTCAACAACGTTCCGTGGCGCGACGCGCTCGACGTGGCCTGCAAGACGCTGGGCTTCACGGTGATCGAGGAAGGCCGCGGCATCCTGCGCGTGGTCGACCCGGTCACGCTGCAGGCGCAGATGACCACCAAGAGCTACCAGCTGCGCTACATCCGGCCCCAGAGCCGCTTCCGCCCGAACATCAAGTCCGAGTTCCTGATGCCGATGGCCACGCAGCAGGCGCAGCAGGGACAGCAGGACGTCTCGAAGTCCTTCACCGTGCTCGAGGCGCTGCGCAAGGCGCTCTCGGGCGGCGGCGACCTCGACTACGTGCAGTCGCAGAACGTGATCATCGTGCGCGACACCGCACAGGTGCACGAGGAGATCACGCAGATGATCGACCGCCTCGACGTCGAGCCCGCGCAGGTCTTCGTCGACGTCAAGTTCGTCTCGACGCTCAAGGGCGACTTCCTCGACCTCGGCGTCGACTACGGCGACGGCGGCCCGCAGGTCCGCATCGGCGGCGGCCAGATCCCGACCACGCTGCCCTTCGGCCTCGACGGCGGCGACTGGGAGGACGCGATCTCCGTGAGCCAGCTCGGCCACGTGGGTCCCGTCAGCGACCCGGCCAACGCGCTCGGCTCGCTCACCGTGCCCGACACGGTGTTCGGCGTGCTGTCCTTCACGGGCGTCAACGCGACGCTCAAGATGCTGCAGCGCGACACGGACAGCGAAGTGATCCAGGCGCCGAAGATCATCGCGCTCGACGGCACCGAGGCGACCATCTTCGTCGGCGAGACCATCCGCTATGCGGAAGCCAAGACTGAGCAGGGCCAGGCCGGCGGCCTGTCGCTCTCGCTCACCGAGGCGCAGAGCTCGCCCGTGGACATCGGCTTCCAGCTGATGATCGTGCCGCACGTCGTGCCCGGCACCAACACGCTCACCATGGAGGTGATCCCCAAGGAGACGAGCCTCTCGGGCACCGGCCAGTCGGCGCTCGCTCCCGCGGGCTTCGACGTGTTCACCATCGGCGCCGCCGGTGAAGAGGGCTCGATCGCGCTGCCGCGCACGCGCTCGTCGACGATCGTGACGACCATGCTGCTCGAGAGCGGCCAGACGGCGATGATCGGCGGCCTGACCACCGACGTCGACACGAAGACCGAGTCGCGCGTGCCGTACCTGTCGGCCATCCCGCTGATCGGCGAGCTCTTCAAGAACGAGAAGGCCGAGCGCAACCGCCGCAGCCTGCTCGTGTTCCTCACGCCCAGCGTGGTGCACAGCTCGGCCGACACGGAGAAGATCGTGCAGGGCGAGCTGCTGCGCCGCCGCAGCCGTCTGAAGGACGAGTACGAGGCCCTGATGACGCCCGAGACCAAGGCCGCCTACGAGGAGGCCCGCAAGCGGGCCGAGGCCGAGGACGACGAGGAGCGCCGCTAGCGGGTCCGCAGGGCCCCCGGAGGCTCGTTCGCGAGCTCACGAAGGCCGCAGGCCGTCCCCGCAGCGGTGGGGGCGGCCTGCGGCCTTGTTCCGGGACAGGACTTTTTCAGGCTTTGGCTTCGATTCCGGACGGACGATAGGGGAGCATGGTCTCGCCCTCGGCCGGATGCCGAGGGACCTGCGGCCCGATCGGTGAACGCTCCCCAAGGGAAGCTCATCGCCGCCTGCGCCGCCCGCTCTACCTCAACACCGCACAAGAACGTCCGGATCCACCTTCAGGTGCGCCGGCGGTTCCCCGCGCTCGCCCGACCGGCGCGCTCGCGCGCATTCCTGCGCCGACCGTCCCATCCCGCGTGCGCTCCATGGGGAGCTCGTCGTGCCGCTTCGCGAAGGGAGCCTCCGTTGCCCCCTCGGGCCGCAAGTAGGCGCCGTCGCGCGAGCGACGTCGCGCCCCCCGCGCGGCCTCGCACAGGGTGTCGCCCGGACGTTGCAAGGCACTTTGTCATCATGATGGATCAACGCCCCTTCGGGGACGAGCTGCCTCCGACTTTCGGAGCCGGCGCGGAGTCGGTCACTCCGCACGAACACAACAACCCCGCCGCTCGCGAGGGCACTGCCCAGCGCGAGGGCAACACCGATCGCGAGTCGCGCGCCAGCGTGCGCGACG
>CAITGX010000426.1 GCA_903892045.1 uncultured Planctomycetota bacterium | reverse complement strand
GCCGAGTTGCCGTCTTTGCTCGACCTCGCCATGGGCGCTGGAAGCAAGCTCGGCAAGGTGACGGTGCGCGCGGAGGCTTCGCTGGTCGCCGATGACGCGGGCGTGACGAACCTCGATCGCGCTCTCGCCATTCGTCCGGGCAAGGAGAAGCCGCCGGCGCCCGCGGAGGAGCCGGGAGAGCCGACCGATCTCGGCAAGTTGCTGCGCGAGCTCGATGTGGAGCTCGAAGTGCTGGTGGCGAAGGCGCAGTGGTCCGACGCGCTCACGCGCGCGGCGGGAGCGCCCTTTGCCGTCGAGAACTTCAGCACGCGCGTCGTTCTGCGGCCGGGCGAGCCGGTGCGCGTCGACGTGGACGGCATGCTGTCGGGGGAGAAGCCGGGACGCATCCAGGTGGCGCTCGCGTTGCACGACTTGCTCGCCGGTGCCGGACTCAACCCTGCCGCGCGCTTCGAGCTCGACGCGAAGCTCGATGCGATGCCGAGTGCGTTCATCGATGCGCTGGCGCAGCAGCCCGGGACGTTGAACACGGTCCTCGGTCCGGAGTTCAAGGTTGCAGCACTCGGCAAGGGCACCCTCGAGAGCGGTGAGATCGACCTGCGCATCGAAGGTGAGCGCGGCGCGATCACGTTCCAGGGTGGGCTCGTGTCGGGCGTCCTAGGCAAGGATGAGCCGGCGGCCCTGAACGTCTCGCTGCGGCCGGATCGCGCGGGACTGGAGCGCCTGCTGGCAACGTACGCACCGCAGGGGCTAGCGCTCGGCGTGCTCGCGGAGCCGTCGATCGAGGTCGCGCTCACGGGACTGCGCGTGCCGGTGCAGAAGATCGTCGCGACGCAACAGGCCGGAGGCGATGTGGTCGGCGCTGCGCTCGGAGGCAGCGAGTTCGCTCTCAAGGCCTCGACGCAAGGCTGGAAGGCGAGTGGCGAGCTCATTCCGCTTGCGAACGGAGCGAGCATCGACGGACTGCGACTCGACGTCGCGCTCGCGCCCCAGGGCGAGACGCGCACGCTCACGCTGCAGTTCGAGTCGCAGCTTGGTGCGGGCGCGAGTGGCTTCGCGACGGCGCAAGTTCGTGTCGAGGATGTCGCCCGCTTTCTCGCCGGCGATCCCGCGAGCCTGATCAAGTCCGCGAAGGGCGACGAGCCGCGCTTCGATGTCACGTTCACGCTGCAGGGACTGCGCAGCGCAACGCTTGCCGCTTTCGCGCCCAAGGACGTCGACGTGGTCGCGCTGCTCGGCCCGGAGCTCGACTTGCGCCTCGATGTCACCAACGGTCGGGGACACCGCGAGGCGCTCGTGCGCGCGAAGTCGCCGACGCTCACGGTCGATCTGAATGGCTGGCTCGACGGTGGCTACGCGTTGCAGCCTTCGGGCGAGCCGTGGACGATCGCGCTCGACGTGCCGCAGGGAACGCTGGCGCGCACCGCCGCTCCGTTCATGCCGGAAGGCATGAAGCTCACGCCGGGCCGGAGCGTGAGGGTCCGTGTCGGGCCCGGCTTGAGGGTGCCGATCGATGCGTTGACCGAGTCGAAGGATCCGCTCGCGACGTTGCTTCAGTTGGCGAGCGTGGACGCGAGCGTCGAGCTCGACGGACTGGACTTCGCCGATGCAACGCGGGCTGTGGAGCTCCGTCAGCTCCAGCTCGGCTTCCACCTTGGCCATGGAACGGATCCGCAGCCCTTGCTGGCGACGTTGGCGGCGCAGCTCGGCGCCAAGGGCGAAGGAACGATCTCGCTGCGCGCGGGGTGCGCGAAGGCCGGAGCGCTGGATGCGCTCGTGGATCCCATGGCCATCCCCGAGCTCGATGTGGAGTTGCTCGGCAACGGCCTCCCGCTCGCGTGGGTCGATGGCGGATCCGGTCCGGATTCGCTCGCGTCCAAGCTTGGAGCGCTGGCGAGCATGAAGCTAGCGACCCGCGTCACGCAGGATGCGGCCGAGAAGCTGACCGCCAAGGTCGAGCTCGACGCGAAATTCGAGCGTGCGACGCTCGGAGCGATCGTGGACGCGACCGTGGAAGATCTGTTCGCGCGCAAGTCGAAGCGCGCCGATGGAGTGCCCCCGCAGCTGGCCGCGAGGATCCAGGCGCGCGGCCTGAAGTCACTCGAGGGCTTCCTGCCGAAGGATGTCGGCGCGAGCGTGGTCGAGCTCACCGGGGACACGCTGTCGGCAGAAGTGGATGTGCAGCCGCTGCCGGGCGCGAAGTCTGCGCAAGAGCTGCGGCTCGGCGCGAAGCTCTCCGCGGAGCGCGTGCAGCTCTCGACCGCTCTCGAGCTTGCGGGCGACCGTCTGAAGCTCGCGGGCGTTCCGTTCGAGCTCGCCGTGCGTCCCACGCAAGGCATGCTGGATCGTCACGCCGGCGCGAGCCTGCCCGCTGGGACGACCGTGGCGCTGCGCAGCGAAGCGGAGCAGCTCACCGTATTGGTGCAGCAACTCGAGCTGAAGCTGCCGACGGGAGAGGTGGATGTCGGGAAGCTGCTCGGGGAGCTGGCCGTTCAAGCCCGCATC
>CAITGX010000425.1 GCA_903892045.1 uncultured Planctomycetota bacterium | reverse complement strand
GGGACGTTGCACTGCACCTGCCCGCGCAGCTCGAGCGGCTCGCGGACTTCGAGCTGCACGTCCTGTTCGAGCCGCACGACGCCGTCGAAGCAGGGTCGGCCCTCGACGTCGACGATGGAACAGCGCGCGAGTCCGCCGGGCGGCATGCGTCCGAGCGGCAACTCCACCTCGAACAGCCCGATCGGGCTCGTCCGCGTCGCAATCGTTCGCTCGCCGAGGTGGAACCCGAGCTGCGCGTCCGCTTCCGCGAGTCCCGCGCGCACGACGCTTCCGCGCAGGGTCCACAGGCGCGCAGCTTCGGTCGGCGGGGCTTCGAGCGCGGGCTCGAGCGTCGGCTCGCTCGCGGCTTCCGCGGGCGGTTCCTCGACGGGCGCGGGCGGGGCGAGGGTGGACGCGTCGGTCGAAGCCTCGACCACGACCTTCGGCGCCTCGGGCGCGGCCGCCGGCCGCTCACGCAGGCCCCACCACGCTCCGGCGAGCGCGGCGAGCGCGAGCAGCACGATCAGGGTCCGCTTCATCGTTCGCTCCGGTGCAAGGGACGCGCGAGGCGCGCTCTTCGTCCCGAAGAACCCGCGTCGCTTGGCCCGGCCGCCGGTCCGCGATCGTAGCGAGAGCTGCTGCGCAGCGGAGCGCGGAAGCTCGGCCGCCATGCCCCGCCCGGGCAGCTCACAGAAGGCGCAGGTCCCTTGGAACGACTCGGACTAGCGCGGCTTGGCGGCGAGGTATTGCAGCGGCCAGTGCGGGTCGTCGTAGCCGTACTTCTCCGCCGCGTGCAGCGTGAGGTAGGGGTCGGCGAGATGCGCGCGCGCGATCGCGACGAGGTCGGCGCGGCCGGCTGCGATGGCCGAGTTGGCGTGGTCAGCGTTCTGGAATCCGCCGACCGACATCACGGGGACTTGGGCCTCGTGGCGGATTGTGTCGGCTAGGCCGAGCTGGTACATGCGTCCGTACTCGGGGCGCGAGAGCGGCGTGTTGCCCGCGGACGAGACGTCGATCAGGTCGACGCCGATGCGCTTGAGCTCGCGCGCGACCTCCACGGCCTCGGCGAGGGTGAAGCCGCCCTTGTCGTCGAGCCAGTCGGTGGCGGAGATGCGCACCGCGAGCGGCTTGTGCGCCGGCCACGCCTTGCGCACCGCGCTCACGACCTCGAGCGGGAAGCGCTGGCGATTTTCGAGCGTGCCGCCGTACGCGTCGCTGCGGCGATTCGAGAGCGGCGAGAGGAAGCTCGAGAGCAGGTAGCCGTGGGCCATGTGCAGCTCGATGAGGTCGAACCCGGCGCGGTCGGCGCGCTGCACGCTGGCGACGAAGGCGTCGCGCACGCGGTCCATGTCGGCGCGGTCCATGGCCTTGGGCGCGGGCCACGTGGGGCCGAAGGGATCGGCCGAAGGGCCGAGCGCGGTCCACGCGCGGGCGTCGGCGAGCGGGGCGTCGCCCTCCCACGGCAGGCTGCAGGAGGCCTTGCGGCCAGCGTGCGCAAGCTGGATGCCGATGCGCGCGGCGGAGTGCGTGTGCACGAACTCGACCACGCGCCGCCACGCACTCTCCTGCGCGTCGTTCCACAGGCCGGCGCAGCCGAGCGTGATGCGGCCCTCGGGCGAGACGTTGGTCATCTCCGCGATCACGAGCCCGGCCCCGCCGACGGCGCGGCTGCCCAAGTGGACGAGATGCCAGTCGTTGGGCGCGCCGTCGACGGCCGTGTACTGGCACATCGGCGAGACGACGACGCGGTTGCGCAGGCGCAGCTCGCGCAGCTGGAACGGCGTGAACATCGGCTCGGGCGCGCGCGTGCCGGGCTCGATGCGCACGCCGGTGCGGCGCGCGAACTCGGTGCGCGTGCGCTCGATGAGCTGCGCGTCGCGCACGGCGAGGTTGTCCCACGTGATGCGGCGCGAGCGCGTCATCAGGTTGAACGTGAACTGCACCGGATCCTGCTTCACGTAGCGCGCGCACTCCTCGAACCACTGCTGGCTCGTGCGCGCGACGCGCTGCAGCTTCGAGACCTCGACGCGGCGCGCGCTCTCGTAGGCGGCGAGCACCTTGGGCACGTCGCCGAGCCCGTGGGTGCGGAAGGCCTCGCACAGCGCGATCGCGTCCTCCATGGCGAGCTTGGTGCCCGAGCCGATCGAGAAGTGCGCGGTGTGCGCGGAGTCGCCCATGAGCACGATGTTGCCGTGGCTCCAGCGCTCGCAGCGCACCTCGGGGAACACGCGCCACACGGAGCGGTTGGAGAGGATCGGGTGGCCGTCGAGCACGTCGGCGAAGAGCTTCTGGAAGTAGGCGCAGGTCTCGGCCTCGCTCGCGCGCTCGAAGCCGGCGCGCTTCCAGACGTCCTCGTGGCACTCGACGATGAAGGTCGAGAGGCCCTTCTCGAACGGGTAGGCGTGGATCTGCCACAGCCCGTGCTCGTTCTCGCGGAACAGGAACGTGAAGGCCTCGAACTCCTTGGTGGTGCCGAGCCACGCGAAGCGGCAGGTGCCCAGCCGGATCGAGGGGCGGAAGTGCTGCTCGTGGCGCTTGCGGAGCTGGCTGTTCACGCCGTCGCAGGCCAGCACGAGGTCCGCGGGGCCGACCTCGCGCTCGTCGGCGATCTCCCGCTGGAAGTGCATGCGCACGCCGAGCTCGGCCGCGCGCCGCTGCAGGAGCTGCAGCAGGCGCTTGCGCGACATGCCGCAGAAGCCGTGGCCGGTCGAGCGCACGCAGGCGTCGCCGAGGTAGGTGTCGATCTCGCCCCAGTAGCGGAACTCGGAGGTGATCGCCTTGTAGCTCTCGGGGTCGGCCTTCTCGAAGTTGCCCAGCGTCTCGTCGGAGAACACCACGCCCCAGCCGAAGGTGTCGTCGGGCCGGTTGCGCTCGTAGATGTCGAGCTCGACCGCCGGGAAGGCCTGCTTCAGCAGGATCGAGAAATACAGCCCCGCCGGACCGCCTCCGATGCTCGCGATTCGCATGGCGGAGAGGATAGCGGCGCGGGAGCGCGGGGCGATGCGAACTGCTAACCTCTGCGCCCCATGGACCTCGCCAAGCTGACCTGGCCCGAGGCGGCCGCCGTGCTCGGCCCCGACTGCGTCGCGATCCTGCCCGTGGGCTGCACCGAGCCGCACGGCCCGCACCTGCCGCTCGACACCGACGTGACGATCGCGCTGGCGCAGGCGCGGCGCGCGGCGGAGCTCTTCGGCGAGCACCGCATCCACGCCGTGGTCCTGCCCGCCGTGAACTACGGCGTGACGCGCTTCACGGACGGCTTCGCCGGACGGCTCTCGATCCAGCCCGCGACGCTCTGGTCGATCCTGCAGGACTTGGTCGAGGCGCTCGAGGCCCACCGCGTGAAGCGCATCGTGTTCGTCAACGGCCACCTCGAGCCCGCGCACGTCGAGGTGCTGCGCGGCGTCGCGCTCGACCGCTCCGAGCCCAAGCCCGACGAGGCGCGCGTGCTGTTCGTCGACATGACGCGCCGCAAGCTCGCGCAGTCGCTCGGCGAGGCCTTCTGCAAGGGCGACCACGCCGGCCGCTACGAGACGAGTCTGGTGCTCGCGCAAGACGCCGAGAACGTGCGCGAGGAAGTGCGTGCGAGCCTGCCGCCGGTCGACGTCGACCTCGTCGGCGAGATTCAGCGCGGCGCGATCCACTTCGTCGACATCGGCATCGCGCAGGCCTACTGCGGCGATCCCGCGCAGGCCTCGGCCGCGGAGGGGCGCGAGACGGTCGAGAAGCTCGCGCAGGCCGTGCTCGACTCCGCGCGCGCCACCTGGCCGGAGCTGTTCGAGTGAAGGCCTTCGAGCACCCGCTCTCCGTGCGCTTCGGCGACGTCGATGCCGCGGGCATCGCGTACTTCCCGAACATCTACGGCTTCCTGCACGACGCCTTCGAGGCGCTGTGGGAGCGCCACGTCGGCATCCGCTACCACGAGCTGATCGCGGTGCGGCGGTTGGGCTTTCCGCTGGTCCACAGCGAGGCCGACTTTCACGCGCCGCTGCGCTTCGGCGACCGGCCGCTCGTGCGTGTCACATGCACGCGACTCGGCAACTCCTCGCTCGGGCTGCGCTACCGCATCGAGAACGGTGGGCAGCTCGCGGTCGACGCGCGGCAGGTGACCGCCTGCGTGGCGCTCGAGACGCTCGCCCCACAGCGCCTGCCCGACGAGTTCCGCCCCCGCTTCGAAGCCATTCTTGAGGACAGCGCGCGATGAGGATTAGCGAGATGCACGGCCGCGGCAGGCCGATCTTCAGCTTCGAGTTCTTTCCCCCGAAGAGCGACGAGCAGGTCGAGCCGCTGCTCAAGACGATCGCGGACCTGAAGTCGGCCCTGCAGCCGAACTTCGTCTCGGTGACCAACGGCGCCGGCGGCTCCACGCGCGCGCGCACCCTGCAGACGGTGACGCGCGTGCAGCGCGAGCTCGGCCTCACGGCCATGGCGCACCTCACCTGCGTGGGCGTCACCCAAGACGACATCTGTCAGGAGATCGGCACGCTGGTGGGGGAGGGCATCGAGAACATCCTCGCCCTGCGAGGCGATCCGCCGAAGGGCGCGAGCGGCTTCCAGCAGGTCGAGGGCGGCTTCGCCCACGCCTGCGACCTGATCACGTACCTCGAGGAGAACTATCAGGTCGACATCGGCGCAGCCTGCTACCCCGAGGGGCACGTGGAGAGCCCGAGCCCCGAGCTCGACCTGCAGCACACGCGTCTCAAGGTCGAGGCGGGCGCCTTGTTCCTCGTCACGCAGCTGTTCTTCGACAACCGCGACTACTTCGCGTTCGTCGAGCGCGCCCGCAGCGCCCGCATCCGCGTGCCGATCATCCCGGGCATCATGCCGATCACGAACGTGGCGCAGGTCGAGCGCTTCACGCGCATGTGCGGGGCCAAGATTCCTGCGGAGCTCGGGGAGCGCCTGCGCGCGGCCGGGGACGACCCGGCGGCGGTCATGGCGGTCGGGATCGAGCACGCGGTGCTGCAGTGCCGGGCCCTGCTCGAGGGCGGCGCTCCCGGCCTGCACTTCTACACGCTCAACAAGAGCTTCGCGACGCGCTCGGTACTCGCCGCTGTGCGGCGCGTCTAGCGACGAAGCCTCCCACGAAGTGGGCGGTTGTGCCGCTCCACGCCCCTGCAAGGGACGTTCGCGGCCAGTTCTGGCCCCGGAATTGGCTGGAGATGGAAGGAGTTTCCATCCATGAACAGGGGCGGGCCTTTCCATTGCGCCGGCCCTGCCGGATTTGCTCCGGCCCCTTACACTGAAGGAAACAAAGTCTGCCCGCGGTCCGTCACAGCGGAACCCCGATCCCTGTTCGCAGGTTGAAGGGTTCCTCTCTTCTCAGGTGGTCCGCCGACGGTTGGACCGCGTTTCAGGTACCCCCCTCGATGCACATCCGAATCTCGGTTCTCCTCGCCGCCCTCGGCGCGGCCCTGTCGCCCGTGCACGCCCAGAGCCAGAGCGTTCCCGGGGCCCTCGCCGACTGGCGCAAGGAGCACGGCTCGAACTGGTCGGTCAACATGGACACCGGCACGGGCAAGGCGGACTTCCTCTACGGCGGCTCGGTCGAGGCGACCTTCGAGCCCGTGAGCGACGCCGACTGGTTCACCCTTGCCCGTGGTGCGCTCGCGCAGGCCCAGGCCCTGCACGGGATCGAGCCCGCGACGCTGGTC
>CAITGX010000424.1 GCA_903892045.1 uncultured Planctomycetota bacterium | reverse complement strand
GACCGTGATGGTGCCCTGCACCGGCGCCGCGAGGGTGTCGAAGCGGTAGTTGTAGGTCGTGCTCCAGCGCAGCGCGTTGGCGTTGGGATTCTGGGCGTGCGTCTGCGTCGACCACGCGATGCTCGTGCCCGGCGTCACGGTCGAGGTCCAGTCGGTGCCCGAGTAGGGCTCGCCCGAGTGGTAGTCCACGTCCTTGAAGCCGACGTTGGAGAGCACCGTGCCGGCCTGCAGCGGCACCGAGAGGGCCTGCGCGCTGCGGTCGCTGTTCATGTTGAACAGCGCGTACTCGTAGTGGTACTGGCCGTTGGCGAGCTGGGTGGTCTTGTAGCCGAGGTACAGCCGGCCATCGCCGGGCACGTCGACCGAGCGCACGGTGACGCCCGGGTCGATGGTCGCCCAGTGCATGACCGCCGCCTTCAGCGGGATCGTCGAGCCCGTGAAGTTGATGTTGTACTGGCCGTTGGCGAAGGTCCCGATCGTGGCCGGGCGGATCGAGTAGTTGTTGTAGCGGTTGGCCTCGGGCTCGTCGGTGCAGATGTAGACCACCTCGCCCCAGTAGGTCGCGCCCGTGTGCTGGGCCGGGTCGACCTCGTTCTTGTGGACCTGCAGGCGCTTGTAGGTGGCGTTGCCGCTCGCGCCGGAACCGAGCTGGTAGGGGAACGGGTACGCGCCCGTCCACGGCTGGATTTCCGAGCGCGGGCCGCAGCCGGGCTGCGAGGCGTTGAGGCCGTCCGAGTAGGTGTCCGTGGCGAACAGGCCGAGCCAGTCGCAGCTGCCGTTGGCGATGTAGGCGGGATTGGAGATGCCGTTGGGGTTGATCGAGACGCAGCTCGGGGCGTCGGCGGCGCAGAAGCCGTGCTTGAGCCAGCTCATGCCGATCTGCTCGAAGCGCGTGGCGCCGTTGACCGTCTTGAAGCGGTACAGCTGGGTGCCGATGACCGGGTGACGGTTGGGCTGGGTGCCGGCGTCGATCCAGATCGCCTCCTGGTCGCCGACGTTGCAAGAGACCGTGGTGACCGCGTAGGCGCCGATGTCCCCCACCGCGCCGTACTCGCCGAAGGTCGAGCCGATGGTGCTGACGATCACGTCGGGGCCGACCGCGGCGCCGGTGGCCGCCGCCGCACGGGCCGTAAAGGGCCGCGCCGGATCGAACAGCGCCGAGCCGAGCAGGGTCAGGGCACCGACGGGAGTGCGCGCATCGGCGGCGAGGCCGAGCTCGAGGGCCAGCGCGGGAGCGAACAGGAGCTCGCCCGTGACGGCGAAGTCCTCGCCGCGCTCGAGCCAGGCGCCATCCTTGCTCGCGAGCACGAACACCGGGCGGCCCGCGAGGTCACCCGAGTGCGCCAGCACGGTCCACTCGCCGTCGTAGAGCGCGAGCGACAGGTCGCCAAAGCCGAGGCGCTCCCCGGCCGGGCCTTCGAGCACGAACTGTCCGGCGCCCGTCGGCATGCGGCTCGAGCCGAACGCGACCGGCTGGCCACCCTCGCGCACGAGCTCGGCCCGACCTTGCAGCCGCGCGGAGATCGACTGGTCGGCGCTCACGCCGAGCACGCCGAGCTTCCAGCCCGTCGGCAGGCTCAGCTCGGCCTGCGGGAAGAGCAGCAGCTCGCCGTCGAGCAGGAACTCACGCAGCTCCGGCCCAGAAACCGTCGCAACCGGCCGCGACGAAGCCTCGCCCAGGGGGTGGGCTTGGAGAGAAGCCGAGGAGGCGAGGAGCAGCGCTGCGGCCAAGGCCGGGCGGGAGGCGGTGTTCATCGGGAGGTCGTGGAGCGTGGAGTTTCGTGGGACAGCGGGCGGGACCGGCGGTCGCGGAGAGGTCGGCTCCGAGGCGCGGGAGGACGGCGCCGGGGGCGCCCCAGCCGCTATCCCGACCCGAGCGACAGGAAACTGGACTGTAGAGCAGAAATCGCGCGACGTGGCAGGGAAGTTCCGCTGCCGGGCTCAGCGTCCCGCAGCCGCTCGGTGGGCGCGGGCTCCCGCCAGGTCCCCGCGCTCCTCGCACAGGATCGCCAGCCCCTCGCGCGCCCCGGGATGCGCGGGCGCGAGCCGGATCGCAGCTTGCCACGCGGCCTCGGCCGAGGCGAGATCACCCTGCTGGGCGCAGGCCTGACCGAGCAGGGCGTGCGTGTCCGCGTCCTCGGGATGCCGCACGAGCGCCTCGCGGTAGTGGAAGATGCCCTGCTGATAGCGCCCCATCGCGCAGTACATGCCCGCGAGATTC
>CAITGX010000423.1 GCA_903892045.1 uncultured Planctomycetota bacterium | reverse complement strand
GGAACTCCGGAGTGGGTGCGTAGGCGCGACCGTCGATGTCCCGCGCGCTCGCCGGGCCGTCGGGCATCGGAAAACCCTCGGGATTGACGAACTCGATCGTGATCTCCTGCGCCGCGGGCAGGCGCACGTCGAGATCGCGCGCCGCTTCCAGCGTGGTCTTGGGGAGCGGCAGCGAGTGGTGGTGGACGAGGCCCTCACGCTGCGGGAAGACGAGCAGGGTCGCATCGACGAGCTGCGGCGCGTTGGGGCGCGGGGCGTGAATCTCGTAGCGGCCGTCGGGCCCGGTGACCACGAAGGGCGGGTGCAGCTCGGGCTCGAGCTCGGTGGGCGTGTTCGCGTCCTGCTGCGGGAAACGGCCGAAGCGCGCGACGCGCTCGGGGCCGCCGCGTCGGGCGTCGACCATGACCATCGCGCCAGCAAGGGGCTGGCCATTGGGCGACAGGATGCGGCCGCGGATGGGAGCTCCGCGCGGCTCGAGCACCACGTGCACGCAGTCTTCGACCTCGCGACGCTCGAGGTCGAGCACGAAGGTCCGCGGGTGATGGCCCTCGGCCCTGACCTGCACCATGTGCATCGAGCCTGGGAGAGTCGAGAAGCTCGCAAGGCCGCGGGCGTCCGTGATCGCCGTGGGCGGCCCCGCGAACAGTGGACAGCCCACATGCAGGCTCGCGTCGTCGAGCACCGCCACGACGCGCACCTCGGCCTCGTCGATGGGTTCGAGCTCTTCCTTCCACGCTGTCCACGCACGGATCGACAGAGCGGGCCCGCCAAGTTCCTTGGTCAGCGTCGCCGTCTGGCCCGGTTCGAGCACGAGGTGCTCGCACCAGCCCGCATGGCCGAGAGGCGTCGCGCTCACACGGACAAGCCCGGCTTTGACCTCGAGCGTGAAGCGCCCGTCCTTGTCGGTGCGGGTGCGACGCACGCCGCGCTGCTCGAGCGCGCCTTCGATCGGCAGCTGCACGACCGGAGCGTTGAGCGCCGTGTCGAAGACGACTCCGTGGACCTTCTCGATGGTCGTGACTTGCTCGACGCGCGGAGTCGCATCCGCGCGCACCGGCACTTCCGCGGGAGCGCGGATCGAGCGATCGACCTCGGGCTCTACGACGTCCGCCGGTGCCGACGGGCTCGCCACGTCCTCGGGCGCCTGCGCTTCGCCTGCGGGGCGCAGCAACAGGAACGCCAGCGCCAGCAGCGCCAGCGCTGCGACGACGAGACCGAGGAGGAGCTTCTTCACCGGATGAAGACTAGCTGGATCGACCGTGGGCAGGGTCCGAGCACACGCAGCGCGAGACCGGAGCCTCGCCGCGACCCGCCGCTGCTGGAACTTCTTTCCGAGCGTGCGCAGTGGCCGGGTTCACGGCAGCTGCACGCGCACCTCGGCGTCGCCGCTCGTCGGCACGACCACCTCGACCGCGCCGGCATCCCAGCGCGGCTGGCCTTGCTCGTCGTAGAGCGAGATGCCCACGCGCAGCGGACCTCCAACGTGCTGGAGGCGGACCTTCCCGTCCTGCGTGGGAAACAGGCGGTCGGTGTGCTGCGGACCGAGCCAGAGTGCTGGGGAGCCCGCCGGAGCATGTGGCATTCCGTCCTGGTCGCTCGCGCTCGCGATGCCGCGGACGGGCTTGCCGTCGCGACCGATGAGACGCAGCGTGACGCTGCGCGAGGCCGGCAAGCGGACGAGGACGGTCGAGCCGTCGCGCTCGGAGGTGTCGATGTCGACGGACCAGTGGTGCACGAGGTTCGGGCGCCGCGGCTGCACGACCACGCGTGCGGAGAGGATGTCGAGCACTTCGGGCCCGGGGCCCGGCAGGGTGAAGGCGCCCTCCTCGTCGGTCCATGCCATCGGCGGCTGGGCGGGCTCGAGCATGCTCGGCGTCCAGTTGCCGCCCTCGCGCGTCACGTAGCCCGTGCCGGTGCTGTCGCGGATGTCGAGAAACACGGCCGCTCCGGCGAGCGGGCTGCCGTCGGGTGCCTGCACGATCCCAGAGATCGGCGGTCCCTCGTTGCGCAGGGTCACGTGCAGGCAGCCGTCCTCGGGGTCGAAGCGCGAGGAGGAGATGAAGGGGCTGAGGTCGAGGCGAGAGACCTGCGACACGAGCCCTTCGGCGCTGACCTCGATCAGGTAGGGGCCCTCCACGTCGGTGAGCACCTGCACCCGGCCGTCGTTGGACGTCTCGAAGCCGAGGGAGCGAGAGAACAGCGGCGACACGAGCTGCTCCACATCGAGTTCCTCGCAGGCCGCGAGCCGCACGCGCGCTCGGCCCACGGGCACGAGCTCCTCGCCTTCCCGGCGCCAGACTTGCACGCAGTGCTTGCGGTACGCCGCCAGCTCGCGGTCGAAGCGCACATCGCCGTCGGGCGGGAGCTCGATCCTGTCCCACCACGCAGGCGCGTTCGGAGGCGCCGCACCAATCTTGCGCGAGCCAGGCTCGGCGCGCAGCTCGAAGCGGCCCTCCGCGTCGGTGCGAGCGCGGACCTCGGGCCCGCCGCCGTCGAACACGACGATCTCGAGGTTCGCCATCGGCACGCGCAGGCTGCCGTCGACCCGCACGATCGTCCCGCTCACGCGCGTGCGCGGATCCCGCCGGGCCGTCTCGACGCGCTCGGGTGCCTTGTACTCGCTGCGCTCGGCGAGCGGCGAGACCGAGTCCGCGGCCGGGCTGCTCGGCTCGACGACGTCCGGCGCCGCCGCCGCTGGTTCGGCCGCGGAATCCGCGGGAGCATCCGACGCATCGCGAGACAGGAACAGCCCGCCGGCGACCAGCGCGACGAGCACGAGCAGGGCGGCGAGGAGCTTGCGCACGGCCCAGAGACTAGCAGGACGCGGTCATGGCGCGAGGCGCGCGCCTGCGTCATCATCTTCGCCCGATGTCGCTCCTCTCCGTCGAAGGGATCTCCAAGAGCTACGGAGACCGCACGCTGCTGCGCGGCGTCTCGCTGATGATCGGCGAGGGCGAGCGCGTGGGGCTCGTGGGGCCCAACGGCGGGGGCAAGTCGACGCTGATGAAGATCCTGTGCGGGATCGAGCAGCCCGACACGGGCACGCGCGTGCTCCGGCGCGACCTGCGGCTCGGCTACCTCGAGCAGGATCCGCAGCTCGACGGCAACGCCACGGCGCGCGAGGTCGTGCGCGGCGGGCTCGTGGAGCGCGAGCGTGTCCTGCGCGACCTCGAGCGCGTGCACGAGGAGCTCGGTCGCGCGCAGGGCGACGCGCTCGACAAGGCGATCGCGCGTCAGGAACGCCTCGAGGCGGAGCTCGAGCGACTCGGCGGTCACGACGTCGAGCACAAGGTCGAGAGCACGCTGCAGGCGCTCGGCCTGCGCGATCCGGAGGCCCGCTGCGGCCCGATGTCGGGCGGCGAGCGCCGTCGGGTCGCTCTGGCGCGACTCCTGCTCGCCGGACCGGAGCTCCTC
>CAITGX010000422.1 GCA_903892045.1 uncultured Planctomycetota bacterium | reverse complement strand
GGGCGCGACGCGAGGACGGGCGCGACGCGAGGGCGGGGGCGACGCGAGGGCGGGTGCGGCGCGAGGACGGGTGCGACGCGAGGACGGGTGCGACGCGAGGGCGGGTGCGACGCGAGGGCGGGTGCGACGCGAGGACGGGCGCGACGCGAGGGCGGGTGCGCGCGAGGCAGGTCGCGGAGCGAGGCAGGTCGCGGAGCGAGGGCGCACCTGGGGCGTGGCTGCTCACGGGGCGGACGGACGGGCTTGCGAGCGGTGCGAGTCGTGAGCGGATGTGTGCGAGGACGGGGGCGGTGGGGCCGCTAGGCTCTGGGCGATGGAGCGGGGAGCGGGTTGGCTGGCGCGCATGGGCCTCGGGCGGCCGGAGCTGCGGGCGTGGGCGCTCTACGACTGGGCCAACTCGGCCTTCTTCACGACCGTGGTGACGGCGGTGTTCCCGATCTACTACCGCGAGGTCGCGGCGGCGGGCGAGGAGGGCGTGCTCGAGAGCTACAGCTCGCTCACCACGTGGGCCATGGTGGCGATCGCGCTCGTGGGACCGTTCCTCGGCGCGCTGGCGGACACGTCGGCGCGCAAGAAGCCGCTGATGGCGGCGTTCCTCGTGCTCGGCGTGTTGGCGACGGCGGGGCTGTGGTTCGTGGGGCAGGGCGACTGGCGGCTCGGGTCCGCGCTGTTCGTGCTCGGCAACGTGGGCGTGGCGGGGAGCTTCCTGTTCTACGACGCGCTGCTGCCCGCGGTGGCGCGCGAGGACGAGCTCGACCGCGTGTCGACGGCGGCCTACGCGCTCGGGTACTTGGGCGGCGGCGTGCTGCTCGCGGCCAACCTCGCGTGGATCCTGAAGCCCGAGTGGTTCGGGATGGAGAGCGGGTCGACGCTGCCGGTGCGGCTCGCGTTCCTGAGCGTCGCGGCGTGGTGGGCGCTGTTCGCGCTGCCCTTGTTCCTGCGCGTGAAGGAGCCGCCGCGCGCGTACGAGTCCGACGAGCGGCCGGGTGGGTCGAGCGTGCGCGATGCGCTGACGCGCATCTTGGAGACGCTGCGCGAGATCCCGCGCTACCGCGACGCGTTCCTGCTCCTCGTCGCGATGCTCGCCTACAACGACGGCATCAACACGATCATCCGGCTCGCGACGATCTATGGCGCGGAGATCGGCCTCGGTGCGGAGCAGATGATCCCGGCGATCCTGCTCGTGCAGTTCGTCGGCGTGCCGTGCGCGTTCGGCTTCGGCTGGCTCGCGGGGCGCATCGGACCCAAGCGCGCGGTGATGGCGGGCGTGCTCGTCTACATCGGCATCACGGGCCTCGCGTGGCGCATGGCGAGCCCCGAGGAGACGCACAAGGTCGAGCTCTTTTACGCGCTCGCGATCGGCGTGGCGCTCGTGATGGGCGGCTGCCAGGCGCTGACGCGCTCGATGTTCGCGAGCATGGTGCCCGCGCACAAGGCGGGCGAGTTCTTCGGCCTGTTCGGCGTGCTCGAGCGCTTCTCCGCGATTCTCGGGCCGCTGTGCTTCGGCCTCGCCATCTCGTGGACGGGCGAGCAGCGCGCGGGAGTGGTGCCGCTGTTCGGCTTCTTCGCGCTCGGAGCGCTGCTCCTCTCGAAGGTCGACCTCGAGCGCGGGCGTCGCGTCGCGCGCGAGGCTAGTAGCCGGTGAGCTCCACGAAGCCGCGGCCGGAGATCGCGCGCGCGTCGAGCGTGCCGCTCACGCGCACGGCCCCTTCCCAGTAGCGCACGGCGACGCGCAGCTCGCAGTCGGCGACGAGCGGCTCGACTTCGCACGCGAGCCCCAGCGCGGGAACCTCGATCGTCCAGCGCGACGGATAGCTCGCGCCGCTTGAGGGGCTCGTCCAGTGCGCGGTCTCGCGCAGCGTGAACTCGCTCGAGCCAAGCGCGCGCGGCTCCAGGCCGTTGCGCGTGAATATGGCGCTGCTGAAGGGATCGAGGCTGACGTCGGAGCGGCGCATGCGGTACAGCATCAGCTCGGAGCCATCTTCGAGGCGTAGCGCGAACCAGTCCCAGCCGACTTGTCCCTCTTCGAGCGCGCTCGTCGACCACTCGCGATCGAACCATGACTCCCCGGAGACCGCGCGACGCTCGCCGCGCAGGGCGAGAGTGCCTTCGGAACGCATGCGCGGGATCGAGTAGTAGTACGACGCGTTGCCCGGGGCCGCGCCCTTGCGCGAGAGTCCGCGCTCGCCCTGCTTCACGAGCGCGCTGGTCGAACGAAGCGCGAGATCGAGCTCGAGGTCGCCATCCTGCGCGCGCAGGCGAACGTTGCCCGCGTCAAGATCACCTTCGACGCTCCAGTCACGCAACCACACGCGCCATGGCGTCGCGCGCGCGCCCGCGAGGTCGAGAGCGCCGCGCTCGAAGCGCTCGCGAGCCTCGAACGTGCCATTCCTCGCGTCGGCGAGCGTGAAGTGCGCCATGTAGATGTCCTTCGTGGCCCACGCGGAATCGAGCGCAGGAGCCTCCGGGGCCAAGGCGCGGCGGAAGAACGTCAGCTGGTAGCCAAACTCGTGACCCGTGGCATCGGCGAGCGTGCCCGTGAAGTACCACCACTCGGTCTGAAAGCCCGGGTGCGGGCCGTGATCGGCGGGGAAGGAAAACTCGCGCGGCTCGAGTGCGCGCTCGAAGCGCGGATCAGCCGGAGCCGAGAGCAGGTCGCCGACGTCGAGCGAGGCACGCACGCTCTCGCGCTCGTCGGAGCAGGCGGCGAGCAGCGCAAGCAACAGGCAAGCGAGATGGACGCGCATCATTCGCCTCGCAAGGTCTGGGCCGGGGAAAGCCGCGCCATGCGCCACGCTGGGTACGCGCCAGCGATCAGCGCGGACGCGAGCGCGATCGCGAAGGTCTCGGCGAGCACGCGCGGCGAGATCTGGATGTCGAGCGTCCAGCCGAACGAGCGCGCGTTGATGACGAGGATCAGCACCATCGCGACGGCGATGCCGATGGGGACCGCGAACAGGCCCGCGAGCGCGCCGAGCAGGCCCGTCTGGCCGAGGACCACGCGCTTGAGGCCGGCGGGTGAGAGACCGATCGCGCGCAGCACGCCCATCTCGCGCTCGCGCTCGAGCTCCATCGCGAGCAGCGCCCCGACGACGCCCAGGATCGCCACCACGCCCGCAAGCAAGCGCAGCACGCGCGTCACCGAGAACGTGCGATCGAAGACCTCCATCGACGCGGTGACGAGCTCCTCGCCCGAGCGCACTTTCACGATGTCGCCCTCAGGAACCGACGCGCGCAGGTCCGCGATCGCGGCGCCGAGGTCGCTGCCGGGTTCGAGGAACAGGCCGAGCGCGCTGATGCGTGGGTCGTTCCAGCCGCGCAGCCATGTCTCGCGCGAGAGCATCGCCCAGCCCTGGTCCGAGGAGTAGTCGCGGAACACGCCGAGCACTTCGAACGGTCGCACTCCGTTGGCGGTGCGCACGTCGAGTGTCGAGCCGGGTTGCAGCGAGCGATGGCGGGCGAGCGATTCGCTCACGATCAGAGTGTCTCGCTCCGTGAACGAGGACCAGATGCGCGCAGGATCGCCGGCGAGGAAGCGGTAGGCGTCGCGGCTCTTCGGATGGAGCGCGGCGGCGGTGGCGAACACCTTGTCGCCCGATGCGAGCTCGAGGTCGATGTCGCGGAAGGTGGTCGTGCCACGCACGCGCGCGTCGGAGCTCATGCGCGTCACGAGCTCATCGGACAGCACGGCGGACTCGCGGTTGGAGAACGTGCTCGGGCTCGAGATGTAGACGTCGGCGACGAGCGTCGTGTCGAGCCAGCGCACGACGGTCGAGCGGAAGCTGTCGACGAGGATGCCCATGCCGGCGGTCGCGGAGAGCGCGATGGCGAGGGCCGCGATGGCGACGGAGCTGCGCGCGAGATGGCTGGTGATGCCGCGCGTGGCGATGCGGCCGAGGCTGCCCGCGAGGGCGCCGGCGACGGGCGCGATCAGGCGGCACAGCACGGTCGTCGCGCCGGGCACGAGGAGCGCGGCGGCGAAGAGCATCAGGAACAGCGCCGCGAAGCCCAGCGGCAGGTTCTGGCCGGACGCCTGCAGCAGCGCGATCGAGGCCGTGCCAGCGAGCAGGCCGAACAGCGCCAGCCACCCGATGCGGGCGCGCAAGCGTGACTCCTGCGCCGCGCGGTCGAGGATCGCGCGTGGAGCGGTGCGCATCGCGTCGAGGGCCGGGAACATGGCTCCGAGCAGCGTGGCACCGATGCCGAGCGCGGCCGCCTCGGCGAAGACCTCGGGCTCGAGGCTCAGCTCGCGAACGCTGACGACGTAGTAGAGGTCGTTGATCGTCTGCGTCACGAGCCTCACGAGCGCTTGCGCGAGCAGCATGCCGAGGCCGAGCCCCAGCACCGTTCCGAGCGCACCGATGGCGAGCGCCTCCGCGCACACGAGGCGGAACAGCTCGCCACGCGTTGCGCCGATCGAGCGCAGCGTGCCCCACAACGGGCGCCGTTGCACGACGGCAAAGGTCATCGTGTTGTAGACGAGGAACACGCCGACGAGCAGCGCGAGGAAGCCCAGAGCGCGCAGGTTGATGTCGAAGGCGCGCGTCATGCCCGCGAGCGTCTCGGAGCGGCGCGAGGCAGGCTCGACGGCGCAGCTCGCTGGCAGCAGACCGGAAATGCGCGCGAGCGCCGCGCTTCGTTCCTGCTCGGCGGCGGGGAGGGCGAGGTCGATGCGGGTGAGCTGGCCCCGAATTGCCAGCATCGACTGCGCCGTGGAAATGTCGACGAGCACCACATCGGCGAGGGCCGCGCTCGCGAGCTCGCTCTGCGGATCGACGAGACCGGCGAGGCGCACGGAGCGACGCTGGCTGCCGACGAGGAAGATGAGCTCGTCGCCGATCTTCGCGCCCAACTCGCCCGCGGTCGTGCGCGAGAGCCACGCGCCGTCGCCACGCAGCAGCGCAGCACCGTCGAAGCCCGCCGAGGCGCTCGTGTAGGAACGGAACGGGCCTTCCGCGAACGGATCGACGCCGAGGAGGTCGAGGGTGCGCGATGCGGGCGAGACGAGCGCGAGAGAGCGCTGAACGACCGGCGCCGCGGGCGGAAGCCCGCTCTCGAGCGCGAGCGCCGTGTACGCCTCTTCCGGAACGGAGGGAGTCCCGCGCACCACGTGCGTGGCCGACCCGGAGAGAGCGCGCGTGGCGAGCTCGAACGAACGCCGCGCGCTCGCGCCGGCCGTGTCGATGCCCACGACGACGGCCACGCCCACGGCGACGCCGAGGATGGCGAGCACGAGCTGGGCGGGGTGGCGCGAGAGGTAACGCAGGCTCGCGCGCGAGAGCAGCGAGATCACGCGCGCGCGCTCCGGGCTCGCGGGCCGAGGCGACCGTCGTGGAGCTCGAGCACGCGGTCGCCGATGGTCTCGGCCTCGGCGCTGTGCGTGACCATCAGGAGCGTCTTGCCGCTCGGGCGCAGGAGGCGCGTGAACAGGTCGAGGACGGCGCGCGCGTTGTGATCGTCGAGGTTGCCGGTGGGCTCGTCCGCCAGCACGAGTTCGGGGTCGTGGACGAGCGCGCGCGCCACGGCGGCGCGCTGCTGCTCGCCACCCGAGAGGCGGTCGGGGAACTTGGCGCGCAGGTCCGCGAGCCCGACGGCGTCGAGGAGGTCGAGCGCACGACGGCGACCGGCGGCATCGAGCGTGCCGCACAGCTCGAGCGGCAGGAGCAGGTTCTCCTCGATCGTGAGCGTGGGGAGCAGGTTGAAGAACTGGAACACGAGCCCGATCTTGCGGCGGCGCACGTCGGTGCGGCGCTCCTCGCTCGCACGGCTCATGTCCTCACCGAAGAGCAGCACCTGGCCCTCCGTCGGCAGGTCGATTCCCGACAGCACGTGGATCAGCGACGACTTGCCGCTGCCGCTGCGACCGACGAGCACGGCAAACTCGCCGCGCGCAAGCTCGAGATCGATCCCGTGCAGCACCTCGCGGGTGCGGTCGACCTCGACGTAGCTCTTCTTCACGCCGCGCAGGACGGCGACCGGTTGGGGGCTCGGGTTGGGCATGGGGGCAGCGTTCGAACGCCACAGGCGTTCGTGGGCCTGTGCTGCGCAGATTCAAGAACCGCCGGAATCGCACTGGAGCACCGGAAGGCTCGTCCCTGCGCCCGCGCGACCCCTCTTCGGCCGATCCGGCATCCGGATCGTGCGCGGGAGACCTTTCTAGGCGAGGCCCTCGACGCGGCCGGTCGAGTCGCCGAGCGCGGGCACGGAGACCTGCAGCCGATCGAGCACCGAGAGCCACAGGTTCGTGCAGGGCGTCTCGGGAGCCACGCGCAGGTGGCGCCCGCCGCGCACGTCGCAGTTTCGTCCGCCGGCGAGCAGGATCGGCAGGTCCTCGTGGTTGTGGCGATCACCGTCGGAGATGCCGCTGCCGTAGGCGACGAGCGTCGAGTCGAGCAGCGTGCTCTCGCCTTCCTTGCGCGAGAGGGCCTGCAGGAGGTGCGCGAGCAGCTCGACGTGATGGCGATTGATCGCCGCGATCTTGCGGAGCTTCTCGGGATCGCCGCCGTGGTGCGAGAGCTCGTGGTGGCCTTCCGGCGCACCGAGCGCAGGGTAGCTGCGCCCCGAGCCCTCGTTGGCGAGCAGGAACGTGGCGATGCGCGTCGTGTCGGTCTCGAACGCCAGCGCGAGCAGGTCTGCCTGCAGCCGCGCGAGGTCGGCGTAGTTGTCCGGGAGTTCGGCCGGCCGCTGGAAGCCCGCCTCACGCCCGCGCTGCTCCAGGAAGGCGATGCGGCGCTCGAGCTCGCGCACGCCGCTCTCGTACTCGTCGAGCTTGCGCTGGTCCGCGGCGCCGAGCTGTCTCTCGAGCCGCTTCACGTCGTCGCGCACGAAGTCGAGCACGCTGCGCCGGCGCCTGCGATGCTCGTCGCGCAACGCCTCGGGCAATTCACTCGAATCGTCGCGGAACAGGCGGTCGAAGACGAGCCGTGGGTCCGTTTCCTTCGGCAGCGGCACGTGCGGCGCGCTCCACGAGATCGTGTTCGAGTACGCGCACGAATAGCCGCTGTCGCACTGCCCGCCGAGGCGTCCGGGTTCGCAGCCGAGCTCGAGCGAGCGCAGGCGCGTCGCATTGCCGATCTCGCGCGCAGCGAGCTGGTCCGCGGACACGCCGGCTTCGATCGGGCCATCGGTCTTCTTGGGGTGGCAGCCCGTGAGGAACGAGCCCGCGGAGCGCGCGTGGTCGCCGGGGCCGTCGCCGTGGGGGCGGGCCTTGTCGTGCGTGAGGCCGCTGATCACGAGCAGCGCATCGCGCCAGGGCGCGAGTGGCTCCATCGTCGGACCGAGCTCGAGGGCCTCGCCTTCGCCTCGCGGGCGCCAGTCCGGCATGTGAATGCCGTTGGGCACGTAGAGGAAGACGGCCCGGCGGGGTGCGGCGCGCGACGCATCGCGCGCGGGAGCCATGCGCTCGAGGAGCGGCAGCGCCAGCGTGAGGCCGAGGCCGCGCAGGGCCGTGCGTCGATCGAGCGGCGGAATCATGGCTTCTCCGCCACGACTGTACGCCGGAAGAGGTCGAGCCGCGCGACTGCCAGCACGAGGTCCTGCAGCGTCGCGTCGCGGCCCGCGAGCGAGGCGGCGAGCGCATCGAGCGCGGGCGCATCCTCGGGCCGCATGCCGCGCCCGGTCGCGTAGACCGCGAGTTTCTCCGCAAGGCAACGCACGAAGGCCGGGTCCGCCGCGAGCTTGCGCTCGAGCGCGGCGGCCCCGTCGAGGCGCGTCCCGTCCGCGAGCTCGCCGCTGGGGTCGACCGGGAAACCGTCCGCTTCGGTGCGCCAGCGGCCCACGGGGTCGTAGTTCTCGAGCGCGAAGCCGAGTCCGTCGAGCTGGTCATGGCACACGGCGCATTCAGGCTTCGCACGGTGCAGCGACAGCCGCTCGCGCAGGCTCGCCGCCGTCACGGCCTGCGGGCTCTCGTCGAGCGTGTCGACGCCCGGCTGCGGCGCGAGCGGTGGGGTGCCGAGCAGGGTCTCGAGGACCCACTTGCCGCGCTTCACGGGCGAGGTGCGCGTCGGGTTGCTCGTGACCACGAGCACGCTCGCCTGTTGCAGCACTCCGCCGCGGACTCCGCGCTGGGTCGCATCGAGCGGAACGCGGCGCATGTGGGGCCCCGTCACGCCCTCGAATCCGTAGTGCGCGGCGAGGCGCTCGTCGAGGAACGTGAAGTCGGGGTCAAGGAGCTCGCGCAGCGGCCGGTCCTCGCGCAGGACCGCTTCGAAGAGCAGCTCGGTTTCCGCGCGCATCGAGGCGCGCAGGGCGTCGTCGAAGCCCGGAAAGCGCGTCGCGTCGGGAGCGGCGCGTTCGAGCGCGCGCAGTTGCAGCCATTGCCCCGCGAAGTTGCGCACGAGCTCGCCCGAGCGCGCGTCGCGCAGCATGCGGCGCACCTGTGCCTCGAGCACCTGCTCGTCGAGCAGCCGGTCCTTCTTGGCCAGATCCTGCAGCGTCTGGTCCGGCAGCGTGCTCCAGAGGAAGTAGGAGAGCCGCGTCGCGAGCTCATGACCCGAGAGCGCGCGCGGCGTTCCGGGCTTGGCACCGCTCGGATCGCGCTCGATGCGGAACAGGAAGTGCGGCGAGGCGAGGATCGCCACGAGCGCGTCGCGCACGATGCGATCGTGCCGGGCGCCGCGCGGAGCGACTTGCATCAGTCGATCGACCTCGCTCGCCGTGACGGGACGGCGCCAGGCGCGCTCGGCGAGGTGCTCGACCGCCTCCCGCGCGTTGCGCTGCGTCTCGCCGGAGAACAGCTGCTTCTGGAAGTCGGTTTCCGGCATCCAGCCCAGCGGCCCCGCGATCTCGAGCCACTCCACGTACAGGTTGCGGTCGCGCTTCTTCTTGTCCGGATCATCCGGGTTGTAGAAGTCGTTGACGAACCAGACCGAGAAGCGCTGCTTGCCCGGCTCGATGCGCGTGCGGAGCTCGTGCACCTGCGGTGCCCCGCGCTCGGCGGTCACGTCGATGCGTCCGAGCGCCGTGCCCGCGAGCTTGAGCTCCATGCGCGCAGGCTCCGGCCCTGCCTGGTTGGCCCACGCGCGCACGCGCAGCACATATTCGCCCGCGCGCTCGAACTCGTGGTCCACACCGACGAAACCGTAGCTGTAGAGGGCCCACGCCCCGTCGCGCGTCGTGAATTTCTCCGTGTGGACGATGGCGCTGTCGGGGACGCGCACGGCCCAAGGGTTCTCGTCGTCGGCGACGAGAATCGCCTGCGCCGCGATGCGCTCGGCCGC
>CAITGX010000421.1 GCA_903892045.1 uncultured Planctomycetota bacterium | reverse complement strand
GTGCAGGCGGACCATCGCAGTAAGGCGGATTGTACGGAGAGCCACGCCATTCCCCAGCGTCCCTGCGCTCACATTCCGGGCTGCCGGACCGCGCATGGACGGGAGCCGCGCGAGGAACTACCGTGAGCTCCAGAGAGGTGTCCCCATGCTGGCTCTGCTGCACGTTCTGGCTGTCTCGTTTTCGCCCGTGGCGACGCCTGCGCCTGCCCAAGACGCGCCCAAGTCGGCCGAGCTCGCGATCGACGTCGACGAGGCCCGCACGCGCGTCGGCCGCGCGGTGGGCTGGCTGCTCGCCGAGCAGCGCGCGGACGGCGCCTGGGGCAGCGGCGCGATCGACTCCGTGCAGTTCACGAGCTTCTCGGTCGAGACCTACTACGTGTTCCAGTACGCGGCCAACTCGCTCGCGTTCCTCGCGCTGCTCTCGGTCGACGCCACCCCGGAGCGCGACGCCGCCGCCACCCGGGCGCTCGCATGGCTGCTCGACTCGCGCCTGCCCAAGCGCGGCAACGACTGGGACGTCGACTGCACGTGGGCCGCGCTCTACGGCTTTCAGGCCATGGTGGCGGCCTCCGACGACCCGCGCTTCCAGACCGAGGCGCTGTGGGAGCGCGTCAACGCGCGCGGCGCGGACCTCTACGCGCTGCTCGAGAACAACCAGGAGCCGCTCGGCGGCTGGGGCTACTACGAGGGTCCGGTGGTGTCCAACCGGCCGACGTGGAGCACCTCGTTCGCGACCGCATGCGTGATCCCGGCGCTCGTGCGCGCGAAGGGCATGGGGTGGAAGGTCGATCCCGAGGTCGCGGCGCGCGCGGTGCGCTACGTCGACCGCTGCCGCCTGCCCGATGGGGGCGTGATGTACGACCTGCGGCCGCTGCCGCGTCGGCCCGGCGAGTCGATCGACAACGTCAAGGGCAGCCTCGGCCGCATCCAAGTCGCGAACTGGGCGCTGCGGCGCGCGGGCGTCGCTTCCGTGACCGACGAGCGCCTGCGCGAGGGGCTCGAGTCGTTCTTCGAGCACCACAAGTTCCTCGATGTCGCGCGCATGCGGCCCATCCCGCACGAGGCGTACTACGCCAATGCCGCGTACTTCTACATGTTCGCGCACTGCTACGCGGCACAGGCGATCAACGAGCTGCCCGAGCCCGAGCGCGCCGGCTGGCACCGTCGCCTGCGCGCGCACCTCGCCAAGATCCAGTGGGACGACGGCTCGAGCCTCGACTTCCCCAACATGAGCTGCATGCAGACCGCCGGCACCGCCTTCTCGATCCTCGCCTTCCAGGCCGGGATTCCCGGTGCCAAGGCCATCCTCTAGGGCAAACCGCAACTTCGAGATCCCATGAAGCACACTCCGCATCGACTCGTGTCGCTCCTCGCGGCGACGTTCCTCGCCACCGGCTGCGTCGCGAGCTACGAGGCCAAGACCGCCCCGACTCCGGCGAGCAGCACGACGGAGGCCGCCGCTCCCGCGCCCGCCAAGCCCGAGGACGAGGCCGAGCAGCGCAAGAAGGTGCGTGCGGTCGAGGCCGCGCGGCTCGAGCTCGATATCGCCAAGCTCGCGGCTGACAGTGCGCGCGCGGGCGCCAAGGCGGCGCAGGGCGCGGCGGAGCGCGAGCTCAACGCGGTCAAGGCCGAGCGCGAGCACTTCAAGAAGGTGACCGTGGCGCTCGAGCTCGATGCGGCGGGGCTCGGCGTCGACCGCGCCAAGCAGTCGGTGGCCGAGGCCGAGCAGGAGCTCAAGGAGCTCGAGGGCATGTACGCGGCGGAGAAGTTCGCCGAGACCACCAAGGAGCTCGTGCTCGCGCGCGGTCGTGCGCGGCTCGAGTTCGCGCGCCGCGACCTCGACCTCGAGCAGCGCAAGCTCGAGCAGCTCAAGGGCTTCGAGCACAAGAAGCGCGACCGCGAGCTCGGCGAGCGCGAGACCAAGGCCAAGCTGGCGCTCGAGGAGGCCAAGGCGGCGGCGAAGAAGACCGACCTCGAGCAGCGCCTCGCGCTCGCGCGCGCGGAGCATGCGGTCGAGGACGCCGAGCGCGCGGCCCCGGGCGTGCCCAAGTCCGCGCCGGAGGCCAAGCCCAAGGCCGCGGAGAAGCCCGCGGACAAGCCCGCCGAGAAGGCCCCGGCCCCGAAGGCGCCGGAGAACCAAGGCGAGAACCAAGGCGAGAAGCCGGGCGGCAAGCAGGGGGAAAAGCCCGCGGAAAAGGGCAGCTAGGGGCGGTTTTCGGGCCGCGGGCGCGCCTCGGCGGCCCGCTTTCGCGGGGCGGACGCTGACGCGTCGCGCCCCGTTTCTGTAGACTCTTGCACCTGCCATGCGGATCATCGCCGGAGAACACCGCGGACGCCTGCTCAAGACCCCCGACGGCATGGGCACCCGCCCGATGCTCGATCGCGTGCGCGAGTCGGTCTTCTCTTCGATCGGGGAGCGCGTCATCGACGCGCGCGTGCTCGACCTCTTCGCGGGCACGGGCAGCCTCGGCCTCGAGGCCCTGAGCCGCGGCGCCCTCGAGGCGCGCCTCGTCGAGCGCGACCCGCGCGTGCTCGACCTCTTGCGCCGCAACGTCGAGGACCTCGCGCTCGAGGACCGCGCCGAGATCGTCGCGGCCGACGCGCTCGCCACCCGCTCGTGGGGCGGCTCCGACGCGCGCTTCGAGCTGGTGTTCTTCGACTCGCCCTATCCGATGCTCGAGACCGGCAAGACGCGCACGGCGATCTTCGCGGCGCTCGAGAAGCTCGTGACCGAGAAGATCGTGGCCAAGGGTCTCGTCGTGTTCCACGCGCCCAAGGACGGCGTGCAGGAAAACGAGTTCGCGGCCAAGATCAAGGTCACGCTGCGCGAGTACGGCACGAACGCGATCTTCTATCTGGAGCGCAAGTGAGCGAGCTCGTCGGCCGACTCTTGGTCGGCGGGCGTCTGGTTCCGGGGACGCTGCGAGTCGCCCAAGGCAAGATCGAGAGCCTCGCGCTGCGCGAGCCGCGCGCGGAGGACGCCGCGCTGCCGATCCTCGCGCCCGGCTTGGTCGACCTGCACGTGCACGGCTACGGCGGCTGCGACCCGGTGGAGCAATTGCCCGGCATGGCGCGCGCGCTGGCGCGGGCCGGCACCACGGCCTTCCAGCCGACGCTGTTCCCGGCCGAGCCGACGGTGCTCGGCGGCGTCTGCGAGCGCTCGTGGCGCGCGGCGGCGGCGCTGAAGGGGCCGGTCGCGCGCGCGGTCGGCCTGCACCTCGAAGGACCTTTCGTGAATCCCGAGCGCGCCGGCGCGCTGCCGCGCCACGACCTCGCCGAGCCTTCGCTCGCGGCGCTGCGCGCGATCCTCGGTCCCGCCACCGGCGACGGCCGCGGCGTGCGCACGGTGACGCTCGCGCCCGAGCTGCGCGGCTCGGCGGAGCTCGTGACGGAGCTCGTGCGCTGCGGCGTGCGCGTCTCGCTCGGCCATAGCAAGTCGACCGCGGCCGAGGCGCGCTCCGCGGCGCGCGCCGGAGCGAGCGGCGCCACGCACCTCTTCAACGCCATGAACGGCATCCACCATCGCGAGGTGGGCCTCGCGGGCTTCGCGCTCATCGAGCGCGCGCTCTACGCGGAGATCATCGGCGATCTCGTGCACGTCGGTGGCGAGGCGATCGAGCTCGCGCTCGCGGCCCGCGGCCCCAAGGGGCTCGCCCTCGTCAGCGACGCGCTGCGCGGTGCCGGGACGGGCTGCGACGTGTTCCACTCGCACGGGCGCCACCACCTGATCGACGACGGCACGGCCTACTACCCGCCGGGGCCCGGGCGCCCCGAGCGCCAGCTCGCCGGCACGGCGATGGGGCAGCTCGACATGGTGCGGCGGCTCGTGAAGCGCGGCG
>CAITGX010000420.1 GCA_903892045.1 uncultured Planctomycetota bacterium | reverse complement strand
TCGATGCGCTCGAGCTCGAGCGTCGCGAGCGACCCATCCGGCAGCAGCAGGCCATCGAGCTGCGCTTGCCCGAGTCCCACGAGCGCGTCGATGTGCGCGTGCTCGAGCGAGTAGCGCAGCGCGCCACTCGCGGGGTCGACGCCTTCCAGCTGCAGAGGCAGGGGATTCTGTGGCGGGAGCGGAGCCAGCAGCAGAAGGAACGCGGAGAGCAGCAACCCTCTAGCTTGCCCGCAGGGCGCGCTTTTGGGGAGGTGTGGTGCGCCCTGCTGCCTCTGTGGAGGAACCGTACCGTCCCTGGGCCAGTAGGCGGTTCAAGAAGTGCCCTACGGCGGCAGCGTGTTCATCGCTGTGGCGTCATCACGTTCGTCGGGCTCGTCCCGAGCGGCCATGAAGGCCGCCTGTGCCGTCCCTCGGCCGCGTTCCTAGCCCGAGCGAAGGTCGCCTGGCCTCGCCAAGGACTGCTTCAACGGGCTGCTAGAGGTCGGCGCGCAGGATCGAGCACTCGATGCCGCCGTTGAGGACGCGCGTGGACTCCGCGCCCTTGAGGCCGAGCTCGTGGGCGATCGCGCCCGTGGGCACGAGCAGGGCGACGTGGTAGCCGGCGCAGTGCTCGCGCAGCCATGCGCCGAAGTCGCGGTAGAGCCGAGCGACGTCGCGCGTGTCGCCGATGCGCTCGCCCCACGGCGGGTTGCTCGCGATCCACGCTCCCCAGCCCTTGCGCGGGATGAAGTCGAGCGCGTTGCCCTGCTCGAACTCGATCGCTCCCTCCAGCCCCGCGGCCGCCACATTCTCTCGTGCGCCCTCGAGCATCTTCGCGTCGAAATCCCGACCGAGGATGCGGGCCTTCGACGGCCGTGCGGCGGCGCGCGCGTCCTTGCGCAGCTTCGCGCCGAGACTCGCGTCGTGCCCGGGCCAGCGCTCGCAGCCGAAGCGCTCGCGGAACAGGCCGGGCGCCATGTTGCGCGCGATCATCGCGGCCTCGATCAGGACCGTGCCCGAGCCGCAGAACGGATCGAGGAACGGAGCGCGCTGGTCCCAGCCTGAAATCTGCACGAGAGCGGCCGCGAACGTCTCCGCGAGCGGGGCGCGACCCTGGAAGCGCCGCCAGCCGCGCTTGTGCAGCGACTCGCCCGAGGTATCGACGAGCAGCGTGCAGCGGTCGCGAAACACGTGCGCGTACACGCCGAGCTCGGCGTCTTCCTTGGCGACGGTCGGCCGCGTGCCATGCTTCTCGCGCAGGGCGTCGCAGATCGCGTCCTTCACGCGCTGTTCGATGAACAGCGAGTGGTCGAGCTCGGAGCTCGCGGTGTGCGCGTCGACGATCAGCGTGCCGTCGGGCTTCACGAAGCGCTCCCACTCCACCGATCGCGCGCCGGCGTAGAGCATGTCCGCGTCGCGGGCCTCGAAGCGCGCGACGCGCATCAGCACGCGGATCGCCGTGCGCAGCCAGAGGTTCGCGCGCAGCGCGTCCTGGAGCGTGCCTTCGAAGTACACGCCGCCGACCTGCCGCTCGACCTTCGAGAGCCCGAGCTCGCGGGCCTCCGCGTGGAGCAGCGGCTCGAGGCCGGGGGCGCAGGTCGCGAAGAAGCGCTCGCGCAGCGGAGCGGGGCTCACGCCTTGAGCTCGAGCCAGGCGTGGAACTTCGAGCGGGGGATCGGCTCGCTCATCCACGAGGTGTCGGGGAGGGGCAGCGCGAGGCACTCGCGGACCTTGAGCAGGCGCGGGAAGGACTCGCGCGAGGTCGTACCCTTCTTGGTCTTCCAGCGCACCTCGCGCAGCTCCTCGATGCGCGCGACGATCGACTCGGTGATGCGGCAGTCGCCCGCGACGTAGTCGAGCACCTTGCGGCGATCCCCCTCGGCCCACTCGCGCGGCGCGTCGGCCCCGCTCATCAGCTTCTTCTCGCCGACACCAAGTGCCTCGCCGACGGAAGCGAGTCCGATGGGGAAGCCGCGCTGGCACATGAACTGGAACATCGGATCGTAGAGGTCGAGCGCGACCTCGGCGGCGAGCTTGCGATCGCGCGCGGCGTGCGCGATCCAGCGCAGGTCGAACGAGAGCCCGTTCCAGGCGCAGACCTTCGCGCCCGCGAGCTGTTGCTCGCGCAGCCATGCGAGCATGTCCCGCGCCGTGCCCTCATCGAGCGTGCCGTGCGGCGCTCCGCGCTCGTCCTTCATGTACCAGTGCCGCAGGGCACCCGTATCGGTCACCGCGGCGGCGCAGGAGATGTCCAGCGGGCCCGCGGAGTCGAGGTCCTGTCCCGGCGCAAGGTCGACGATGTTGGCGGTCTCGATGTCGAAGGCGACGCGCTGCGCCTTCGCGGGCGCGGCGGGGAG
>CAITGX010000419.1 GCA_903892045.1 uncultured Planctomycetota bacterium | reverse complement strand
CGTCTCTCAGGCCCTGATCGCCGTCGTCTCCAGCTCCTTCCAGCCGCCCGAGGGGACTTTGGCTCGGGTGGAACGCTGCACGAGCCTCGACGAGGCGCTGGGGATCGACCCTGACCTCGTGGCCATCGACTTCGAGCTGCTTGCGGCGTTCCGCCAGTGCGGGAAGTCGCGCGCGCGCCTCGTGCTGCTCGTGGACCCGAGGGATGCCACGCTGGTCGCTACCACGATCGGCGCCGGTGCCCTCTCCATCCTCGACCGGACCGCGCCGCGTGTGATCGCCGCGCTCGCTCTCGATGCGGCGCTCGGGCAGCTGCTCGACGTGCGGGAGCGGGAGCGCACGGAGCGCCAGCTCGAGCTGCTGCGCGGCGACAGCGCGGTCGGCTTCTGGGAGCTCGATCTCGCGACCGGCAGCTTCTGGTGTTCGCCCGAGTGCGGACAGCTGCTCGACCTCGACGAGCGCCAGCTGCCGAGCGATCTCGCCCAGTGCATCGCCCAACTCCCGGAGAACGACCGCGAGCGCGCGTCGGAGTGGTTCGCCGCCTGCGCCCAGAACACGGAGTTCCCCTCGCTCGAGCACGCGACACGCTCCGGGCGGCGCGTGCGGCACGTGGCTCACGCCTTCCGGGGAGCCGACGGAGCGACGCACCGCATCTCCGGCATGGTCGAGCCGTTGCACACGGATGCGCCGCGCATCGGTGGGGCGCTGTCCTTGCCGAGGACGAAGGAAACGCAGGCCGAGAGCTTCACGTCCCAGATTGAGCAAGCCGTGCGCATCGCGTCGCGCACCGGGCGCCATGTGGGCGTGCTGCACGTCGACGTCCAGCGCGTGAGTGCGCTCACGGCGAATGCGCTCTCGACGGATGCCGCGGACCTTCTGCTCGATGGAATCGCGCAGCGCATCCGCGAGGCGACGCGGGAAGGTGACACGGTCGGTCGCGCGGAACTGTCGAGCGACTCCTGCGTGGTCGCGCGCTCGGGAGAGCACTTCAACGTGCTGCTGCCCGAGCTAGCTCGCATCCACGACGCCGCCAAGGTCGCCACGCGCATCGTCGAAGCGCTGGCCCGGCCCTTCACGGTCTCCGGCCACGAGTTGTGCGTTCCGGCCGCCGTCGGGATCGCCGGCTATCCCACCGATCACAACGCGGCGGACGAGCTCGTCCGGCGCGCCGAGACCGCATCGTTCTGTGCCCGCCAAGCCGGGCACGGCGCGTTCAAGTTCTACTCGGCCGAGCTCGACGCTCGCGCTTTCGAGCGGCTCACGCTCGAGACCAGCCTGCGGCGCGCGCTCGAGCGCAACGAGCTGTGCCTCTACTACCAGCCGCGCGTCGCGGTGAGCGGCGAGCGCATCGTCGGCTTCGAGGCGCTGCTGCGCTGGAAGCACCCCGACCTCGGCTTCGTCTCGCCGGCCCAGTTCATCCCGCTCGCGGAGGAGACCGGCCTGATCGTGCCGATCGGCGAGTGGGTGCTGCGCGAGGCGTGCCGGCAGGCGAAGGCATGGCAGGATGCGGGTGCGACTCCCGTGCGCATGGCCGTCAACCTGTCGACGGTGCAGTTCACGCAGCCAAACCTCCCGCAGGTCGTGCGCGACGCGCTGGCGTCGAGCGGGCTCGCGGCGGACTGGCTCGAGCTCGAGCTGACGGAGAGCACCGTCATGCGCGACGCGGGCGCCGCCGTGGAGACGCTCGGCAAGCTCAAGGCCGCGGGCGTGCACCTCTCGATCGACGACTTCGGCACGGGCTACTCGTCACTCGCGTACCTGAAGCGCTTCCCGATCGACGCGCTCAAGATCGACCAGAGCTTCATCCGCGAGTCGACCACCAACCCCGACGATGCCGCCATCGTCACCTCGATCCTCCTGATGGCGAAGAGCCTCAAGCTCGCGGTCGTGGCCGAGGGCGTCGAGACGGCTTCCCAGTTCTCGTTCCTGCGCGTGCTGCAGTGCGACGAGGTCCAGGGCTACCTGTTCAGCCCGCCGGTGCCGCCGGAGAGGGCTCTCGCGCTGCTCGAGCGCGGCTTCGAGACGAAGCGCGCCGGCTGAGCGGAAACGCTCGGAGCCTAGGCCGTCACGCGCACCGGCACGCGCAAGCGGAAGCGCGCTCCGCGCTCTTCCCGAGGCTCGTAGACGAGCTCTCCGCCGAGCAGGCTCGCGGTGCGGCGCGCGAGTGCCAAGCCGAGTCCGGCGCGCTCGCAGCCCGGCGAGTTGAACGGCTCGAACACGTGCGCCTCGGCGTCGCGCGAGAGGCCTTCGCCGTCGTCCTGCACCGTGATCGCCAGCATTCCCGGCTGGGTGTCGGCCGCGACGCGGACTTCGACCTTGCCCTGGGGCGAGTGCCGGACCGCATTGGCGACGAGCTCGTCGACGATGCGCGCCAGCCGCGCCGGATCGCCATGGATCGTCGCGGGAGCGCTGGCCTCGATGTGCGCGTTCACGGGCACGCGCGAGCAGCGCGAGGCCTCGCCGGCGACGCGCAACGCGAGCTCGGCCGGAGAGCAGGGCTCGCTCGCGACGCGGGCCGCGCCGGACTCGATCGCCGAGAGCTCCAGCACGGCGGCGATCGCGCTGACGACGGAGATGGCCGGGTCGAGCAGTCGCTCGAGACCGAGGCTTGCGCTGCGCTCGCCGCTCGCGAGGCCCTCGAGATCGAGCTGCTCGAGCAGCAGGCGTTGCGCCGGTGCGAGCACATCGGAGGAGAGGCGCTGGAGGAACGCGTTGCGGCGCTTCAGCTCGCTGTCGGCTTGCGCCCACGAGGACTGGAGGGCGCGGTTCATGGTCTCGAGCGAGGCCGCATAGGCGCGCGCCTCGAGCTCGGCGCGACGCGCGGCGGCGAGGTTCTCGCGCTCGCGCTGCAGCGACGCGCGCTTCTCCGTCAGCGCCGCCGCGAGCTGGCAGGCCTCGACCGTGTCGAACGGCTTCTTCAGGATCAGCAGGCGATCCGTGCGGCCGAGCGCTGCGACCGTCTCCTGCCACGTGTAATCCGAATACGCCGTGCAGAGCACGATCTGGAGGTCCGCATCGACCTCCCACAGGCGCCGCGCGGTCTCGATGCCGTCGATGCCCGGCGGCATGCGCACGTCGAGGAACGCCATCGCGAAGGGCGTGCGACTGGCGCACGCGGCGCGCACCTTCTCGACCGCCTCTTCGCCCTGCAGCGCGTCGTCGAGCTCGTACTCGCACTCCGCGGGAGTCTCGCTCGAAGGCGTCGCCTGCGCCGGCTCGCCGAAGAGCGCGGCCTCGCTCGAGCTCACGCTCTCGCCGCGGGACTCGCTGGCGCGCGCGAGGACCTTGCGAAAGTCGGCGTGGATCGCCGCGTTGTCGTCGACGATCAGGATGCGGGGTCGCGTGGGGGTGCTCATGGGGAGTCTCGCGTTCAGGCTGCGGCCGCGCGGGCGAGCAGCGGGAGTTCGAGGATGAAGGCGGCGCCGCGGCCTGCGCCGTCGCTCTCGGCGTGCAGCGTGCCGCCCATCTCGCCCGCAGCGTTGGCGCAGGAATGCAGGCCGAAGCCGTGGCCGTCGGGCTTGGTCGTGAAGCCGTGGCGGAAGAGCTTGGCGAGGTTCTCGGGGGGAATGCCGAGCCCATCGTCGTGGACCTCGATGCGCACGCGCTCGCCGGCGCTCGCGATACGCACGCGCACGAGGCCGGGCTCGCGCCGCGCCTCCGCGACGGACTCGCGGGCGTTCTTCAGCAGGTTGACGAGAACCTGCACGAGCTTGTG
>CAITGX010000418.1 GCA_903892045.1 uncultured Planctomycetota bacterium | reverse complement strand
GTGCGCGCGGCGCGCGCGGAGGCTGCGTCGTGATCGGCGCGCGGCGCATGCCCCTCCTGTGCGCTGCCCTGCCGCTTGCGCTCGCGAGCGCGCTGGCCGTGCTCCTGCGTCCCGAGCTGCGCTCGCTCATCACGCCACTGCTCGGCCCCTTCGCCGGCGAGCTCTATGGTCACGGAGATTGCACGCTCGCCAACCTTGCCTCGAGCTGGAGCGCGATCGGGGGCGCCGCACTCGCGCTCGCCATCCTCGCGAGCTCGCGGCTGCACGCGTCGCCCCGCGCGGCGCCGCGCCGCGCAAGCCACGCACTGCTCGCCCTCGCGACGAGCCACTGGGCCCTGCTCGCCCTGCTCTCCCTCGCCAACACGCTCAGCTGAAGCGCCGCGCCCTCGCTCAGGGCGCGAGCGTGAACTCGAGCGCGCCAGTGAGCTGCGTCGACTTCGCGGCCGGAGGATCGCGGTACCAGCCTTGCGCCTGCACAAGCGTTCCTGCGGCGAACGGCGCGCCCAGCGCGCCCGGAGTCGAGGCGCGGAAGGCGAGCCAGTCCTCGGCGAGCGTTCCGTCGCACGCGCCCGCGTTGCCGCCGCTGTACTGGGCGCCCATGCGCTGCGTCGGGGCCTTCACGCACAGCAGCCCGCTGCCCCAGGGCGCGCTCGCGCGGCCCGAGAGCCCGTAGAACAGGAGGCCTTGCCGCGCGCCCTCGACGCCGCTCGCTCGCAGCGTGAAGCCGCTGCTGGCAGCGAGGCTGGGTGTGCCCGTCGCCGCCAGCGCGGGCGCGCAACCGGCACTCGATGTGCCCGGCGTGCAGTAGGGCAGCGGCGGCTCCACGTAGTCCTCGACGAACACCGCGTAGGACCACGGCGGCAGCTCGAGGTAGAGCGAGTTCGCGATGCCGTTGGGGCACGTCTCGACGCGCGGATGCGCGGAGAGGGCGCTGCCAGCCGCGAGCCCGAAGCGCGTGCCCATGGGAGCGCTCGTCACGTCGAGCTCGTGATTCGCACGCAGCGTGTGGCCTTCGAAGTTGATGGCGACCACCACGTCGCGTCCCCCGATGCCGCCGCGCAGCTGGTACACCAGCGCATCGTACGGTCCGCCCTGCAGCCATGCGCTCGCGCGCGGCGTGCCGAAGCGGTTGAGATACTCGACCTGCGTCGCTCCCGCGATGAAGGTGCGCTGCACCCACATCAGGCGGTCGATGGACTCCCGCAGCTCCGGGATCGGGTGCGCCGCTCCGTAGATGTCGAGCCCGTCGTAGTCGGGCAGGAACACGCAGGGCAATCCGATGCGGTTGTTGGTGAGCAGGTACGCGTAGGCGAGCTCCGAGCGTGCGAGCAGGTGCTCGCCTGGCGTGCGGAAGTCGTGGTTGTTGGCAAAGGTCACCACCTGGAAGCCGCTCGCCCCCGCGCGGTCGACGAGGCCGGACGAGAAGACGTTGCGCGCGTCGTGCAGCGTGTCGTCGCAGGCGCGCTTGAGCGCGTCGCGCAGCTCGAAATCGAAGGCGCGCACGGGAATCGCCGCGCGCGCGGCTGGAGACATGCTCGCCGTCACCGCGTCAATCCAGCCCTTCACCGCGAGCGAGTCGTTCGTGAAATGCTCGCCCACCACGAGCGCGGGCGTGCGCCCCGAGGCGTGCAGCTCCTCCAGCAGCAGCCCCGCGAACCAGGCGGGGAAGTGCTTGACCGCATCCATGCGCAACCCGCGCACGCCCAGCGAGTCCCACAGCCACGCGTTCCAGTCGCGGTACGTCGCACCCGTGCTCGGGAAGCCCTGCTCGACGTCGAGAAAGAAGAATGGATAGTCCTCGTCGCCCGCGAGGCACGTGGGCTGCGTCCCGTTGGGCTTGAAGTTGGGCCAGTGCATGGCGCCGAGTCCGCTCGGCATGGCGCGGAAGTCCGTGCGCGTCTGCACCGCGAGCTCGGCGACCACGTCCTGCGCACGCGAGCTCGACCAGATGCCGTAGGGACGCACATCGATGCCGGCGCCGCTGCCCTGCGGTTCCTCGACGTAGAGCTCGAGAAAGTCGCCCGAAGCGAGGAAGTCCGACGACTGCAGCTGCACGCGAAACTCGTCGGTGTCGCAGCTCGTCCCCACTTCCTGCGTCGCGAGCAGGTCACGGCCGAGCTGTGCCGCGTTGAACGCCTGACCGCAGTCGCCGCCACCGTTGGGCTCCACCTCGGACATCGCGCCGACGAGCGACGCGCTTGCGCTGGTCCGGAAGTGAAGCCGGTAGCCGCGACCGTGGAAGCTCGGGCGGCCTGTGACGGACGAGAACTTGAAGTAGTAGTCGCCAGCGCCGTTGGCACTCGCGCCCCCGAGCGGCAAGCGGTAGCGCACCTTGCCGTTGAGCGGATAGGGGCTCCAGCTCGCACAGGCGCCAGATGGTGGACTCATCAACCACGAGCGCACGGCCGGGTTGTCCTCCCACTCGCCGCCGTCGCGATGGTTGTAGACGACGTCCGCGACCGGCGCGATTCCCGCGCTCGCGAGCGCGCCAAGCCACGCAGCGACTTCCGTTCCCGTGCCGACTCCGGTGCGTCCGCTGACTTGACCGTAGTCGTAGAGGTCTCGCGGGTCGTAGCCGTTGCTGCAGTCGCCGAAGCTCGCCTTCGCGAGCGGCGGCAGCCAGATGCGCGTGAAGCCTGCCGAGCGCAACGCAGGACTGCGCGGGGCCATTCGCGCCGCGAGCGAAGGCCCGCCATAGCCGCTGCACGCGAACTTGGGATAGTCCCAGTACCACGCCTGCAACATCACGTCCTGTGCGCCAGAGCTCGCGGCGAGCAGGACCACGGCCGCGACGACCCGGGCGAGAGTGCCGAGAGGTTTCCCGCGCTCTTCGTCGGAGGATGCGTGCAAGGGTGCACGGCGCGGTCGGAAGCTCTTCGGGCGCAAGTTCATGCCAGCACGGCCAAGGTGCATTTCAGAGTAACCGCGTCAGCCGGGATGGGGCGCTGAACTCGAGCCCTCCGTGGCCTTCGCGCCGGAACGAGCGGTGCGGGCGGGCTCGCCCGAGGCCTAAGTGCGGTCGGCGCCGAGCGTACGAAGGTCCGCCGGCACGGCGCCGAAGCTCACCACGCGGACATCGAGGGAGTGCCGGCGATGGAGGTCGAGCGCGCGCCGCAGCGCCCGCAGGATCCAGGCGCGCGAGTTGCCGAACGCTCCGCCTCCGAGGAGAGTCAGGTACGCGCAGGCCCTTCCGCCGCGGCTGGGGTGCTCGAGGGCGGCGAGCAACGTGGCTTCGTAGGCGGACTCGAGCACGAGGGTCGCGAAGCGTTCCCAGGAGCGCGCATCGACGTGCCGGTTGTAGCTCACCGGCAGCGCGGAGCAGAACGCCTGCGAGACGAGCTGTCCGCG
>CAITGX010000417.1 GCA_903892045.1 uncultured Planctomycetota bacterium | reverse complement strand
TGCAGCTCGGACGGCTCAAGACCGGCACTCCGCCGCGCCTGCAGCGCGACTCGATCGCGTGGGAGCGACTTCAGGCCCAGCCGGGAGACGAGCTGCCGCAGCCCTTCTCGTTCGCGACGGACCGGGCGCGCTTTCCGGCGCTGCCGCAGGTGCTCTGCCACCTCACGCACACGAACGCGCGCACGCACGAGATCATTCGGGCCAACATTCATCGCGCTCCGATGTACGCCGGGCGCATCCAAGGTGTCGGGCCGCGCTACTGCCCGTCCGTGGAAGACAAGGTCATGCGCTTCTCCGACAAGGAGAGCCATCCGATCTTCCTCGAGCCGGAGGGGCTCGCCACGGATGTGGTCTACGTCAATGGGGTGTCGACGTCGCTCCCGGGAGAGGTGCAGCACGCCTTCGTGCACACGATCGACGGCCTCGAGAAGGCGGTGTTCCTGCGCGAGGGCTATGCGGTCGAGTACGACTTCGTGCTGCCGAGCCAGCTCGACCGCACGCTCGCGGCGCGCAGCGTTCCCGGCCTGTTCCTCGCCGGGCAGATCAACGGCACTTCGGGGTATGAGGAAGCCGCGGCGCAGGGGCTCGTCGCCGGCGCCAACGCGGCACTGTGGTCTCAGGAGCGCGAGCCGCTCGTGCTCGCGCGCGACGAGGCGTACATCGGCGTGCTCGTCGACGACCTCGTGGTCGCGCAGCCGACGGAACCCTATCGCATGTTCACCTCGCGCGCGGAGCACCGGCTGCTCTTGCGCTCGGACAACGCCGACCGGCGCCTCGTGCCGCTCGCTGCGAGGCATGGACTCGCTGGTCAAGGCGCTCTGGAGCGGCTTGGGGCTCGCGAGGCTCGCCTCGCCGCGGCGCTCGCGGTGCTGGCATCCGAGCGCTCGGCAGTCCACGCCGGCAAGACGTGGGCGGAAGTGCTGCGCCGCCCCGAAGTGGATGTGTCGGCGATCGAGCGAGACTGCGAGGCCTTGCGTGCGTTGTCGCTGAGCGCGGATGAGCGCGCCGCGGTCGAGTGCGACATCAAGTACGCGGGCTACGTGGCGCGCGAGCGCGAGCAAGTCGAGCGGCTGCGACGGCAGGAGGAGCTCGAGATCCCGCGCGACTTGGACTACGCGTCGCTGCGCGGGCTCGCCAACGAGGCGCGCGTGCGGCTGGCGGCGGTTCGTCCGCGCACGCTCGGGCAGGCCTCGCGCATCGCGGGCGTGCGACCGCCGGATGTCGCGCTGCTGGCGATCCACGTGCAGCGCGCGCGTGGCGGCTGAGCGGGCGCGCCGCTCAGGTGCCCTTGCGGAGCACGACCGTCTTGATCGTCTGGAACAGGATCGAGAGGTCGAACAGGAACGACTGGTTCTTGATGTAGAACAGGTCGTACTGGAGCTTCTGCAGCGCGTCCTGCACGGTGTTGCCGTACGGGTAGTTGATCTGGGCCCAGCCGGTGAGGCCGGGCTTCACGATGTGGCGCTGGTTGTAGTAGGGGATCTGGTGCGCGAGGTCGTCGCAGAAGACCTGTCGTTCGGGCCGAGGGCCGACGAGCGACATGTGGCCCCACAGGACGTTGAAGAGCTGCGGGAGCTCGTCGAGGCGCGTCTTGCGGATGAAGCGGCCCGAGCGAGTGATGCGCGGGTCGTCCTTCTGCGCCCAGACCGGGCCGGTGGCCTTCTCGGCGTCGGTGCGCATGCTGCGGAACTTGTAGAGCGTGAAGCGCTGCCCGTTCAGGCCGACGCGCTCCTGACTGAAGAGCGCGGGTCCCTTGGAGTCGAGGCGGACGAGCAGCGCCGTCAGGAGCATCAGCGGCCACGTCAGGAGCAGGATGAGCAGCGCGAGAGCGATGTCGGCGCTGCGCTTGGCGAGGTCCGAGCGCTGGGAGCGGCTGAAGCCCTCGTTGAAGATCAGGTAGGACGGGCGCATCGCCTCGACCGCGAGCTTGCCCGTGACTTGCTCGTAGAGCGCCTCGCGCTCGCGCACTTCGATGCCGGCGAGGCGGCAGCTCAGGAGTTCGTCGGTCGGCAGATTGCCGCGACGGTCCTCGAGCGCGACGGCGACCACGTCCACGGCGAGTCGTTCCACGAGCTGGAGCAGGCTCTCCCGCCGTGCCACTCCGGTGGCCACCGACGAAGGTCGCTCGAGCGGCTCGAGCAGCAGCGTGGCGAGCGAGGACTCGCTCAAGGTCTCGATTTCATCGCTGAGCGTCACGCGCGCGGGCACACGGCGCTCCGCGGCAGCCATCCGATCGCCAACTTCTGCCGAGGCGCGGGCGGGCGTTGCGATCTCCCGCTCGGGCACCATCCCGACCACCTCGTAGCCGGAATCGGGATGCTCCCCGATGACGTGCGCGAGGGAACGTGCCTGGGGCCCGGCACCGAGGACCAGCACGCGCTGGTTGAAGTTCCAGCGCCGGAGCGCGCCGTGGAAGAGGTGCCGCCAGAGGTAGAGCAGCGAGAAGCCCACGAGGAGCGCGAACACGAGCGTCCGCAGGAGCTGCGACGTGGTGAGGCCCGGGAAGTCGAGGACGCGCTGGAGTTCCCACGTGCGCGCGAGCAGTACCGTGACGACCGAGAGCGCGATGGCGCTGCCAGCGGAGCCGACGAAGCGCGAGGCACGGTCGTAGCGCGAGGCGGAGACGCGGAAGTCGTACAGCTCGTTGAAGGCGATCGCGACCTGGCTGAGCGCCGCCACGAGGAAGGCCGAGATCCAGCAGCGCCACTGCGCGGCCTC
>CAITGX010000416.1 GCA_903892045.1 uncultured Planctomycetota bacterium | reverse complement strand
GCTTCCGGCTCGACGGCCTGTTCGTCGGCACGGTCACGCACCTCGAGCCCTACGCGCCGCAGTCGCTCGGCCTCAGCCTCGAGCTCGTCGCGGTCGACACGGGCCTCGTGGTCTGGTCCTCGACGATCGACGTCGACACGTCGGAGCTGCGCGTGCGCGACTCGCTCGAGGCCTACCAGGCCAATCGACTTGGCGGCGGAGATCCGGCGGACGACTTGTCCGTGCTGATGCTCTCGCCGTCGAGCCTGATGCGCTTCGCCGCGAGCGAGATGGCGCGCACGTTCGAGTCCAACTGAGCTTCGCTGGAGCGGCGCACGCGCGCCCGACGCGTTCGGGGCTAGAGTGGCCGCGACGGACCGCGCGAGGAGTGCGCTCGAGGTCGAACGGCGGCTCGCCGAGCTGCTCGAGCGCTGCGAGCATCGCGTGGCACGGCTCGGCAAGTCCGTGCGCGAGAAGCTGCCCGCGCGCTGGCCCGGGTTGCTAGAGCTCGTCGTCTACTTCTACGAGAACCAGGGCGCGCTGGTGCTCTCTTGCTCACCGACGGAGCGCGGCGCGAAAGGCGTATGTGCGCTCGCACTGCGTCCGGAGGAGCTGCGACTGTGCTTCGGGCGGGGCGCCGAGCTCGCTTCCTCGGACCCGCGCGGGCTGTCGAAGGGTCGCGGCATGACGATGCGCTACGTCGTGCTGTCGAGCGTCGCGGACTTCGAGCGCGCGGACGTGCAGCGGCTGCTGACTGTGACCTGGAAGCTCGCGGGCCTGCAGCTCGATCCGCGCCCGAGAGGCTGCCTGCTCTTCAAGCTCGAGCCTCAGGCGCAGCGTGTGCGACGGATGGAGGCCGCGCGGTGGACGCGGCCGAGGGTCGGCACGCCGCGGGATCGTCGCTGAGAGCGCCGCGCCCGAGGCTGCTGGAAAAGCGCGAGAGCCCGGGACCATCGCTGGACCCGGGCTCCCGTCGTCGCGGACTCGCCCCTCGCGAGCCCGTGGTCGTTGGCCAGTTGCCGCTGAGGGCTAGCTGCCGCCGAGCATGCGGCGCGCGGCGCGCTCGATCCGCTCGGAGTCGTTCAGCTTGCCTTCGAGATAGAGCGCGCGCAGCTCGGCGACGCGAGCAGCGCGGGTCTCTTCGCTCTGGGCGAGGCGAGCCTCGACAGCGCGAGCGAGCGTCTCGCTCTTCGAGGAGATCTCGATGCGATCGTTGCCGATCGGACCTTGGGTGCTCTCCCGACGCGCATCGAGCTTGGCGCGGTGTTCCTCGCGGGCCTCGAACACCGCCGACTGGCCGGCGAGCTCGGGGTTGTTCGCGGTGTGGTTCTTGCGCAGGTTGCCGAGGCGTTCTTGGCGGCGCTCGCGGAACGCGTCGCGCGCATCCTTGACGCTGGCGGCGTCGGCCTTGGGGTCGGCGCTGGACTCCGGGGCGCCGCTCGGGCGCGGCTCGGCGATCTCGCGGGCCTTGCGCGTCGGGTCGAAGCGCAGCGCCGGGTTCGGGCCGTCGGGCGAGTTGGGTTGGATGTTCATGGTGGGTCTCCGATGCGGGCATCGGACAGGAGTCGCACGTCCTTATCGGCAGGCAGGGCGGCTCCTGTGAGTTTTTTTCCGGGTGGGGGGGTCGTTCTCGCCCGTGGGCCACGGCTGGCCGAAGGGTCAGGAGGGTTGTCGGACGTTCCAGCGGCCTCATGAGCCCTTCCCCGAGACTTCTTGGATATCTGTAAGTCAATTCTGAACAAAGACTTGTGACTTTTGAGCCTTGCCCGATCCGGCCCGGGGAGCGCAACATGGCTCCCATGCTCGCCGTGGCGCTCTCGGGGCTGGTCGCGCTCTCCTCCGCCGGGGCGTCGAGCGCTCCGTCGCCGCAGGCCCCGCGGGGGGCGGGTCTCGAGCTCGCCGGCAACCGTGTCGACTACGCGATCGAGGCGCGGGTCGACACGGGTGCGATGACGCTCGAGGGCCGCGAGCGCGTGCGCTTCACCAACCGCACCGCGGTGGCCACCGACGAGCTGTGGTTCCACCTCTACTGGAACGCGTTCGCGAGCAATCGCTCCACGCACCTCGTCGAGTCCAAGGGCAAGCTGCGCGGCGTCGAGATCGACTCGGGCTGGGGCTGGCAGCGCATCACCGGCCTGCGCGCCCTCGAGGCGGACCTGTTGGGCTCGCTGACGGTCGAGACGCCGGACGACGACAACGCCGACGACCGCACGGTGGTGCGCTGCAAGCTGCCACGCGCGGTCGCTCCGGGCGAGACGCTCGAGATCGACGTGGAGTGGAGCGCGAAGATCCCGCGCGTGCGCCGACGCACCGGCTACAAGGGCGACTTCCTCTTCATCGCGCAGTGGTTCCCGAAGCTCGGCGTGTTCGAGGGCGAGCGCGGCTGGAACTGCCACCAGTTCCACGCGCCGACGGAGTTCTTCAGCGACTGGGGCACCTACGACGTCACGCTCGACCTGCCCGCGGAATACGAGGGCAAGATCGGCGCGACGGGCGTGCTGGCGGAGCCGGCCTCGCGCGCCGAGGGCCGTGTGCGCGCGCGTTTCGTCGCTCCCTCGCTCACCGATCGCGAGCGCATCGACGCCACTGGGCGCGTGCCGTGGGTGCACGACTTCGCATGGACCGCGGATCCCGACTACAAGCCGCGCACGCGCACGTTCCACTTCGACGAGTGGAGCCAGCGCTTCGACACCGAGGTCGCGTTCGTGCAGAAGGCGCTCGGCGCGGGGAAGAACCTGCGCCTGCGCGACGTCGAGGTCACGGTGCTCAGCCAGCCGGAGCGCGAGCGGCAGTGGGAGCGCCACTACGAGGCGACCTGCGCTGCGCTGTTCTTCTACGGCCTGTGGTTCGGCGAGTACCCCCTGAGCCACATCACGGTCGTCGATCCGGCGTGGGGCGCGAGCGCGGCCGGCGGCATGGAGTACCCGGCGCTCTTCACCGCCGGAACGCGCCTGCTCGCGAGCCCGGCGATGCACACGCCCGAAGGCGTGGTGGTGCACGAGGCCGGACACCAGTTCTGGTACGGGCTCGTCGGCAACAACGAGTTCGAGTCGGGCTGGCTCGACGAGGGCTTCAACTCGTTCTCGGACTCCGAGACGATGGCGCGCGCCTTCGGACGTTCGCTGTCGACCACGTGGTACGCGAGCCTGCCGGTGGAGCGCGTCGCGCCCGTGCCCGGAATCGCGGACAGCGGCGTGGTGGGAGCGCTGGCGGCGCGACGCATCCCGCTTCCGTGGATCGACTGGGAGCTCCAGCCGCTCGCGACGGGCGGAGGCGCGGAGTGGTGGCGCGACCAGCCGTTCGCTGGCTTCGTGCGCGAGTCGAGCGACCCGCGAGCGAGCGATCGCACGCGCGCGCTCACCGATCCCGCCCGCGATCCGCTCGACACGCTGGGCTTCCGGCATCTCGACCAGCGCTCGTACGCGCAGAACAGCTACCCGCGCACCGCGGTCGCGCTGCGCTCGTTGTCCGGCCTCGTGGGGCGCGAGCGCTTCGTGCTCGGCATGCGGCACTACGCGGAGAAGTGGCGCTACCGCCATCCGACGCCGCAGGACTTCTTCGAGACGTTCTCGGCCGGCGCGGGCGTCGACGTGCAGTGGTACTTCGAAGAAGTCTTCCGCGGCACGGGCACGCTCGACTGGAGCGTTTCGGTTGAGCAGCAGCGCGCGAAGGACGCGCTCGGATTCGCGCAGGGAGATGCTCTCGCCGAGTGGAGCGAGCGGCCCAAGGTCGAGCGCGCGAAGGATGGAGAGGCGCCGTGGAGCGCGACCGTGACGCTGCTGCGGCGCGGCGAGCTGCGGCTCCCCGTGGACATCGAGCTTGCGTTCGACGACGGGACGCGCGAGCGGCACGAGTGGACGCGCGAGGCTCAAGGCGAGCGGCGCTGGTGGAAGCTGGAGCTCGCAGGCCCGCGCAAGCTCGTATCCGCGCGCATCGATCCGGAGCGCCGCTACCAGCTCGATCTCGATCTCTCGAACGATGCGTGGCATCACGAGGAAGACGAGCTCGCGCCGCTGCGCTGGAGCGAGCGCGCCTTCGCGCACTGGCTGTCGCTCCTCTTCTGGCAGTCGGGGATCGGCGGATGAGCGGCTTCCAGGATCCCCGCGACCAGGACCCGCGCGAGCCCGAGCTGCCGCGCTGGATCTTCCTGCACGCGCTGCGCGTCACGCTCGGTCGCACGCCGGTTTGGCTGGTGGCGGCCTCGTTCGTCGCGTTCCTCGCGCTTGCGCAGGCCTTGCCGTGGTTCGCGTGGTTCGACCGGGCCATCGGATCCGGCTACGCGGCCGGCGAGCTGCTCGTCGAGCTGCACGAGGACTTCCGCTTCGACCAGCGCGCCTCGAAGGCGGCGCTCGACGCGTCGACACAAGGGTCCGGCGGAGCGCTCGCGCTGCTGGCGATGCTGATCGGCGCCTTCAGCGCCGGGGGTTGGCTGCAGGTGTTCCTCGAGCGCACCGAAGGCGAGAGCGTGCGCAAGTTCTTCTACGGCGGCGCGCGCTTCTTCCTGCGCTTCGTGCGCGTGCTCGTCGTCACGCTGCTCGTGCTGTCGCTGCTGCGCTGGGTGCTCCACGGTCGGCCGTGGGATTGGCTCGTGCTCGAGACGCTCTGCGGGCTGGAGAAGCCGGACCTCGAGCTGTTCGAGAGCGAGCGGCACGCACGCGCCATCGAGCTCGTGCAGGCGGCGTTGCACGCGCTCGGCTTCGCGCTGGTGATGGCCTGGGCAGACTTCACGCGCACGCGACTCGCGGTCCATGGCACGCGCTCGGCGGTGTGGGCCGGGCTGTGCACCGCCTGGGCCATGCTGCGCCACCCGATCCGCATGCTGCGCCCGCTGGCAATCCTGCTCGCGATCGAGACGGCCGTGCTCGGCGCGGGCTGGATGCTCGTGGCGCAGCTCGAAGGCTCGCTCGGCCCCGATTCGACGCGCTGGAGCGTGCTCGCGCTGCTGGTCGTCACGCTCGGCGTGCACCTCGGCCGCACGATCGTGCGCGGTGCGCGCTACTCGGCCTGCGTGCTCGCGACGCGCGACGTCGTTCGCCCCCTGAGCCGCCCCGACCCGTGGAAGCGCTCCATCGGAGGCCCCGGCGGACCGCGCTACCCCATCGACGGGGACGAGTACACCGTCTCGATGTGACGGTGCGAGCGCCGGGCCAAGTTCAGTCGAGGTCGATCGGCAGCCGGCGCGCGACCTCGAGCGAGTTCGGGGTCACGCTGTGCGCGTAGGCGAGCAGCTCGACGCCGGCCTTGGCGGCGACGCGCAGCGCCGCGGCGTAGGCGGGGTCGATCTCCTGTGCCGGCCGGAAGCGCGCGACGTCGTCGCGGCTCACGAAGAAGAACTGCACGGCGCGATCGCCCAGGCGGACTTGCGCGGCGAGCTCCTCGAGGTGCTTGCGACCGCGCTCGGTCACGGCGTCCGGAAACGCGGCGGCGCCGTCGAGGGCGTAGGTCGTGTTCTTCACCTCGACCCAGCAGCGCTCGCCCTTCGCGCCCGTGAGCAGCAGGTCGATCCGGCTGTTCACGCCGTACTTCACCTCGCGCTTCGCCTCCGCGTAGCCCTTGAGCTCGGGGATCTGGCCCGCGACGACGTGCTCGTAGGTGGCCTGGTTGGGGAGGCTCGTGTCGACGTTGACCCACGTCTTGCCGACGCGGATCGACTGGAACACGTGGCGTAGCTTGCGCTCGGGGTCCTGCGTGTCGCGCAGGATCGCGGGGCGGCCTTCCTCGAGGCAGGTCTTCAGGCTGCCGGTGTTCGGGCAGTGCGCGACGACGACCGAGCCGTCGGGCAGCTCGACGTCGGTGAAGAAGCGCTTGTAGCGGCGGAGGAACTTGCCTTCGAGGACGGGGAGATCGATGCGCATGGGGGGAGCCGGCGTGGGCCGTGCGCGCACGTTAGCAGGAACGCGCAGGTCAGCGCGCGGGCGTGGGAGTTGAGTTCTCGATGCGCTGCAGCAGGGCGGCCGAGTGTCGCAGGACACGCCGGTAGACCGCGCTCTCGGAGCCGAGCGCCACGCGAAGCTGGGCCGCGCAGCGCTCGAGCTGTGCACGCGCGTCGGCGGTGGGGGCGAGGTTCTGCGCGGCGATCTCACGCTGGAACGCGAGCAGGACCCCGCGCCAGATCTCGTACATGCGCGAGTCCGGGCGCGAGAGTGCCTGAGCCACGAGGTCGAGCGCGCGCTGGTGCTCGCCCTCGTCGAGCTCGAGTTCGATCGCGACGAACAGGCCGAAGTCGGCCCCGGGATCGAAGAGCTCGGGGCCGATGCGCTCGAGCTCGCGCCGCGCCCCTGCGACGTCCCCGCGCTCGAGCTGCTCGAGCCCGAGCAGCGACAGCGCGCGCAGGCGGATTCCGGTGCGATCGGCGGGAGAGAAGCGCGACTCGAGCGCGAGCTCGGCGAGCCGCCCCGTACGCTCCGCGAGCCGGCCCGTGTGCGCCGCCATCTGCGCGCCCGTGAGCCAGACGAGCACGGGCCGCGGGTGCTCGTCGCCCAGTCGCGCGTGCACCCCGTCGGCCGAGCGATCGAGTCGCTCGCAGGCCTGCTCGCCGCGTCCCATCCGCAGCTCGACGTCCGCGGCCGCGCGCGCGCAGTAGAGGGATATCGGGTGCTCGGCGCCGAGCGAGCGGGTGAGAATCGCGCCTGCGGTGTTGAGGTCCGTGAGGGCCGCGTCGAGCTCGCCAAGCGCTCCGCGCAGGCTGCCCAGCATGGCGAGCTGCTCCGCATAGCGCGGGCTCTGCTCGCCCCACGCGCGACGAGCAAGCTCTGTCGCCTCCTCCTGCAGCGAACGGCGCGAGCGCCAGTCGGACATCGGCATCGCGGAGCGAAGCAGGTCGACGGTGCGCTCGCGCTCGAGTTGCCAGTCGCCGCTCTCGGCGCGGACGTGCGCGAGCTCGAACGCGGCCCACGCATGCACGGGCGAGGAACGCTGCATCTTGTTGAGGAAGGCGAGCGAGTCGAGCACCGCGACGCGCAGCTCGCGATCCTCCGGCTGCTCGAGCTCGAGCGCCGCCCACGCATCGTGAATCAGCGCGAGCGCCGACTCGTGCGCGTTGAAGTTGGCGTAGGCGTTGGCGATCTGCAGCTGCGCCAGCAGCGTGCTGCGATGGTGCGGTCCGCGAGCGCAGGAGTAGATCTCGCGCGCTTCCTCGAGCTCGGCGACACCCTGGTCCGTCAGGCCCGCGAGACGGCGAACCGTGCCGAGCAGGGACAGCGCATCGGCGGTGCGGACGTCTCCGGGCTCGTGCAGCACGCGACGCACCGCGAGCGCGCGCTCGGCGAGCGGCAGCGCATCGTCGTACAGCCCGAGGCCGCGGAACGACTCCGCCATGCGTTCCTGCAGCCGCGCGCGGAGCTCGGGCTGGTCGGCGAGCTCGCGTTCGATGCGCCCGACGCCGCGCCGCAGGAGCTCCGCGGCCGTGGGTGGGCGACCTTTCTCGCGCTGCGGGTCGGCCGAGGCGAAGATGTCGGCGAGGAAGCTCGCGACGGTCTCCGAGTCGCGCGCCTCGAGCTGGGCGCGCTCGCGCTCGCGGTCCGCGAGCTCGCGGGCCTGTGTCGCGGCATCGCGCGCGAGCATCTCCGCGTCGAGGGCGCGCTCGAGCTCGTTGCCGTAGCTCAACTGCTGCACGTACAGGAGCGTGGGAACGCCCACGAGCAGCACCGCCGCGAGCAGCGAGGCCATCGTGGTGGCCGGGTTGCGCGCGATCCAGCGCAGCGTGCGTGCCGCGGCGCCGGGGGGGCGCGCCGCGATCGGCTCGCGCTCGAGCACGCGCTTGAGGTCGGCCGCGAACTCCTGCATCGACGCGTAGCGCCGTCCGCGCTCGCCCTCGATGGCCTTCAGGCAGACCGTCTCGAGATCGCGCGACACGCGGTGGTTGCGCACTCGGAGCGAGGGCACCTTGCCGTCGCGGATCGCCGCGCGCACTTCGTCGGAAGTCCGGCCGGAGTACGGCACCTGCAAGGTCAGCAGCTCGTACAGCGTCACGCCGAGCGCGTAGATGTCCGTGCGCGCATCGATCTCGTCGATGCGGCCCTCGATCTGCTCGGGAGCCATGTAGAGCACGGAACCGACGGCGGTTCCGTAGGTCGTCATGCGCACGTCGACGCTCGCCGTGGCGAGGCCGAAGTCGAGCAGCACGACGCGGCCAGCGGGCGTGATGGCGATGTTCGAGGGCTTGATGTCGCGGTGCAGCACGCCGCGCGAGTGCGCGTGGGCGAGCGCATCAGCGATGCGGAACACGATGCGTGCGCACGCGTCCGTCCAGCTCGCGTCGAACAGGCGCCGCGTCGCCTCGTTGTCCTCGATGGTCTCGAAGCCCGAGCCTCCGAGCACCGCCTCGCGCAGGTCCTCGCCGCGCAGGCTCTCGGGCGCGCGCGTCTCGACCATCGTGAGGATGTCGGCGAGCGTCGCGCCCCGCACGAGCTCCATCGCGAAGTACGGGATGCCGCGCTCCTCTCCGACCGTGTAGATCGAGACGATCGCGGGGTGCTGCAGCTTCGCCACGGCTTCCGTCTCGCGCCGGAAGCGCTCACGCGCGCGCGGGAAGTAGAGGTGCTCGGGCCGGATCAGCTTGAGCGCGACGGTGCGACCGAGTCGCTCCTGCAGCGCCTCGTACACCACGCCCATGCCGCCGCCGCCGAGCCGCCGCACGAGCTGGAACTCGCCGAGGCGCTCGGGAAAGTCGTCAGCGTCCGCCGCGACACCCTCCACGAGGCCCATCTGCAGCAGGATTCCCATGCGCTCGCGGATCTCCGCCACGTGCTCGGGGTGCGCGCGGCACAGCTCCTCGATCGCGCCATGGTTGCCCCTGGAAAGCTCTTCCATGCACTCGACGAGCATCGCCCCGACAGGGTCGGACGCATCGGAGGGGCGGGAACGCGGGTCGTGGTCCATGGCGGCCTCCCTGTCACTATCGCACGGCCCGGGCGCCTTGGCGGGCCGCCCCCGGAGATTGGCGCCCCGGCGTAGCATGGAGTCGGAAGAAGCATGGCCAACCCTGACGAGATGCCTCCGATCGAGGACCTGCTCGAGCGTCACCTGCCGACGCTGCGCGCCTACGTGCGCCGCAATCTCGACGCGGGACTCGCGGATCGCGAGTCGACGGCCGACCTCGTGCAGTCCGTGTGCCGCGAGGTGCTGCAGAGCCGCGGCAAATTCGAGTTCCGGGGCGACGCAGCCTTCCAGCGCTGGCTGCTGCAGGTGGCGCTGCACAAGCTGATGGACCGTCGACGCTTCTGGCGCGCGCGCAAGCGCGAGGGCCTGCGGGTCGACGGGCAGCGCGGGGCACCGTCGTGGTCCCAGGACGAGCTCGGCCGCCTCGCGGTCGCGCTCGGCAGCCCGAGCGCGGAGGCAATCCTGCGCGAGGACCTCGACCGCCTCGAGCTGGCGCTCGAGGAGCTGTCCGAGTTCGATCGCGAGGTGATCCGACTGGTGCGGCTCCAGGGGCTCTCGCACGCACAGTTCGCCGCGCGCATGGGCTGCACCGAGCCCCAGTCGCGCAAGCGGCTGTTCGAGGCATTGGCGCGCCTCTCGCTGCTCTTGCGGCGCGGACAGACAGGTTCCTGACATTCCGCGCGCGCGGCGCGAGAGTATTCTC
>CAITGX010000415.1 GCA_903892045.1 uncultured Planctomycetota bacterium | reverse complement strand
GAAGGACCCGACGAAGCGAGTGGAAGAACAAGGGACCTCGACCGCGCCCCGAGCGGAATCCAATCCCGCACGCACGGCGCCGGACTCCCCACGGGTAGGGGGGGAACGGGTACGTGCACGAATGCGGCTTGCGGCCCCTTGTTCTTCCGTCTTCTTCAGGTACACGAGGGGGCATGCGCACCTCCCTCGTCGCGACTCTCGCTCTCCTCGCCGTGCTCGGTTGCTCGACGCCCCGTCCCGAGCCGCTCGCTCCCGCCCCGGTTGGCACGCTCGCCAACCTGCAGGCCTGCGGTGAGCTGTACATGGGTGGCCAGCCGAGCGAGAGCGACCTCGAGGCTCTCGCCAGCCGCGGCGTGCGGCGCGTGATCAACCTGCGCAAGGACGGCGAGTTCCCGGGCTACGACGAGCGCGAGCGCGCGCAGGCGCTGGGGCTCGAGTACGTCTCGCTGCAGTTCTCGACGCCCGAGGAACTCACGGACGATGTGCTCGCGCGCTCGCGCGAGCTGCTCTCGCAGGCGGGCAGCACCGGCACCCTGCTGCACTGCGGGTCCGGTGGTCGCGTCGGAGCCCTGTGGCTCGCCTATCGCACCCTCGACGAGGGCGTCGCGTGGGAAGAGGCGCTGGCGGAGGCGCAGGCCGTGGGGCTCAAGAACCCCGCGTACACCGAGCGAATCCGGGCCTACGTCGACGCGCAGCGTCGCTGAGCGAGCGGGCTCATTCCGAGCGCAGCGCTTCGACCGGGTCGAGGCGCGCCGCGCGCAGCGCGGGCAGCACGCCGGCGAGCAGGCCGACCAGCGCGCTCGTGGCGAGCGCTGCCAGCACGAACTCAGGTCGCGGAGCGAGGTCGAGAGCAGGCCAGGCCGCCTCGATCACCGCTGCGACGCCCAGTCCGAGGGCCAAGCCCGCGGCTCCGCCGAGTGTTGCCAGCGCGGCGGCCTCGGCCAGGAAGATGACCGCGATGTCCGCAGTCCTCGCCCCGAGCGCTCGACACAGGCCGATCTCCTGCGTGCGCTCTCCGACGGAGATCCACAGGATCGTCAGCACGCCGACCGCGCCGACCGCGAGCGAAACCGACCCGAGGGCGGCGATGCCCACCGTGAGCGCGAGCAACACGTCGTCGATCATCTCGAGCATCGCCGACTGCGTCAGGATCGTGAAGTCCTCGCGGCCGTCGTGGCGCTCGATGAGTCGTGCGCGGATCGCCGACACGATCTCCCCCGCGAGGGCGACGTGCCGGAACGAGACGTCGATCTCGTGCAGCTCGTCCCGATCGAAGCAGGCCAGAGCGGTGGCAACGGGCACGTAGGCCACGTCGTCGAAGTCCCAGCCGAGCAGCTGGCCGCGAGGTGCGGCGATGCCGATGACACGCAGGCGCCAGCCCGCGACGCGCACGAAGCTTCCGAGCCCGTCTCCGGAGGGAAAGAGCTCGCGCGCGAGCCTCGACCCGAGCACCGCGACGGAGCCGCGCTCCTCGCCCTCCGGGAGGAACGAGCCCTGAGCGAGCTCGATGCGCCACATCTCGCGCGCGTCTCGCGTCGTGCCGAGCACGTATACGCTGCGGCCTCGCTCGCCGCTCTCGACGCGCGCCTGACCAAACACGTTGGGGGCCACGCCGGTCACCCCCTCGATGCGACGCAGCGTGCGAGCATCCGCGAGCGTGAGCTTGTGCGTCGAGCCTCCGACGACGCCCGGGACGCCGATGGTCTCGACCTTGCCGGGTGAGACCTGCAGCACGTTTCCGCCGAACTGCAGGAATTCCTGCTGCACGAACCTGCGAGCGCCTTCCCCGATGGAAGTGAGCAGCACGACGGAAGCGACGCCGATCGCGATGCCAAGCAGCGACAGCACTGCTCGCAGCCGCGCTCCGCGCACCGAGCCCCACGCGAGCCGCACCGTGTCGAGCAGGATCATGTGCGTCTCCCGGCGAGTGCTGTCACGGGCTCGAGCCGCATGGCGCGACGGGCGGGCATCGTCCCGGCGACGATGCCCGTGCCCAACGAGACGGCCAGCGCGGCTCCCACGGCCCAGGGCGCCGGCTCGGCCGCGAGGACCGGATAGGCGGCAGAGAGCGCCGCCGTGGCCGACCAGCCGATCCCGACTCCGAGCAGTCCACCCCACAGGCAGAGCAGGGACGCCTCGAGCAGGAACTGCGCGAGCACATCGGCGTCGGTGGCGCCGAGCGCCTTGCACAGCCCGATCTCGCGCGTGCGCTCGCTGACCGCGACGAGCATCACGTTCGCCACCCCGAAGCCCGCGACGACGAGAGAGACCGACGCGATCGCCGTCAGCGCCAGGGACAGCATGTCGAGGATCTTGTCGAGCGAGCGGAGGATCGCGTCCTGCGTGATCAGCGTGAAGTCCTCCTCGCCGCCATGGCGCTCCCGCAGCACCGCGCGGATGGGATCGAGCGCTGCGCGTGCCCGCACGCCGGGGCGCAGCTCGAGCATCACGCGGAACAGCGTGCGCGTATCGAATATCGCCTGTGCCGTCGCGACGGGGATCAGCGCGCACTCATCGAGGTCGACGCCGAGGTGCGTGCCACGCGGCGCCAGCGTTCCGATGACGCGCAGCCTCCACCCGCCGAGTCGCACCGTCCTGCCCAGCGGATCCTCGCCCGGGAAGAGCTCCGGCGGGAGCTTCGAGCCCAGCACGATCACGGCCGATCCGCGCTCCCAGCCGCTCTCGGGCAGGAAGCGACCGGTGGCCACGCGCATCCCGCGCAGTTGCAGCATTTCCGCGCTCGTGCCGAGGACGAGCACGTCGCGCCGTCGTCCGCCGCATTCGAGCGCCTCGTTGCCGATGAGCAGCGGCGTGCCCCGCGCGATGCAGTCCACGCCGCGAACCAGCGCGCGTGCATCCGCGATGGTGAGGTCGTTCGGTGCGCTGCCCACGCCGGGGATCGTGCCGCTCGTCTCCACGCGTCCGGGCACGACCGCGATCACGTCGGCGCCAATCGTCCGGAACTGGTCGGCCACGTAGCGCCGCGCTCCGGCCGCGAGCGTGGTCATCACGAGCACCGCCGCGACGCCGATCGAGACTCCGAGCAGGGACAGCAGCGTGCGACGGCGATGCGCCGAGAGGGCGCGCACCGCGAGCGCAAGCGCATCGCTCCACCTCACGGTGCCGCTCCCGCGAGTGCCTCGTCGAGCGTGCGCAGCTCGCTCGCCGGCATCCGACGCACGATGCGACCGTTGCGCATGAGCAGCACGCGTTGGGCCCGTCGCGCGACTCCGGGATCGTGCGTGACGATCACGACCGTGAATCCAGCGGCATGCAGCCCGTCGAGCAGCTCGAGCACGGCGCGTCCCGAGGTTTGGTCGAGGTTTCCGGTGGGCTCGTCAGCGAGCAGCACGCGCGGGCGCGTGACGACCGCGCGCGCGATCGCGGCACGCTGCCGCTCGCCGCCCGAGAGCTCTCCCGGCCGATGTCCTGCGCGCGGTCCCATGCCCACGCTCGCAAGCGCCGCGAGCGCGCGTTCGCGACGTTGCCGCGGCGGGATCGAGTCGAACAGCATGCCGAGCTCGACGTTCTCGAGCGCGCTCATGCGCGGGACGAGGTGAAAAGCCTGGAAGACATGGCCGATCTCGCGTCGTCGAATGCGCGCGAGCTCGGCATCGGAGAGCCCCGCGACCTCGCGACCATCGAGGCGATAGCTGCCGGCCGTGGGCCGGTCGAGGCAGCCGATCACGTTCAGCAGCGTCGACTTCCCCGATCCGGACGGGCCCATCACGGCCACGTGCTCTCCGCTCTCGATCCGCTCGTCGATGCCATCGAGCGCGTGGATCGTCTCGCCGCCGAGGGCGTAGCTGCGTCGGATGCCGACGAGCTCGATCACGGTGCCGTCCCCAGTCTCGCGCGCGCCCGCGCGCCCGCGACGAGGCCGGGTTGCCCGCGGGGCACGACGACGCGCTCGGATCCGTCGAGTCCGGAGCGAATCTCGGTCCACTCCCAGTTGGAGAGCCCGCGTTCGACCTGTCGTGCGACCAGCGTCTCACCCTCGAGGACGAGCACCGACCCGCCCGGCTGGAGCGTCGACGTCGGCACCCGCAGCACCGACTCCCGGCGCTCGCACACCACCTCGACGTCGGCGGAAGTGCCCGGCAGGAGTCCGCTCAAGTCCTCCGGCGCGAACTCCACCTCGACCTCGACCGTGCGGTTCTGCTCCTCGAGGTCGAGCACGTAGGGCGCGATCGCGACGACACGTCCTTCGAGCAGCGCATCGGGCCGCGAGTCAAGCGTGACGAGCGCCACCGCTCCGACCACCAGCCGTCCGGAATCGACCTCGTCGATGGGGGCGACGACATGCAGCGTGGCGGGGTCGTAGAGCTCCACCGCTCCGCTCGCGAGGCCCGAGCCGAGCAGTGGCAGCACGCGCTCGCCGAGCTCCACCGTGACCTCGGCGACCACGCCGCCGAAGGGCGCGAGCAAGCGGCAGCGCGCCAGCTCGGCACGCGCGATCGCGACCTCGGCGCGCGCCTGCAGCAGCCTCGCGCGCACGACTTCACACTCGCTCGCGCGCAGCTCGCGCTCGCTCTCGAGCTCGTCCAGCCGGTCCGCGGTGAGGACGCCCTGCTGCACCAGCTGTCGATTGCGCTCGAGCGCGCGCTCGGCACGGTCCCTCGCGATGCACGTGTGCTGCAGCTCCGCCGTCAGCACGTCGCAGGCGGATTCCGCGAGAGCGACATGTGCGGCGAGCACGGAGTCGTCGAGCTCGAGCAGCACCTCGCCGCGTCTGACCCGCGCGCCGCGCCGAGCGGGCAAGGTCTCGACGGCGCCGGCGATCTCTGGCGCGATGCTCGCTCGCGTGCGCGCCACCACGGTTCCGGCGCGGGTGTTCACGACGCTGGAGCGCACGCTGCCGCGCTCGGCGTGCACGATGTCGACGCGTAGCGGTTCTGCGGTACGCCAGCGGACGACGAGCCACCCGACGAGCGAGCCGACGACGCACAGCACGATCACGCGGAGGATCCAGCGACGCATGGACGGTCCCCGAATCTGGGTCAGGCCTGGTCCCGCTCCGAGCGCACAACGCGGTACGCAGCTGTTCCCGTCCGACTACTCACCGCGACGGGCCATGCGCGGAGTGTCTGCGCCATTACGTTGCAGCTGGGGAAAGGAGCCCGATCATGACCACCGCCATTTCCGCGCTCGGCAAGGTGCACGCGCGCGACATCATGAAGCGCAATGTCTTCAAGCTCGAGCCGACGGCGACGATCGAG
>CAITGX010000414.1 GCA_903892045.1 uncultured Planctomycetota bacterium | reverse complement strand
GTCCGCGACCCGCCCTCGGTCAACGGCCGATCACGGGCACAGGTTGAAACCGATGCCGTTGGAGAGGTTCGTCGTCTTGGCGGCGGGCGGGTCGCGGAAGGTAAGCCTGTCTTTTTCTGGTCGCTGCCTTGTTTCTCCTGCGACCAGAAAAAGCTCGGGAGACGCCTTGGCGTCTCCCGAGAAGGATGCCCCCGAGGGCGAGCGAAGCGAGCCCGCTGGCTGAAGGTGGGTCCGCGACCCGCCCTCGGTCAACGGCCGATCACGGGCACAGGTTGAAACCGATGCCGTTGGAGAGGTTCGTCGTCTTGGCGGCGGGCGGGTCGCGGAACCACGCCTGCGCATCAAAGTGACGTCCCGGAGCGAGCGGCTGGCCGAGCGCGCTGGGGTTGGCAGCCATGAAGGCGAAGAAGTCCAGCGAGAGCGAGCCACCGCAGCCGCCGGCGAGGCCGCCCGAGTTGGCCGAGAGCGAGCGCTGCGTCGGGGCCTTCACGCACAGGAAGCTGGTGGAGCCCGTCGACCAGGGCAGGTTCTGCGTGCCGGTGATCGAGTAGAAGATCAGGCCGCTCTTCTGCCCCTCGACGTTGGTGGCCGTCAGGATGAAGCTGCCCGCGCCCGCGGCGATCGAGGCGCTCGTGGCGCTCGAGCTCATCATCGGGTTGCAGCCGTTCGTCGTGGTCGACGAGGTGCAGAACGCCGCCACCGAGCTCGAGCAGCCCGAGGACGCCGTGGTGATCTTGAGATCCCACTGGATCAGGTCGCCGATGTCGCCGCCCGCGAGGTCGGCGATCGAGAGTTCCCACGTCCCGTTGGGGCTGAAGGGGCAGCCCGACCAGTAGTTGGTCAGGCTCTCGTCCGGCTGCAGGTCCGGCGCGGCCACGCCGTTGGTGAAGACGTAGGTCGCGATCGGGTTGAGCGAGCTCTGGTCGAAGAGCGTGCCGTTGAACACGTCGTCGTTCGCGCCGCCGCGGCGGTTGGACAGGATCACGACCTGCCCGTTGGGCGCGGTCAGGCTGATCAGCATGTCCGCGGCCCAAGTGTGCGTGATCTGCGTCGTGACGTCGACGTCCCAGACCGAGCCGCTGACGCCCGTGACCGAGATCGTGTCGCTGACGACCGCGTTGTCGACGATGCCGAGCATCGGGCTGCTGGTGAACGTCACCGGCGCGTTGAAGCTCGTCGGCGGCGGCGGCGGCGGGATGATGGTGCCGTCGGTGATCACGAGGTCCCACGACCACAGGTCGCCGATGTCACCACCGGCCACGTCCGCGATGTCGAGGGTCCAGACGCCGTTCGCGTTCGTGCCGCGGAACTTGCCGTTGAGCGACTCGTCGGGGCGCAGGTCCGTGGCCGCGACGCCCGTGCTGAACACGTACGTGCCGATGGCATTGCCCGACTGGTCGTCGAACAGCGTGCCGTTGAACACGTCATCGGCCGCTCCGCCGCGGTTGTTCGAGACGAGGCACGTGATGCCGCCGGGCGACGTGAGGGTGATGTCGAGGTCGGAGTTCCACGTGTGGGTGATGGCGAGGTTCAGGTCGACGTCCCAGATCGGATTGACGACACCGGCGACGGTCGCGTTGACGCTGAGAGTCGTGAAGTCCGTGATCGGGCCCGCGCCGCCGGGCGCCGCCGGGTAGGTCGTGCCCGGGGTACCGCTGCAGTTGCCGGGGGCGACGATGAAGGACGGGCCGCCGACCGCGCTGGCCGAGGCGGCCGCGATCGAGGTCGAGGTCGAGGTCGAGCGCAGGCCCGTTGTGGGCACGCCCGAGCGCTGGCTGAGCGCCTGGTACTGCCGCTTCAGCTGCGTCGCGAGCGCATGGTTGCCGGCGGCCGAGGCCGCGCTGGCCTGCTGCTCGAGGCTGGCGATCTGCTGGGCGATGGCGGACTTGTTCTGGGCGAAGGTGCCGGTGGCGAGCAAGCCGGCTGCGAGGAGAACCTGAGTGGTGCGGATCATCTTGGATGGAAGGGGTACGAATTCCTGAGTGAGGACCGAAGAGCAGCCAGAGAATAGCTGCCCATCGGGGAGAGCCTGTGCCTAGACGAATGTTCCCCCGATCCGGTTCGCTCCGGAAGACGCTATCCGTGAAATCCGCCCGCAGTCGAGCCGCAGCCTCGTAACCGGACGTGGTAGAGAAGAAACTTCCAATTCCCGAACGGCCGCGCGCAAACCGACCCGCCGCGCGGCGCCGCGATCGTCTCGTCGCGTCGATCTAGGGCAGCCATGGCGAGCTCCGAAACAGGCAGGATCGCGCGGGGGTTCGCCGCACTGGCGTCGGGCGACGCCGTCGGCCGCGTCGTGGCCTTCCTCGCGGGCGTATGGGTCGCTCGCGAGCTCGGAGCCGAGCTCTTCGGCGTGATGGCCTTCGGTCAGGCCGTGGTGCTGTACTTCACGCACCTCTCCGCCTGCGGCCTCGAGCTCACCGGTGCGCGCGAGATCGCCGCGGACACGGGGAAGGTGCGCTCGCTCCTCCCGTCCATCCTCGCCGCCCGCACGCTGGTCTCGGCCGCGCTTGCAGCGCTCCTGTCGGCGAGCGCGATCGCCTTCCTGCCCCCGCTCGACGCCGCCGTCGTGAGCCTCTACTCGCTGACGCTCTTCGGGCACGGGCCGAGCCCGAAGTTCGCGCTCGTCGGGCTCTCGCGTCCGGTGCCCGTCGCGCTGGCGCGCACCGCGGGCGAGGCGGTCTACGCGTTGCTCGTCCTCGCGCTCGTGCGCACCGGCGATGACCTCGTCTTCGTGCCTTGGGCGCAGGCGCTCGGGGATGTGCTCGCCGTGCTGCTGATGCTGCTCGCGCTGCGTCGGCTCGGGCACGCGCTCCCGCTCGAGCTCGACTGGCCCGCGGTGCGACCGCTCTTCGCGCGCTCGTTCCCGCTGGTGCTCAACATCCTGCTCGGGCTCCTGATCTTCAACTCGGACCTGCTCGTGCTACGCGCGTTCCGCGGCGCGGAGACGGTGGGCTGGTATTCGGCCTCGTACCAGCTGATCAGCTTCCTGATCAACATGGCGGGCGCCTACAGCCTGAGCCTCATGCCGGCGCTGACGCAGGCGCGCGCGGACAACGGCGAGCGGCGGGCGCTGTACCTCGACTCGCTCGCGCAGGCCCTGTGCGTGTGCATCCCGCTCGCGGTAGGAGGAGCCCTGTGCGCGAGCGGCCTGATCGCACTCGTGTTCGGTCCCCAGTACGAGCCCTCGGGCCTGCCGCTCGCGGTGCTGGTCGTCTCGATCCCGCTGATGCTCTACAAAGACGTCGCGATGGTGGCGATGGTCGTCGCCGGCCGCGAGAAGGCCGTGCTGCGCATCACGATCGCGGCGGTGCTCTTCAACCTCGTCGCGAACCTGCTCGTGATCCCGCGCTACGGCATGGTCGGTGCGGCGGCGACGACGCTGGCCACGGAGGCGCTGCGCATGGCGCTCGGGGCGTGGTACGTGCGCGGTCTCGGGTTACCGCTGCTGCCGCTCGGGCGCCTGTGGCGCAGTGCGCTCGCGGCACTCGCCATGGGAGCGGCTGTCGCGCTCGTCCCGCTCCCGCGCGTGTCGCTCCCCTCGAGCGAGCTCGAGCTACCCGCGGTGCTCGTAACGGTCGCGTTCGGGGCCATCATCTACGCGCTCGCGCTCGCGGCCACCGGCGGCCTGCGCCTGCGACGCGGAAGGCTCCCCACGCTCGAAGTCTGAGGGCGACGCCGCTAGTAGCGCAGCTCGAGCAGGCGCGCGTCGCGGCCCGGGCCCCACTGCGTCACGACGAACACGCGGTCGTACTCAGTGTCCTCGATCTTCAGCTTCGACTGCCCGCCCGTGAGC
>CAITGX010000413.1 GCA_903892045.1 uncultured Planctomycetota bacterium | reverse complement strand
TGCACTGCCACCACGGGAAGCACCGCAGCGCGGGCGCCGCGGCCGCGATCACTCTCGCCCTCGGCGAGCTCGACGAGGCGGGCGCCAAGGCGCGCATGAAGGTCTCTGGCACCGCCGCCGACTACAAGGGCCTGTGGGCCTGCGCGAGCGAGACGCCGCGCGCCGACAGGGCGACCCTCGACGCGGCCTCGAACGCCTTTCCCAGCCGCTGGAAGTCCACCGGCCTGGTGCAGCTCATGGTCGACATCGATTACGCGCTCGACAACGTCAAGAGCGTCGAGAAGGCGGCTTGGGTCGTGCCGGCCGAGCATCCCGACCTCGTGCCGCCCGCGGAAGTCGGCCGCATCGCGCACTACTTGCGCGAGCTCGAGGACGACGCCGAGGTGAAGTCGAAGGGCGCGGAGTTCCTCGCCAGCCTGCGTTCTTCCCGCGACGCCGCGGAGAAGCTCGAGAAGTCGCTGCTCGACAAGGCCACGCCCGAGGTCCTCGCGGCCGACATGAAGAAGCTCGTGGGCTCCTGCAAGAGCTGCCACGTCAAGTTCCGCGACTAGGTCAGGCTGTCGAGTCGCTCGAGCGCGAGTTCCGGCGCGCGCGCATCGGACATGGCCGTCGCCCAGTCCATCGTGAAGCGCGCATTGATCTCGCTCAGCGGGTTCAGCACGCTGCGGCCCGAGCCATCGAGCGCGCGGTGGTGGTACGCGTCGATGCCGAAGGGTCCGAAGTAGCCCGCGGTCGCGAGCGCGTGCCCCGCGCTCTCGAAGGCCGCTGCGAGCGCCGCGTCGTCCGCGCGCGAGAGCTCCCCGCGTCCGGCGCGCTCCGTGGCGAGCCAGGCGCCGTGCTCGGCGACCTTCTGGAAGCACGGCCGCGAGATCGAGACCACACCGTCGCGCCCGACCCAGCCCGAGCGCGTGTGCTCGAGCGTCACCTCGACCCAGGGTTCGAGGACGAGCGGACCGATGCGCAGGCTGGCCTCGATCCATGCGAGCTCGTCCACGCGCGGTCGCCCCGACGCGATGCGCCTTCGCCCTCGCCCCGCCGCGCCGAACGTGCGGCGCACGAGCCAGCCGTGCGGAGCGGGATGCGCGAGCAGCGCGAGCGTCTGTTCTAGCGTCGCCGCGACCGCCTTCTCGAAGCTCGCGCCGGCGAGTGGCGCGCGCACGGCAGCCGCGAAGGGCCGCGCGTTGACGGTGCGCAGGACCTCGAGCCCCGGAGCCGCTTCGACGCGCGCACCCGAGCGTCGCAGCAACGCGAGCGCCGTCGGCGTCGGACTCCATGCGACGCCCGCAAGGCCCGCGGCGAGCCGCGGATCGCGCGCGAGTGCCGCTTCGGTCACGAGCACGTCGCCCGGGCGCAGGAGAGTGCCGAGCAGTCGGGTGCGCTCGCGCTCGACGATCGCCCGCAGGTGTGCGGTCGGGGCATAGCGGCGCACGGCGGCGAGCTCGCTCTCCGCATCGAGGTTGAGCACCCACGCGCGCGGCTCGTGCTCGCTCACCGTCGCGCTCCCGGGCCCGCGACCCCGCGCTCGCGCGGCTCCGACTCGAGGCGCGCGAGGAAGCGCTCGTCGAGCCCCGCGCTGCGCCGCGCGACGCGGTTGAGCGGACGCCCCTGCAGCACCGCGGGCGTGAGCGGCGCGGGCAGGGACGCGCGCCAGGCGTCGTAGTCGAGCGGAGCGCCGGTGAAGTGCTCGAACCAGTGCGCGGCGAAGGCGACATGGCCGATCTCGTCGCGCTCGACCCGCTCGAGCACGCGCGCACCTTCCTCGTCGCCCGCGGCGCGGAAGGCCGCCGCGTAGCGTGCCGAGTGCTCGAGGTTGGCGCCCTCGAGGCCGAGCCCCTGCAGGGCCACGAAGGCCGCCGGCGTCGCGCAGGTCGGCACGCGCTGCCAGAACCAGTCGCGGATGGGTTCGTCCCCGAAGTCGCGCCCCTCGCGGCGGAGCAGCGCGCGGTAGAGGCCCAAGTGCTCGAGTTCCTCCCCGCACAGGCGCACCAGCCCGGCGCGGAAGTCGCGCGGCGTCTCGGGAAAGGCCAGCACGGCCCACGCGAAGAGCTCCGCCGCCTGCAGCTCGTGGTGCACGAACGTGTGAAGGATGCGTGAACGCGCGCCCCGGTCGCGCAGGCCCTCGGGGCGCGGGGCGGACGGGCTGCGGGAAGTCACGCGCCACTGGGGCGGGCGGCCGGGACGCTCGAGGCGCACCGCCGCGGGCGTGACCGTCCAGCTTTCCTCGCGTCGCGTGTCCGGGGCCGATCTGGGCGAGAGCTTCGCCTCAACGGCCGTGGCGAGCACCAGCTCCGCGCACCAGCGCTCGACGGAGAGCTCCCCGAAAGCGGGCATTTCGCGGCAGGAATCGGGGGAGCTCATCGGCGGGCGGGAGGCACGGTAGCACGCGGGCAGCAAGCCCGGCGCGGGCCCGTCGCGGCGCCAGCGCGCAGGATCTCGCGGTTCCCTCGTGCGCGGCCCGAGCCTATAGTGCCGCGATGCACATGGCGGCAAGCTCCACCGCGGTACCCCACCCCGACCACCGCCGGGGCGACCGAGCGGCCTCGGCCGGCTCGAACTCGACCGAAGCGGAGGCCCTGCGCACGGGTCGCGACCTGTTGCGCGCCACCGAGCGCTACGCCTTCGACTCGCGCGGCCGCAGCTGGATGCACCTGCTCTCCACCGTGTCGCTGCTCGTCGGCGCGCTCGTGGTCGCGGGTGCGGCGCCCTGGTGGCCGGTGCAGCTCGCGGGCTCGATCCTCGCCACGCTGATCTTCGTGCGCGCGTTCATCCTGTTCCACGACTTCATGCACGGCTCGATCCTGAAGGGCTCGAAGGTCGCCGAAGGCATCTTCTTCGTGCTCGGGATGATCCTGATGACGCCGCCCAACGCGTGGCGCTACGGGCACAACTACCACCACAAGCACGTGGGCAAGCGCTCCGAGGCGAGCACGGGCTCGTTCCCGCTGCTGACGACCGAGATGTGGCGCAAGGCCTCGAAGGGCGATCGCCTCTTCTACCGCGTGGCGCGCCACCCGCTCACGATCGTGTTCGCGATCCTGACGGTGTTCGCCTACTCGATCTGCGTCACGAACTTCCTCAAGGACCCGCGCAAGTACTGGGACTCGGCCGCGGCGCTGCTGTGCCACATCGTCGGCGCGCCCTTGCTCGCGATCTACGGCGGCTTCGAGCCGCTTCTCTTCCTGTACCTGATCCCCGTGGTGAGTGCGGGAGCGCTCGGCGCCTACCTGTTCTACTCGCAGCACAACTTCGTCGGCATGCAGGTGCCCGACGAGGACGAGTGGGACTACCACTCGGCCTCGGTCGCGACCTCGAGCTACCTCGAGACCGGCCCGCTGATGCGCTTCTTCACGGGCAACATCGGCTACCACCACGTGCACCACCTGAACGCGCAGATCCCGTTCTACCGGCTGCCTCAGGTGATGGCCGAGATGCCCGAGCTGCAGCACCCGATCCGCACGACCCTGCGGCCGCGCGACGTGCTCGGCAACCTGCGGCTCAAGCTGTGGGACGAGTCGCGGCGCGAGATGGTCACGTTCCGCGACGTCGGCTGAGACGGGCGAGAACCGCGCCCCCGAGCCTCCGCGCGCGGGCGAGGTCCGAACTCGACGGCCCGGCTCACGCGCGCGGCGCAGGCCAGCGCACCCGCAGGAGGTCAGCGCCCGGCGAGAAGTCGAGCGTGGCCGAGAGGTGGAAGGTGCGCCGAAGGGCATCCGCGATGCGGTGCGCGAGGTGCACCCCGGTGGTCTCGACGTACAGGCCGTCGCGTCGCTCGCGGACCACGATCAGCCGCTCGAGCGGATGCTGGCCGCGCTCGCGTTCCTCGACGTTGCGCACGATGCCGAGCAGCTCCTCGCGCCGCTTCCCGAGCTCGCCCTCGAGCCTCAGGATGCCTGCCGGAGTGCGCTCGCGGATGCGCTCGCAGGCCGGGCACTCCATGGCGCGCGCCGCGTAGGGCCGCGCGCGCCACGTCCAGCGGCCGCGCTGGTACACCGCGCCGCAGCCGCTGCAGCAGCCCGACCCTGCCCGCTTTCCGTCGCGCCGGTACGGATCGTGGCGCTCGCCGCCCTCGCCGCGGCCCCTGCGGAAACCCTTCGAAACGCTGCGCATCGCGCTGGTCATGGCGACCTCCTTCGCTCTGCGTGGATCCTAGGCCCAGCGCGCAGCGGCGGCTCCCCGCCCGACCTCGAACACGGCGTGGTGCGCTGTGCGTAGCGCCGCCCGGCTTTCAGCGTCGCAGCGAGAGCGCGCTCGCCTCGAGCTCGGCCGCGAGCGGCGCGAACAGCTCGCGCGGCCCCCAGGCCTCGAAGGTGTAGACGTCGTCCTTGGTGCGAGCGACCACAAGCAGGTAGTCGTGGAGCACTCCGGCGACCTCGCGCGAGCCCGCGACCAGCGCCCGGTCCTCGCCGAGATCGCGCTCGGACGACACCAGCAGCGAGCGCGAGCGCACGAGCTCGGCGCGCGCGAGCTTCGACCAGAACGCGAGCGCGCCCTTGTCGTAGTTCGACTCGCGCCGGACCTTGATGCGCACGCCGTCCGCGTTCATGGCCTCGACCGTGTCACGGTCGCTGTAGTAGCGGATGAACTGAGCGGGCGGCTCGAAGCGCGGACCGCTGGCGAGCAGGCCGGGCCGACGCGGCCGCCCCTCGACGGCGCCCGCGACGAGCCCGTCGCCGAGGCGCGCGATCCAGTCGAACGGCAGGAGCGCGCCGCCTTCGCCGCGTGGAGCGGACTGCGCGCGATTGAACGTCACGCGGATCGTGCTCATCGCGACCTGCGAGCGCAGGAAGCGTGCGCGACCCTCGAGTGCCTCGAGTTCGACCGTCACGCGCGCGAGCTCGGCCTCGATACGCAGCGTGTCCTCCATCTTCTCGCTCTTCTCGAGGTGCGCGAGCAGGCGCTCGCGAGCGCGGCGCGCGTTGTCGATGCGGATGTCGAGCTCGACCAGCGTCTCGGTGATGTCCTCGGCACGCACGCTGCGATCGACGACCTCGCCGAGCTGCCCGATGCGCTCGAGCAGGGCCTCGAACTGCGCCGCGGGCACACGCACCGTGATCGTGCGCGCATCGCTCTCCGACATCCAGCCGCCGGCCGCTTCCGCGAAGGACTTGACCGAGGCCTGCGCTGCCGAGGGCGAGAGCACGACGACCGAGAGCGCAGCGCTGTAGATCACCTGCCGCGCCTCCTTGGGCGCCGCTTCGAGCGCGTCGCTCGGGCCTTGCGCAGGCAGCCCCGCCGAATCCTCGGAACGCGCCGCGTCCTTGTAGGTCACGAAGCCGGGTTCGGCCGCGGCCGCCTCGGCATCCCACGCCTCGAGCGCGCCCGGCGCCGAGGCGCGCGCGGCCATGTTCATGCAACCAGCGAGCAGCAGGCAGGTGGACAGGGAGACGAGGGCGAGCAACTTCATCGAGCGGACATCCTTCTGCGCGTTGAACGGGCGCTCGGGCACGCTACGGCAGCCACCTCCGCCCTGCGAGCGTCGAAATGCCACTTGCGGGCGCCCGCGCGACAGTTCTTACAATCCCGCGCACCATGCGACTCGCCACCGCGCTGCTGCCCCTCCTCGCGCTCGCCTCCTGCGCCGCCACCGGCCAGCCCGCTCCCGTCCAGGGTGCCGCGGAGCAGTTCGAGCGTCTCAAGCGCCTCGAGGGCGAGTGGGTCGCGCTCGCGGGCGAGGGCGATGCGCCCGCGGGCACGCTCGTGCGCTACCACGTGACCAGCGGCGGCACGGCGCTCGTCGAGACCGTCTTCTGCGGCACGCCGCACGAGATGTCGACCGTCTACTACCTCGACAACGGCGCCCTCGCGCTCGTGCACTACTGCCTCGGCAACCAGCCGCGCATGCTCGCGCGCGAGAGCGCTGAGCCCGACGTCGTGCGCTTTGAGTTCGCGGGCGGCGCCAACATCGGAAGCTCGACGTCGCACATGCACGCCGCGGAGCTCCGCTTCACGAGCGACGCGCGCCTCGACACGCGCTGGACGCAGTGGAAGGACGGCCGCGCGGCCGGGGACGTCCGCCTCGCGCTCGTGCGCTCGTGGAAGTGAGCGGCTAGGCCTCGCGCGCGAGGTCGTAGCCGAGGGACAGCACGACGGGCACGAGGAACAGCGTGAACACCGTCGAGGCCACGAGTCCGCCGGTGATGACGGCCGCGAGGCCCTGGTAGAGCTCCGCGCCCGAGCCCTGCCCGAGCGCGAGCGGCAGCATGCCCGCCACCGTGGTGATGACCGTCATCAGGATCGGGCGCAGGCGTGTCTTGCACGAGCGCGCGAGCGCCGCGCGCCGCGCGAGTCCTTCCGCGCGGAAGTTGCCGGCCTGGTGCACGATCAGGATCGCGTTGTTGACGACGAGACCGGCGAGGATGATGAAGCCGAGCATCGAGATCACGTCCAGGTTGGCCTGACCGCCGGAGTACTCGTGGGCGAGGCGCACGCCGAGCAAGCCCCCTGACAGCGCAAGGGGAACGCTGGTGAGGATCACCAGCGGCGCGCTCCAGCTCGAGAACAGCGCGACCATCAGCAGGTAGATGATCAGCACCGAGAGCCCGAAGCCCTGCGTGAGCGCCGCGATGGTCGTGCGCAGCTTGTCCGCCGATCCGCCGGTCCGCAGGGTGTAAGCCGCGCCGAGGTCGAGCGCGAGCGGCGGGAAGACCTCGCGCTCGACGGCCTCGACGACGCTCGAGAGCGGCGCGTCGGGGGCGATGTTCACCGTCAGCAGCACGTTGCGTTCGCGTTCGAGACGCCGCACGGACTGCGGGCCCGTGACGGACTCGACCTTGGCGACGGAGTCGAGCGAGACGACCTTGCCCGATGGTGTCGCGAAGCGCAGGGCCGCGAGTTCCTCGGGCGAGCCGATGCGCTCCTGCGCCACGAGCACGTTGACGTCGACGTCGCGACCGCCCTCGATCAGCGCCGTGTAGCGTCGCCCCGCGACCGCGGTCTCCACCACCGCGCCGACGTCCGCGACCGAGAGCCCGAGGTCCTTGGCGCGGGACTCGTCGACGGTCACGCGCAGCTCCGGTCGACCGGTGACGAGCGAGCTGCGCACGAACTGCACGCCGTCGAGCGCGCGCAGGCGCGCCTGCAGCTCCAAGCTCGCGCGGTCGAGCGTGTCGAAGTCAGGGCCGGAGAGCTCGATCTCGAACTGCTTGCCCGGATCCTCGAACAGGCTCGAGCGCACCGGCACGACGAACTGGAAGCCCGGAAGGGTCATCGCGGGCCCGTACAGGCGCTGGTGGAAGCCCGCGATCGTGGCGCCGTCGGCGAACTCGTCCTTGAGCACGACTCCCCCGCCGTTGAAGCGCGGTCCGACCACGGCGAAGGTGTGGCGCGTCTCGGGCTGCGAGAGGATGAACTGCTCGAGCGGCTTGAAGTTGTCGCGTGCCGCCTCGGGTCGCGTGCCCGGGATCGGCGAGGCGAAGAAGAACACGAGGTTGCGGCTGCCCGTGGGCAGGTACTCCGTGGGCGGCACGACGACGAGCGCGGCGAGCGAGCCGGCGACCACGAGCAGCACGAAGCCGAGCTTGCCGAGTCGCGCGCCGGGAGCGACGAGCGCGTCGATCGCGCGGCCGTACCAGCGCCCGAGCGCGCCGAGCGGCAGCTCCTCGCTGGTGAGCTCGTCGCCGCGCGCCGAGCCGAGCCACAGCGCGGACAGCACCGGCACGACCGTCAGCCCGACCACGAGCGAGAGCACGACGGCCGCGGAGATCGCCAGCGCGATGTCGCCGAAGAGCTGGCTCGCCTCGTCGCCCTGCAGCAGGATCGGCACGAACACCGCGACGGTCGTGAGCGTCGAGGCCAGCACCCCGCCCCACACCTCGCGCCCACCGTCGATGGCCGCGTCGACCGGCCCCTTGCCCATCTGGCGATGCCGAAACACGTTCTCGAGCACCACGATCGCGTTGTCCACGACCATGCCGCTCGCGAAGGCCAGCCCCGCGAGCGAGATCACGTTGAGCGTGCGATCGAGTCCCTTGAGGACGAGGAACACCGCCACCAGCGAGATCGGGATGGAGACCGAGATGATCAGCACGCTGCGCGCGCTGCGCAGGAACAGCGCGAGCACGACGATCGACAGCAGCGAGCCCATCCACAGGTTGCCGTAGACGAAGTCGATCGCGTCGTCGATGTAGCTCGACTCGCGGTAGACGGCCTCGAGCGCGACGTCGATGCCGCGGTTGGCGAAGATGCGGTTGAGTTCCTCGCAGGTCGCGTCCACCTGCTCGATCAGCTCGACCACGTTCGAGCCGCTCTTGCGGCTGATCCCGATCGCCACGCCCGGCACGCCGCTGATGCTCACGAAGCTGGACGTCTCGCGGTACGTGTCGACCACGGTCGCCACGTCGCGCACGTGCACGCTGCCCGCCGGCGTCTCCTTGATCACGATCTCGCCGAGCTCGCTGGGCAGGTCGGCGAGACCGACCGTGCGCACGACGAACTGGCGCGTGCCGCTCTCGACCGTGCCGCCCCGCACGTTGACGTTGCCGCGCGCGAGCGCCGCGCCGAAGTCGGCGAGCGAGACGCCGTGACCGACGAGGCGCTCGGGGTCGACGCGCACCTGCACCTCGTTCTCCTCGCCGCCGACCACGAGCAGGTCGGAGACGCCCGGCACGCGCTGCAGGCGGGACTCGACCTCGTCCTTGACGAGCCTCCGCACGCGATTGGCGTCGTAGCGCGAGCGCAGCGTGATCCACATCACCTGGCTCGAGTCGCTCGGCGCGACCTCGACCACGGGCTCGTCGGCCTCGACCGGCAAGCTGGGCACTTGCCCGAGCTTGTTGACCACGTCGATCACGGCGAGCTGCGTATCGGTGCCGAGCTCGTACTCGAGCGTGATCGAGCTCAGTCCCTCCGCGGAATCGGAGGTCATCTCGACCACGCCCTCGACGGCCGCCAGCACGTCCTCGAGCTCGCGCGTCACCTGCTGCTCCACCTCGATCGCCGAGGCACCGCGGTAGGTCGTCGTGACCGAGATCAGCGGCCGATCGACGGTCGGCTTGAGCTGGATCGGGATCGTGCGGTAGGCGAGCGCCGAGAACAGCACGGTCAGGATCACCCCGACCGCGATCATGTAGGGATTCCGGACGGACCAGCGGATCGGGTTCACGGCTGCGTGGTCTCCGGGTGGTCGCCGCGCGGCAGGAGCGGAGCCCCGGGGAAGGCCATGGCGGCGCCGCTCGCGACGACGCGCTCGCCGGCGGCGAGGCTGCCTTCGAGCGCCTCGACCGCGCTCTCCCCGCCGACGGCCCCGAGCACGCGCACGGGGACGAACTCCGCGGAGAGCGACGGTGCTCCATCCGCCCCGACGCCGGACTTCGCGCGCACGAGCAACGTGCTCTGCCCCATCACGCGCAGCGCGTCGGACGGGACGAGCAACACGCCGGGCAGGACCGCCAGTTCGAGCCGCGCGCGCACGAACATGCCCGGCTTGAGCACGCCGGCGGTGTCTTCGCTGGCGTCGAGGCGCGCGACGCCGCGGAACACGCGGCTCTGCTCGTCGGCGACCGGAACGAACGCGTCGAGCGGCGTTTCCAGCGCGAAGTCGCGCACTTCGTCGAGCGTGAGCCGCAGGCGCGGCGAGGCTCCGAGGCGCGCGGCCGCGCTGGCGGGGATCTCGATCTCGACCTGGCGCCGCGAGCGATCGACGATCTCGAGCACGGGCGCGCCGGACGCGAGCGAGTCCCCCACCGCGGCGAGACGGCGCACCACGGCCGCGGGAAACGGCGCGCGCAGCTCGCACTTGTCGAGCTCGCGCTGGGCGAGCGCGACTTCCGCGCGCGCCAGCTCGACCTGCGCACGCTGCACGGCGATGTCCTCCGCCCGCGAGCCGGCCTGCGCCTGCCCCAGCGCCTCCCGCGCGGCCTGGACGCGCGAATCCGCCGTCGTGCGCTCCGCCCGCAATGCGTCGAGCGCGCTCTCGGAGATGACCTGCGTACGCACGAGTTCCTCGCCGCGCTCCAGCTCGCGGCGCGCGAGCTCCGCCTCGGCCTCGCGCACGGCGAGCTCCGCCTCGAGGCGCCGCTTCACCTCCGCGCGCTCGCCGGACAGCACGCGCTCGAGTTCGCGTTCCGCGAGCACCTGTGCCGCTCGCGCGCGCGCGAGCGAGGCCTCGGCGTCGCGCGCATCGAGCGACGCGAGCAGCGCCCCCGCCTCGACCGCGGCCCCCTCGAGGACCTCGATCGTCGCCGCGCGCCCCGCCCGCTCGAAGCCGAGGCGCGAGCGAGCCTCGGGGAGCACCGAGCCCGTGAGCTCGACCGCGGGGCGCAGCTCGCCCACGCGGACCTCGGCCAGCGTGACCGGCAGCACGAAGGGCGGCCGTCCCTGCGGCGCGCCCGCGCCCTCGTCGCCGGAACGGAGCTTCCAGACCACCGCCGCGAGGGCGGCCAGTCCGAGCAGGAACAGGATCGTGGAGGTGCGTGCGCTCATGGTCGACCGGGCATGGTCGCGTCCTACGCGCGGGACCGCAACCAGCGTCACGCGCATCGCGGACACGCATTTGGCAAGATCGACGACGATGATTCCCACATCGACAGCTCCGCTGGCGGCCCGCGCCTTCGGGAGCGAGGTTCGCCACCACGTCCACGTCCTGCACAACGGCCTGCGGCTCGTCGTGCATCCCGACTCGAGCGCGCCGGTCGCCGCCGTCTACGTCGGCTACCACGTCGGCAGCGCGCGTGAGGAGCCGGGTCGCACGGGCTTCGCGCACCTGTTCGAGCACCTGCTCTTCCAGGGCTCGGCGAACGTCGCCTCCGACGGCCACTTCCGCCACGTGACGCAGGCCGGCGGCACGCTCAACGGCAACACGAGCTTCGACCGCACGCTGTACTTCGAGACCGTGCCGTCGAACCAGCTCGAGCTTGCGCTGTGGCTCGAGAGCGACCGCATGGGCTTCCTGCTCGATGCGATGACCCAGGCGAAGCTCGACAACCAACGCGACGTGGTGCGCAACGAGAAGCGCCAGAACTACGAGCAGCGCCCCTATGCGAAGGCGCACGAGGCGCTCGCGGCCGCATTGTTCCCCGCGGGCCATCCCTACGCGCACCTGCCGATCGGCTCCCACGAGGACCTGATCGCGGCGACGCTCGACGACGTGTCGGGCTTCTTCCGGCGCTGGTACGGTCCGAACAACGCCACGCTCGGCATCGGCGGCGATGTCTCGCTCGAGCGCGCGATCGCGGCGGCGGAGCGCTGGTTCGGGGAACTTCCGCGCGGGCCCGAGTCGCCCCCCATGGTGCCGCAGCCCGTGCGCCTCGAGCGCACGGTCGCCGTCACCGTCGAGGACAAGGTCGCCCTGCCCCAGCTGACGCTCGCATGGCCCACGCCGGAGGCCGGTTCACGCGACGAGGCCGCGCTCGAGATGCTGGCGATGGTGCTCTCCGCGAGCCGCGCCTCGGTGCTCGACCGCGCCTTCATGATCGACGAGCTGCTCGCCAAGAGCGTCACCTGTGGCTCGTTCTGCGGCGATGTCGCGGGACGTTTCACGATCACGCTCACCGCAGCGGCAGGCGTCACGCTGGAGCGTCTGTGCGCGCGCACGTTCGAGTTGCTGGAGGAAGTGCGACGCACGGGCGTCGACCCGGCGCTCCTGCAGCGCATGCGGCACCGGCACGAGGCGGACTTCGTGCGTGGACTCGACTCGATCTCGAACCGCACCCAGGCACTCGTGCTCTCCGACGTCCTGCGCGGCGATCCGGCGGCGTTCGCCACGCACGCGGAGCGCGTCGTCGCGGCCAGCGCCGACGAGGTGCGCGACGTGCTCGCTCGCCACCTGCTCGACAGCCCGCCGGTGCTGCTGTCGGTGGTCCCCGAAGGCCGCGCGGCCGACGCCGTGCGCGGGAGGCCCGCATGAAGCTCGACCGCAGCCAGGCGCCCCGGCGCTCCGGCCCGCTCGAGGCGCGCCTGCCGCGGATCGAGCGCCGCACGCTCGACAACGGCCTCGCCCTCGCCACGTGCCGCGCCAGCGCGACGCCCGAGACCCTGATCGAGGTCAGCGTGCCCGGCGGCCGTGCGCGCGAGCGACTCGACGAGCTCGGCCTCGCCTCGCTGGTCGCCAAGCTGCTGCAGGAGGGCACGCGGCGGCGCACGACCGTCGAACTCGTCGACGCGCTCGACTACCTCGGCGCCGACCTGCGGGCCGGAGTCGACGAGGACACGCTGGTGCTCTCCCTGCGGGTGCTCGACCGACACCTCGCCCCGGCCCTCGAGCTCCTGTGCGAGTCCCTGTTTGAGCCGCGCTTCGACCCCCTCGACTTCGAGCGCGTGCGAGCCCTGCGGCTCGCGGCTCTGCGCAGCCGCGGCGAGGAGGCTGCGCGCGTCGCCGACACGGCGTGGGATCGCCTGCTCGAAGGGCCGCTCACGAGCCTTGGCTATTCGGCGCTCGGCACGGAGGCCACGATCGGCGCAGCCAGCGTCGCCACTGCGCGCGCCTTCCACGAGCGCTCGCTCGATCCTCGTCGCAGTCGGGTGGCCCTCGTCGGCAACTGGACCGCGGACGAGGCCGCCGACCTGCTCGCACCGCTCGTGCGCCGCTGGCCCGCGGACTTCGCCCCAGCCGCAGCCAACGACGCGACTCCCTCCGCGGCGGCGTCGGCGGGCCTGTACTGCGTCGATCGGCCGGGCGCACCCCAGGCCGAGCTCCGCATCGGCCATCGCAGCGTCGCGGCGAACCACCCGGACTGGCTGCTGCTCGCGGCCTTGAACTACCCCCTCGGCGGCCAGTTCTCGAGTCGCCTCAACCTCAACCTGCGCGAGAAGCGCGGCTTCACCTACGGCGTGCGCTCGGGCTTCGAGCCCCGCCGAGGTCGGGGCTCGTTCACGGTGGCCCTCGCGGTGCAGTCGCGCCACGTCGCCGAGTCGATCCGCGAGGTGCGGCGCGAGCTCGCCGAGTATCTGGCCGGCCCCACCGAGTCCGAGCTCGACTTCACGCGCGAGGCCCTCGAGCAGGCGCTCGCGCGCCAGTTCGAGACCGCCGCCGCCCGGCTGGCCTTCGTCCATACGGTCGAGCGCTTTGGCTGGCCCGACGACTACCCGCTCGAGCGCCTGCGCCGGCTCGCGGCGCTGACCCCAGCGGACCTGGCCCAGCTGGCCCGCGCCCACCTGCGGCCCGCAGAGCTGCGCGTGATCGCGGTGGGGCCGCGGAGCGAGCTCTCGGCCCTCGAGGAGAGCGCACAGTCGCTCGACATCGACGGCGCGCCGCTGGACGTACCCTGAAGGACCGGCCCGCCGCGCCGGGAAGGGGATCGGGACTCGCTCGGACCGCTGGGGCGAGCCCGTCCGGAACTGGGGGCGCCGTCTCCCGTCTGCGGCAGCCGAATTCGTCCCTTTCCGCGGCCGCGCGGACCGCGCCGCGGCCCTGCCTTCGGGGGGCCCGGTTCGGTATCCTGCTCGCCCTCCGGAACTCGGCTCGCCGCGGCCTAGAACGTCCCCCACGGCCCCGAACTCCGCCCCATGGATTCCAACCTGCAGAGCAGCCTGAACTTGGCCTTCGTGGAGGGCCTCTACAGCGAGTACCTCCGCGACCCCAACGGGGTCTCGGCCGACTGGCGCGCGTACTTCGACTCGCAGGGCGGGAAGCCCTTGGGCGAGGCGATCGAGCCGGCGGCGTCGGCCCCGCTGCCGCTGCACCAGCAGGGCGGAACTCCCCGCGAGCGCGCCGAGGCCAGCGTGGCCGACATCCAGGACCGCGCCGACCAGCTGATCCGCGGCTTCCGCGTGCGCGGTCACCTGATCGCCAACATCGACCCGCTGGGCCTGCCCCGCCCGCCGCACCCCGAGCTCGAGCCGGCCTACTACGGCTTCGGCCCCGATGACCTCGACCGCAAGGTCAGCGCCCGCACCTTCCACGGCAAGGGCATCGAGACCCTGCGCTCGGTGCTCGATCGCATGCGCAACACCTACTGCCGCTCGATCGGCGTGCAGTACATGCACATCGACGACCTCGGCGTGAAGCGCTGGCTCGAGGAGCGCATGGAAGGCAGCGAGAACCGCCTCGAGGTCTCGCGCGAGCGCCAGGTGCGCATCCTTGCCAAGCTGCAGGACGCGGTGCTGTTCGAGGAGTTCGTGCAGAAGAAGTTCCTCGGCGCCAAGAGCTTCTCGCTCGAGGGCTGCGAGAGCCTGATCCCGCTGCTCGACCTCGCGCTCGAGCACTGTGGAGAGCAGAAGATCGACGAGGTCGTGATCGGCATGGCCCACCGCGGCCGCCTCAACGTGCTCGCCAACATCATGGGCAAGCCCGCAGCCGACATCTTCCGCGAGTTCGCCGACGCCGACCCGCAGCTCTACATGGGCCGCGGCGACGTGAAGTACCACAAGGGCTTCACCTCGACCTACGCCACGCCCTCGGGCCACGGGATCCAGCTGTCTCTGTGCTTCAACCCGAGCCACCTCGAGTTCGTGAACCCGGTCGCGATGGGTCGCGTGCGCGCCGAGCAGGACCGCACCGGCGACCGCGACGGCGACCGCAGCCTCGCGCTCCTGATCCACGGCGACGCCGCCTTCGCCGGCGAGGGCATCGTGCAGGAGACGCTCAACCTCTCCGAGCTCGGCGCCTACCGCACGGGCGGCACGATCCACGTGATCGTGAACAACCAGATCGGCTTCACCACCGGCCCGCAGGACTCGCGCTCGTCGACCTACTGCACGGACGTGGCGAAGATGCTGCAGATCCCGATCTTCCACGTGAACGGGGAAGATCCGGAGGCCGTGGCGCAGGTCGTGCAGCTCGCGCTCGACTTCCGCGCCAGCTTCAAGCGCGACGTGGTGATCGACATGTACGGCTACCGTCGCCGCGGTCACAACGAGGGCGACGAGCCCAGCTTCACCGACCCGCTGCTGTACCAGGCCATCGGCCAGCGCAAGCCGGTCGGCGAGGGCTACCTCGACCACCTGCTGCGCCTCGGCGAGGTGACGCGCGAGGAAGCTGAGGCGATCGCACGCGAGCGGCGCGCCAAGCTCGAGGAAGACCTGTCGAAGGCGCGCTCGGAAGGCTTCGTCGCGACCAAGGACGGTCAGGGCTCGCGCTGGAAGGACTACGTCGGCGGCCGCGAGGAGAATGCGCCGCAGGTCGACACCGCGCTCGACCGCGCGCAGTGCTCCGAGCTGCTCGAGGCGCTCGCTCGCGTGCCGGAGGGCTTTACGGTGCATCCCAAGCTCGAGCGCACGCTCGAGCAGCGCCGCGAGATGGCGCGCGGCTCGAAGTCTCTCGACTGGGCCGCGGGCGAAGCACTGGCGCTCGCCTCGCTCTCCGCCGCGGGCCACCGCGTGCGCCTGACCGGACAGGACGCTGAGCGCGGCACCTTCAGCCACCGCCACGCGGTGCTGCACGACCACCAGAACGGCCGCCAGCACGAGATCTTCTCGTCGCTCGGCTCCAACGCCGGCCCGGTGTACATCCGCAACTCGCCGCTCTCGGAGTCGGGCGTGCTCGGCTTCGAGTACGGCTACAGCCTCGACTACCCCGACGCCCTCGTCGCGTGGGAAGCGCAGTTCGGCGACTTCGTCAACGTCGCTCAGCCGATCATCGACCAGTTCATCGTCAGCGCCGAGGACAAGTGGAACCGCCTCTCCGGCCTCGTGCTGCTCCTGCCGCACGGCTTCGAGGGGCAGGGCCCCGAGCACTCGAGCGCGCGCCTCGAGCGCTTCCTCGACCTCGCGGCCGAGGACAACATCCAGGTCGTCACGCCGACCACGCCTGCGCAGCTGTTCCACTGCCTGCGCCGGCAGGTGCTGCGTCCGTGGCGCAAGCCGCTCGTGGTGATGACTCCCAAGAGCCTGTTGCGCAACCCCAAGTGCGTCTCGCCGCTCGAGCACTTCGCGGAACGACGCTTCGAGCGCATCGTGGCCGACGGCCGCGAGCTCGACCGCGAGCGCGTGCGCCGCATCGTGCTGTGCGGCGGCAAGATCGCCTTCGAGCTCGAGGAAGAGCGCGAGAAGCGCTCGGCCCTCGACGTCGCGATCCTGCGCATCGAGCAGCTCTACCCGCTCTCCGATGACGAGCTGCGCGCCGCGCTCGCCCCCTACGACGAGGCTGCCGAGGTCGTGTGGGTGCAGGAAGAGCCCGAAAACGCCGGTGCATGGCGCTTCCTGCGCGCCCGCTACGGCGAGCGCCTGTGCGGGCGCGCCTTCCGCGGTCTCGCCCGCCGCGCAGCCGCGTCGCCGGCGACCGGATCGCCCGCGAGCCACCGCATCGAACAGGCCGCGCTCCTCGAGCGCGCCTTTGCCACCGACTGATTCCGCAGCGTGACCGACTGATCCCACAAGAAGGACCGTCCCTCCATGCCCGTCGAACTCAAGGTGCCCTCCGTGGGCGAGTCGATCACCGAAGTGCAGCTCGGAGACTGGCTGAAGAAGCCGGGCGAGCTCGCGCGCGCCGATGAAGGTCTCGTGGTGATCGAGACCGACAAGGTCACGGTCGAACTCCCGGCTCCCGGTGCCGGCGCCGTCGTGAAGACGCTCAAGCGCAAGGGCGACAAGGCGCTCGTCGGAGAGGTGATCGGCTACTTCGAGGTCGGCGCCCAGCCTGCCCCGCCGCCGGTCAAGGGTGGCGCCGCGCCCGCGGCCCCGGCCAGCGCGCCGGCCCCCGCTCCCACCGCGACCAAGGGCGAGAAGGTCGTGATGCCCGCGGCTGCACGCGAGCTCGCCCAGCGCGGGCTCTCGGCTGCCGAGGTCGCAGCCAGTGGGCCGGGCGGTCGGCTGCTCAAGGAAGACGTCCAGCGCCACGCGCCCGCCAAGGCCGCGGCCGCGGCACCCGCCGCTCCGGCCGCAGCCGCCGCTCCCGCGCCGGCGC
>CAITGX010000412.1 GCA_903892045.1 uncultured Planctomycetota bacterium | reverse complement strand
GCACTGGCGGACGACGCGGTCGTGCTGTGGCGTCGCCCCGACCTGTGGCTCGCGGAGGGCGACCCCGAGGTCTTCGTGCCGCTCCCGGCGCGCAAGAAGGTGAACCTCGCGTTCACGACGACGCGCTCCGACTCGACGGCCACGTTCCTGCCGCGCACGGTCGAAGGCGTGGAGTTCTCGATTCCGGTCGCGCCGCGCACGCGCGAGTTGCTCGAGGTCACGATGGTCGATGGCGAGCCGGGCCTGTGGCTCAAGGCCAAGGGTGCTACGGGGCCGATCGACGTCGAGCTCTCGACGAGCGCGGCTGGCGCGACGCGCGATCCTGACAGCGTGCGGCACCTGCTGCTCGAGTTGCCGGCGATCCTGCGCGGGCGCGCCGAGCCGGGCTCGGTCGTGTCCGTGGCGGCGCTCGGCGCGGGCTGCTCGCCGCAGGTCGTCGTGCACGGCGCCGGAGTGCGTGGGCAGTGCAACGACGCGACGGGCTACAGCACGTTCGCGATCACCGAGGGGCTCGCCACGCATGCGGGCGAGGTCGAGGTCCTGCTCGCGGCCGCGGTGGCGGAGCCGGGCGCGACCGCGCTCGTGCGCACGCAGGGCTTCTCTGCGCGCATCGTGGGCGCGACGCTCGGGCTCGACCCGGCGGCGCTGCAGTGGCTCTCGACGCCTGGCGACGAGGTGCTGACGCGCGTAGGCGCGTGGTCGCACGAGGACGAGCTGCTCCCGTCGGGAGCGTCGGTCGACTGGCTGCGCGTGCCGATGAAGGCGGGTCACGTGTACCGCATCCTCGCGGCTGGCGCGCAGACGCCAGAGCTCGTGCTCGATGTGCCCGGAAGCGGGCGCTCGTCCGCGGTGGGCGGGGTTGCGATCCTGCTGCCCGCGGCGGACGGGGAGGCGACCCTCGGCGTCGCCGCGCCCGGCTCCGAGTCCTACGGTGACTACGCCGTGTCCGTGTGCGACCTCGGTCTCGAAGTCGCGCCGGGCACGGATGGGGAGGTGAAGCGATGAAGTGCGCCGTGACGCTCCTCGGCCTGATTCTCGCGGGCAACCTCGCGCTCGCGCAGGAACTCGCTCCGCGCGATGCGGACGGCGACGGGCTCGTCGGCGCGGCCGACCCGGAGCCGGACCTCTCGAACCTCGCCGAGCGCTTCGTCTACCGGCTCGAGTCGCCGACCCTGACGTGGAAGCTCGACCAGGAGCAGTTCAACCAGGTCGAGAAGACCACCGAGCAGCTCGAGTCGACCATCGAGCTCGCGCGACAGGCCGCGGTGGAGGCGTTGTCGGACTCCAGCGAGGAAGCGACGCTCGCGATCAGCGAGCTCGCGCAGGCCGAGCCGGGCTGGATGCAGCTCTCGATCAACCCGCTGGCGATGTTCGAGAGCTTCACCTCGGGCACGGGGCCGCTCGACGCGCTCGCGTCGGGTCTGCGCTTCGGCGCCGAGGACGAGCGCGAGCGCACCGACACGCAGCGCCGCGAGAGCTCGATCCTGAAGCGTCTCGTGCGCGAGGAGACGCGCTCGCGCGAGGAACTCGCCGAGCGTCGCACGCGCCTGCTGCAGATCCAGCGCTTCACGCGCGTCTTGCGCGACCCGACGCTGCACATCTCGCTGCACCTGCGCAACGGCGGCAGCGAGCCGCTCGTGATCGTGCGCCCCGAGGTGCCGGTGCTCGCGGGCCAGCGCATGCTCGGCGTGGCGCTGCCGATCGACGCTCGCGACCGCGATCGCGTGACGATCCCGCCCGGCCGCAGCCAGGCGATCCTGCTGGCCGTCGCCGTCGATGACACGGATTTTTGGGATGCCCTGACGCGCGGTGGCGACCAGATTCGCTACGAGCCGTTGCTCGGCGCCATGCGCGCGCACTTTGCGAGTCAGCCGGACGTCGACCTGCTCTCGCTGCAGCGCGATGCGAGCACGAGGTGCGTGCCCGCGCGCATCTACCTGCCCGAGGGCGCCGTGGTGGAGCAGTCGCTCGCGCGCGTGGGCATGGAAGGCGAGCCCGTCACGGTGCGCGAGGCGATCGCGGCCTGGAACCAGGCCTGGCGGCGCACGCATCCGGAACTCGACGCGGACCTGATCCACGTCGACTCGGCCGGGCAGGTCGTCGCGGCCGCGGGGCGCATGAGCAGTCCGCTGGCCTCGGGCTGGCAGGTCGTCGTCGATGGCAAGGCGCTGCAACCCGGCGACTCGACGGATGTGGCGGTGTCGCGCGGCATCGAGCTGCGCTGGACCGATCTCCGCGCGGCGTTCGAGCCCATCGCGAGGCGCTTCGAGGGCGTCGAGCTGCCGCAGGTCGATAGCGCGTGGGTGCTGGCGGGCGTGACGGCGTGGCGCGAGCACCAGCGCCTGCGCGGCAGCTCCGATGCGACCGCGGTGATCGCGTCGATCGAGCTGCAGCTGCAGGGCAAGCTCGGGGAGCTCGTTCCCGAGGAGTATCGCGGCGCATTGCTCACGACGCTCGGCGAGGCGCAGCGCTTCATGGGCGATGGGAAGTCCGCGCGCGAGAACTGGGAGAAGGCCGCGCGCCACGGCGACCCGCAGGCGATCCTCGCGCTCGCCAACCAGCTGTTCGAGCTGCCCGGCGCGTTCGATCAGGCCGTCGATCGGCTGCGGCAGGCGGTTGCGGCGGGCTCGAGCGAAGCGATGGTGCGGCTCGCGGAGGTCGAGCAGCAGGCGGGTGGAGACCGACGTCGTGCCTTGCTTCTGATCGGCCAGGCTGCCGAGGCGGGCTTCGCGCCGGCGCTCGTCACCCTCGGGCAGCGCTACGCCTCGGGCGACGGGCTGCCGGCGGACAGTGCGCTCGCCGCGAGCCTGTACCGGGCCGCGGCCGAGGGTGGCGACACGGCCGCCATGCTGCGACTTGGGATGATGTACGAGACGGGACAGGGCCTGCCGCGCGATGCGGCGCGCGCCTCGCTCTGGTACCGCGCTGCGGCGAGCGGAACGCCGTGGAAGGAAGGTCGTCCGTGAAGCTCGCGCTCGCTCGTGTCGCCCTCATCGCCCCGCTTCTCGTCGCGGGCTGCGGCTCGACCGCGCACTCGCGAGCCGCGAGCCGCGAGCCGCTGCTCGATGTCGTGGCTCGCATCGCGGACGACGCGCCGACGGTCACCGCCGGCGGCCTCTCGATTCGCACGAGCGAGCACCGCGTCGCGCTGCGCGCCGGGTGTCCGGTGAGCGTCGAGCTCTCCAGCGACATGGACGCTGGGGAATTCGATCCGATGCTCGAGGCGCGACCGTGCGATGGCCGGCCCGAAGAAACGCGCCAGAGCGACATGCTGTCCGATGGTGAGCTTCTCCCGCGGCTCGAGCTCATGCCTGAGCGCGATGGGGAGTGGGTCTTGCTCGTCGGTGACGAGCAGGGACGCGCGGGCAGCTACCGCCTCGTGGTGCGACGCATCTTCGAGCGCGAGGTCCTCGTGGGGCAGGGCGACGTCGAGCCGACGCTCACGGGCTTCGAGCTGCCCGCGAGCCTGTTCTGTCCCCTGCGCGAGGGACGGCGCTATCGCGTCGACGTCACGGCGCGCGGCTTCCCGCCGCATCTCGTGATCGCGGGACCTGGCATGCCGGTCATCGAGTCGAACGACGGCTCGATCGAGTTCGTGGCAGCGCGCTCGGGGCACGCCGTCGTGCAAGTCGCGAGCCTCTCGTTCGCGAGCGGTGCGTTCGAGCTGCGCGTCGTCGAGCTGTGGTGACGCAGACGCGTCGCAGGCTGGAACCGCGATGACGCGGAGACGTCACATCGCGACGCTGCGGGCCGCGGCGTCGTGGTCGAGCAGTGCGATCGCGTGCGCGAGATCCGCGCAGCGCGGCTCGCCGAGCGCGCGCTGGATGCGGCGCAGGCGCTCGAGGTCCGAGGCCGACTCGACGCCGAGACGGTAGTTCGGTCGCGCGAGCTCCGGCGGGGCGCGGCGCGTCACGATGCGGAAGCGGCGTGGGCGATCGAGCAGGAACTGCAGCGGGTGCTCGCGCTCGTGGGCGTCGGTGGCCTCGCGGAAGGCGAGCTCGAGAGCTTGCGCGCGTACGACGGCGCAGCCAGTGCCTTCGGGCATCCCGCTGCCGCGCGTCGAGAGGTTGTGCGTGACGTCGGCGTGCTGGCGCAGGTGGTGATCGATCAGCACGTCCGCTTCCTGCCACGAGAAGAACGGCTGGTCGCCTCCGAGCAGCACGACGTGATCCGCCTGCACGCTGCTCGCGGCGCGCCAGCAGCGCTCGAGCAGGTCGGCGTCGGAGCCGCGGCGGCAGGCCCAGCCGCGCTCGAGGCACAGGGCCTCGATGCGGTCGTCCGCGGCCTCGCGCGTGGTGGCGACGAGCAGACCGTCGGCGCGTTGCATGCGCTCCGCGCGCTCGACCACGTGCTCGAGCACGGAGGCGGGGCCGAGGGGGAGCAGGACCTTGCCGAGCAGGCCGTGGCTGGCGAGCCGAGCAGTGACGATCGTGACGACCTTCTCGTAGGACATGGCTGGACCGTGGGGGCTGGATCCGAGGGATCGGGTGGCGGCCATGGCAGCTTGAGCCGAAATCGAGACTGGCCCGGTCGAGGGAAGGCACGCGCCCGCGGCTATCCTCCCGGGGCGATGCTGAGCCTCGATCCCCACCCGCTGCTGTGTGCCCGAGCCTTCGTGACCCAGTTCCCGCGCCCGCTGGGGGAGTGCGAGGTACCCGGCTGGCTTCACGAGCTGCACCAGGAGAGCGCCTTGGCACCGCTCTCCCGCAGCGAGGAGCTGCGCGGCGCGGTGCGCGACCTGCTGCGCCACGGCGGCTACAAGCCGACAGGCCGGGGCAAGCCCTCGAGCGAGTACCTCGCGCGCGCGGCGGTCGAAGGCGGGCTGCCCCGCATCAACCTCGCGGTCGACGCGTGCAACGCGGTCTCGCTGCACTCGGGGCTTCCGATCAGCGTGGTGGACCTCGACCGCGCGCAGGCGCCGCTGCGCATCGGCATCGCAGGCGCCGGCGAGCGCTACGTGTTCAACGCCTCAGGTCAGGAGATCGACATCGAAGGCTTGCTCAACCTCTTCGATGCCGCGGGGCCGTGCGCGAACGCCGTCAAGGACGCGCAGCGCACGAAGACCCATCCGGGTACGCTGCGAACGCTGTCGGTCCTGTGGGGCGTGATCGGGCACGAGGCGCAGGTCGAGCGGGCCTGCGCGTGGTACCGCGAGCTGCTCGAGCGCGCCGGGGCGAGCACGTCCGACGCCTGAGGCGCGGTGCGCGGCTTTTCGCGCTGCCGCCGCTATCCTGCTGCGCCCATGTGGAAAGGCTCGAGCTTCCAGCGCCTCTTGGCCCTGCTGCGCCCTGAGGTGCTGCCGCAGGTGGGGCGGCTCGTGGCCGTGGCGCTGCTCGCGGGCCTCGCGGCCTTCGGGGAGAAGGCGCCGCTGCTCTTGTTGCAGCCGCTGTTCGACCGGGTGCTCTTCCCGGCCGCGGGCGCGGCCGCGGAGGCGCGCGGGGAGACGGGCGCGCTCGGCGGGCTGTTCGCGAGCCTACAGGCCCGCGTCGAGGGCTGGATCTTCGGACCTGCGGGCGCGGCGGATGGCGACGAGCAGAAGCTGGCCGCGCTGTGGACCGTCGGCGGCCTGATCCTCGTGCTGACGATCCTGACGGCGCTCGCGCAGTACGGCATGACGCTGATCGCGCGCCGCACGGCGCTGCGCATGGTGATCGAGCTGCGCCAGCGCCTCGCGCGCCACATCATCGGCCTGTCGATGCGCTACCACGGGGAGCGGCAGTTCGGCGACGTGCTCTCGCGCATCAGCTCGGACGTCACGCAGACGCTCCAGTCGGTCAACCTGATCCTGAAGGACCTCGTGCAGCAGCCGCTCCTGCTCGTGGGCTCGCTGGTGGTGGCGGCCGTGAGCGCGCCGATGCCGACGCTGATCGTGCTGTGCGTGCTGCCGATCGTGATCGTGCCGATCGCGAAGCTCGGCCGGCGTGTGCGCAAGCGCTCGACCAAGTCGCTGGAGAGCCTCGGCGCCTCGGTCGAGGTGCTGACGCAGATGTTCTCCGGCATCCGCACGGTCAAGGCCTTCCGGGCGGAGGAGCGCGAGCTCGAGCGCTACCGGCAGGTCAACGAGTCCTACCTCGAGAGCGCGATGCGCATGGTGCGCGCCGTGGCCACGATCGAGGGCGCGACGACGTTCCTCTCGCACTTTGGCTTCGCGGTGATGCTCGTCGCCGTCGGCTGGGGCACGCTGCGCTTCGGGCTGTTCTCGAGCCCGGGCGACATGACCGTGTTCTTCGGCGGCATCGCGATGATCTACACGCACGTCAAGCGCATCACGACGGCCGTGAACCACGTGCAGGAGTCCGCGGGCGCGGCCGAGCGCCTGCAGGCGATCCTCGATGAGCGGCCGGACATCACCGAGCGCCCCGGGGCCGTCGCGGTGAGCTCGCTCGGCGGCGGCATCGCCTTCGAGGACGTGCGCTTCACCTATCCCGGTCAGTCGCGCCCGGCGATCGACGGCCTCTCGCTCGAGGTGCGGCCCGGCGAGACGCTCGCGCTCGTTGGTCCCTCGGGCGCCGGCAAGACCACCGCGATCGACCTGATCGCGCGCTTCATCGACTGCGGCTCGGGGCGCGTCGCGGTCGACGGACGCGACCTGCGCGACCTGCGGCTCGGCGACTGGACGCGCATGTACGCGATGGTGGGGCAGGTGCCGTTCCTGTTCCACACCACGATTCGCGAGAACATCCTCTACGGCAACCCCGACGCGACGCAGGCGGAGATCGAGGCCGCGGCGCGCGCGGCGCACATCCACGAGTTCATCGCGGCCTTGCCGCAGGGCTACGACACGGTCGTCGGCGACCAGGGCGCGCGGCTCTCGGGCGGGCAGCGCCAGCGCATCACGATCGCGCGCGCGATCCTCAAGAACGCCCCGATCCTCCTGCTCGACGAGGCGACGAGCGCGCTCGACAGCGAGAGCGAGGCGGAGGTGCAGCGCGCGCTCGAGTCCCTGATGAAGGACCGCACCGTGATCGTGATCGCGCATCGCCTTTCGACGATCCGTGATGCCGATCGCATCGCGGTGCTCGAGCAGGGCCGGCTGGTCGAGCTCGGCACGCACGACGAGCTGCTCGGCCGCGGCGGCGCCTATGCGCGCCTGCACGCGATCCAGTTCCGCGAACAGCAGGCCTGACTCCGCGTCGCGCTCCTGCGCCGGGAGAGCCTCGCAGGCTCGCACTGCTGCGCAGGGAGTCGCGGGGGAGCTCGGGCCTAGCTCAGGAGCGTGCGCACACCGCCGATCCTGCTCGCGGTTCTCGCGGGGCTGGCCGTGGCGCTCGCGAT
>CAITGX010000411.1 GCA_903892045.1 uncultured Planctomycetota bacterium | reverse complement strand
CGGCGCGCCTCGCGCGCCGGACGTCGCTGCCCGTGTGCGTCTCGGGCGGACCGCCGCGCCCCGGCGAAACCTCGCACGCCGCGATGATGAAGGAGGCGCTCGAGCGTGACTTCGGCGTGAACGTGGCCTGGATGGAGCCCTGGTCAGGCACGACGCGCGAGAACCTGCGGCTCTCGAAGGTCGTGCTCGGAGAGCAGGGCATCGACAGCGTGCTGCTCGTGACGCACGCGTGGCACATGCCGCGCGCGCTCGCCGAGAGCGCGCGCCACGGGCTCGCAGCCATTCCCGCCCCCACCGGCTTCAGGGCCCGCCCGGGCCTCTCCGAAGCCTCGAGCTGGATCCCGAGCGCGAAGGCCCTGCGCGAGAGCGCGTGGGCCCTGCACGAGTGGTTCGGGCGCGTGTGGTACGCGCTCCAGGGCTAGCCGCCCTCCGAGGAAGTCCCCCGTGTGTGACTTCGCGCCCCGCCCCGCGCCGCGGCGTCGTCAGGCTCGTCGAGCCCTGCGGAGCGGCCAGCAAGCCGCCTCCGCCGTACGCCCGTAGCGTTGGCCCCGACAGGCAGCGCCTCGCCTCGCGACGGGACCTCTCCAACGAGCCGCTAGCTGCGGCGCAGCATCGGCACGTCGACGTGGCGCTCGCGCGCGCAGCGCACGGCCTCGTCGTAGCCCGCGTCGACGTGCCGGATCACGCCCATGCCGGGGTCGGCCGTCAGCACGGCGCGGATCGCGTCGGCCGCTTCTGCGCTGCCGTCGGCGACGGTGACCTGACCCGAGTGCAGCGAGTAGCCGATGCCCACGCCGCCGCCGTGGTGGAAGCTCACCCACGAGGCGCCGGAGGCGATGTTGACCATCGCGTTCAGGATGGCCCAGTCCGCCACCGCGTCGGTGCCATCCTTCATGGCCTCCGTCTCGCGGTTGGGGCTCGCCACGGAGCCGCAGTCGAGGTGATCGCGGCCGATCACGATCGGGGCGCTGATGCGGCCCGAGCGCACGGCCTCGTTGAAGGCGAGACCGGCCTTGGCGCGCTCGCCGTAGCCGAGCCAGCAGATGCGCGCGGGCAGGCCCTGGAACTTCACGCGCTCGCCCGCGAGCTGGATCCAGCGCGCGAGCGAGCGCTTCTCGGGGAACAGGTCGAGGATGATCTGGTCCGTGGTCGCGATGTCCTTCGGATCGCCGGACAGCGCGACCCAGCGGAAGGGCCCGAGGCCCTCGCAGAACAGCGGGCGGATGTACTTCGGCACGAAGCCCTCGAAGTCGAAGGCGTTGGCGAGCCCCGCTTCCTTGGCGTGGCCGCGCAGGTTGTTGCCGTAGTCGAAGGTGTCGGCCCCGAGGCGCTGCAACTCGATCATCAGCTCGCAGTGGCGCACCATGGTGCGGAACGACTCGCGCTGGTAGCGCGCGGGGTCGCTCGCGCGGAGTGCCAGCGCGGCCGCGTAGCTCATGCCATCCGGGACGTAGCCGCCGAGCGGGTCGTGCGCGCTCGTCTGGTCCGTGAGCACGTCGGGCACGATCTTGCGCTCGATCAGGCGCGCGAGCAGCTCGGTCGCGTTGCACAAGACGCCGATCGACTTCGCGACGCCCTCCTTCTTCCAGGCGAGCGCCTGATCGATGGAGCGATCGATGTCGTCGATGCGCACGTCGAGGTAGCGCGTGTCGAGGCGCTTCTGGATGCGGGTGGCGTCGACCTCCGCGACGAGCGCCGTGGCCTCGTTCATGGTCGCGGCGAGCGGCTGGGCGCCGCCCATGCCTCCGAGGCCGCCGGTGACGACCAGCCGGTGCTTCAGGGTGCCGCCGAACAGCCGGTTGGCCGCGGCGGCGAAGGTCTCGTAGGTGCCCTGCAGGATCCCCTGCGTGCCGATGTAGATCCACGAGCCGGCCGTCATCTGGCCGTACATGATCTTGTTCTCGGCTTCGAGCTTGCGGAAGTGCTCCCACGTGGCCCACTTGCCGACGAGGTTCGAGTTCGCGATCAAGACGCGCGGCGCGCGCGCGTGAGTCTTGAACACGCCGACCGGCTTGCCCGACTGCACGAGCAAGGTCTCGTCGGGCTCGAGGCGGCGCAGCGTCGCCACGATCGCCTGGAAGCTCGGCCAGTCGCGCGCGGCCTTGCCGCTGCCCCCGTACACCACGAGGTTCGCCGGATCCTCGGCCACCTCGGGGTCGAGGTTGTTCATCAGCATGCGCAGCGCGGCCTCGGCCGCCCAGCTCTTGCAGGTCATCGCGCGGCCGCGCGGCGCGTGCTGGGGGCCGGTCGGAATCACGGACGTGTCAGGAAGCGCAGTCATCGGCGTCATGGAAAACGCAGCTTAGCAGCGCGGCGGGCATGGCGCTTGCGGAGAGCCCGGCGCTAGGCCAAGGTAGGCCGCGGGCGACCTGGTCGACCCGGTCGGAATTGTCAGGACTACAACAGGACGAGCAACAAATGCAGATCAAGCACTGGTTGGGCCCGGAGCGGCCGCGCACGCGGCTGCTCGCCTGCGCCGCTCTGGTCGCGCTGGCCACGGGCGCCCTGCTGCGCGTGACGCTCACCTTGGAGAGCGACAGCAGCTGGACCGGCCTGCCCTTCAGCCTCGCCTACGGGGCCCTCGCCGACGCCGCCGTCGCGATGGTGATGCTGGCGCCGCTGGCGCTGCTCCTGTGGCTCGTGCCGACGCACTGGCTCGCTCGCCCCGGCTTCCGCCACGGCCTGCTGGCCCTGATCTCGATCGCCATCGCCTTCGAGGCCTTCGTCGAGTACTTCTTCTTCGAGGAGTTCAACGCGCGCTTCAACAACATCGCCGTCGACTACGTGCTGTTCCCCGACGAGGTCGTGGGCAACGTCTTCGAGAGCTACAACGTGCCCCTGTGGGTGGGCCTCGCGCTCTCCGCCGGCATCCTCGCCACGGTGCTCGTGGCTCCGCTGCATCGCCAGCTCGCCCCGAAGCCGCGACCTTGGCGGCAGCGCCTCGGAGCCATGGGACAGGTCCTCGGGGGCGCGGCCTTGTGCGTCGGCGTGCTCGTCCTCCTGCCGCGCGAGACGCGCGCCAATCGCATCGAGAGCGAGATCGCGTCCAGCGGGCCCGTGCAGCTGTGGCGCGCATTCTGGACCGCCGAGCTCGACTACCCGCTCTACTACCGCACCCTCCCGCGCGCGCAGGCTCGCGCTCGCGCGGCCCACGTGCTCGGCTTGCCGGCCCCGACGCAGACCGAGCTCGAGGCCAAGGGCGACACCTTCCGCCTGCAGCGCGAGGTCGGTGCCCCCGCGGGGACCCGTCGCATGCCGCAGGTCGTGGTCGTGATCGAGGAGAGCCTCGGCTCCGACTTCGTGGGCGCCCTCGGCGGCGAGAAGAACTGCACGCCGCGCATCGATGCGCTCGTTCCGGACGGACTGCTGCTGCGCCACCTCGTCGCCAACGGCAACCGCACGGTGCGCGGCCTCGAGGGCGTGCTGTGCTCGTTCGTGCCGCTGCCCGGCGACTCGATCATCAAGCGACCGAAGTCCGAAGGCGTCACCACGCTCGCCACGGTCTTCGGCCACGCCGGCTACGACACGGCCTTCTTCTACGGCGGCTTCGGCGTGTTCGACCACATGAAGCCCTTCGCGCTCGGCGCGGGCTACGCGGAGTTCGTCGAGCAGTCGGACATGCCCGACGACGCCTTCACGACCATCTGGGGCGCCGCCGACGAGTACATCTTCGACAAGCTCGTCGAGCGCCAGCTGCGCCAGCGCGAGCAAGGCCGGCCGTTCTTCGCCACGCTGCTCTCGGTCTCGAACCACAAGCCCTACCGCGTGCCGGAGGGACGCGTCGAGTGGCCCGAGGGCAAGCAGCCCAACCGCGAGCTCGCGGTGCGCTACGCGGACTGGAGCGTCGGGCACTACGTCGAGCTCCTGCGCCAGCACGGGCTGGCCGAGGACACGCTCGTGCTCGTCGTCGGCGACCACGGCGCGCGCGTCTATGGCAAGGAGGAGATCCCGACTCACAGCTACCGCATTCCGGCGCTGTTCCTCGGTGTCGATCCGGCCCTGCGCGGTCGCGGCCTCGACCGGCTCTGCTCCCAGATCGACCTCGCGCCGACGCTCGTCGAGCTCGCGGGGCTGCGCGCGCGAGTGCCGTTCCTCGGGACGTCCCTGCTCGGCCTCCCCGACGACGGCGGTCACGCCTTCGTCCACCACAACCGCGACGTGGGCATCCTCGTCGACGATGCGCTCGTCGTCCTGCAGCTGCAGAAGGGACTCGCCTTCTACGAGCGCTCGGGACGCGACCAGCACGACTTCCGGCGCATCGAGCCCGAGGCGGCCTCCGAGCGGCTGCGCTCGCTCGCGGACGACGCCGCGGCCGTGTTCGGAACGGCCTACGAGCTCTATCAGGACCGCGCGCTCGGGTTCCCCGAGCAGGCCGCTCGTTCCGTGCTCGAGGCCGCGGCTCCGCGCTAGTCCGGCCCGCGCCCGACGAGCCGCGTTTCCTCGCTGCGGCGCAGCACGAGCTCGTACAGGAGCAGCGCCACGAGCCAGCACACGAGCGCGGTCGTGAGCACGTGGCTCAGGAAATGCGCGCCCTGCAGCATGCGGCCGAAGCCGAGGAACGCCCCGTAGCCGAGGCCGAGCCACAGCCCGCGACGCGCGAGGCGGCGGTCGCGCAGGCGCAGCGCGAAGTAGAGCGCAACCAGCGAGAAGCCGCTCGAGGCCTGCCCGCAGGGAAAGCAGCGGCCGCGCTTGACGCCCTCGGGCACGGGCTCGAGCAGGGTCGTGTGCGGCGCGTGCCCGCCGTACATCTCGAGGTCCCACGGGCAGTGCTTGGGCGAGAGATCCTTCCAGCCGCTGGTCGCGGTGGGCCCGAGCGCGAGCACGAGGAACACGTACAGGAGCGGTCGACGCCACTCGCGCAGCCGCTCCTTCCAGAACGAGGCCACGAATGCGGCGAGCACGAGCACGCCGAACACGATCACGACGATCTTGCCCGCGTCGTGCACGACGTCCTCGAGCAGGAAGGTGTGCCGCAGCGGAAACGTGCGCTCGACGGGGTCGTAGAACCGATCCTCGATCGCCGTGTCGAGCGGCGTGAGCTCGAACACAGCGAGCAGGATCGCCGCGAGAGCGAGCGGCAGGGCGAGATGCAGCGCGAGGAAGCGCCCGCGGCTCACGCCTGCAACGCCCCCGCCGCGCGCTCGACCGAGTCCACCAGCGCACCGGACCGCAGCAGCTCGCGCGCCGCGGCCATGTCGCCGTGCAGGAAGCGATCGTTCTCGAGCTTCGCCACCTTCGTGCGCAGCAGCGCGAACGCGGCGCGCGCGCCGACTCCGGGCTCGAGCTCGATGTTGAACTCCCGCGCCTGCGCGGCGCACAGCCACTCGATCGCGAGCACGTGCTCGGTGTTGTCGAGGATCGCGCGCGCCTTGCGCGCCGCGGTCACCCCCATCGACACGTGGTCCTCCTGGTTGGCGCTCGTCGGCACGGTGTCGACGCTCGCCGGGTGCGCCAGCGACTTGTTCTCGCTCGCGAGCGATGCCGCGGAGACCTGCGCGATCATCAGGCCCGAGTTGAGGCCGGGCTTGGGCGTGAGGAACGCGGGCAGGTGCGACAGGTCGGGATTGACGAGCTGCTCGACGCGGCGCTCGCTGATGTTGGCGAGCGTGGCGGTCGCGAGCGCGAGGTAGTCGAGCGCCATCGAGATCGGCTGGCCGTGGAACTGGCCCGCGCTCACGACCTCGCCCGTGTCGGGGAACAGCACGGGGTTGTCGGTGACGGCGTTGAACTCGTG
>CAITGX010000410.1 GCA_903892045.1 uncultured Planctomycetota bacterium | reverse complement strand
GACGTGACCGCGCTAGCGCAGGCCATGCAGCGGCTTGCGACCGAACCTGCACTCTTTGTCGAGCTGCGCGACGGCGCGCTCGCCACTGGGCGCGAGCATTCTCTGGAGCAGGCCTGCGAGCGTGTCGAGCGCTGGATCTCCCAAGTGACGCATCGTCCTCTCGCGTCCACTTCCCCGCGGGAGCGCCTGGAACAGGTTCCCGCGCCGCTGCCCCGGCGACGAGCCCCGACGGAGGTCGAGTCATGAGCTCTCCGCGTCGTTCGCTCCACATCTTGTTCCTCTCGGACAACTTCCCGCCGGAGACCAACGCGCCCGCGACCCGCCTGCACGAGCATGCGCGCGAGTGGATCGCGCTCGGACATCGCGTGACGGTCGTCACGGGTGCGCCCAACTTCCCGGAAGGCAAGGTCTACCCGGGCTACGAGAATCGTCTCTACCAGCGCGAGACGATCGACGGCATCGACGTCGTGCGCGTGAAGACCTACATCTCCGCGAATCGCGGCTTCGCAGGGCGCATTCTCGACTACCTCTCCTTCATGGTGTCGGGCGGGATCGCGGCCATGTTCCAGGAGCGGCCCGACGTCGTCGTCGCCACGTCGCCGCAGTTCTTCACCTCGGTGGCCGGCTGGGCCGTGGCAGCCCTGCGCCGGCGTCCATTTGTCTTCGAGCTGCGGGACCTGTGGCCGGACTCGATCCAGGCCGTGGGAGCGATGCGCGCGCCGCTCGCACTGCGTGCGCTCGAGAAGCTCGAGCTCTTCCTCTATCGTCGCGCCAGCCGCGTCGTCTCGGTGACGCGCTCCTTCCGCGACAACCTCGGTCGCCGGGGAATCGATCGCGAGAAGGTCGCCGTGGTCCGCAACGGCGTCGATCTCTCGCGCTACGCGCCTCAGCCGCGCGATGCGGCACTGGCTCGCGAGCTGGGCGTCGAGGGCAAGTTCGTGGTCGGATACCTCGGGACCCACGGCATGGCGCATGCGCTCCACCGGGTGGTGGAGGCGGCGACGATGCTCCGGCACCGCAGCGACATCCACTTCCTGTTCGTCGGGGCAGGCGCGGCACGCGACAGTCTCGTTCAGCAGGCCCGCGAGCTCGGCCTCACGAACATCTCCTTCCACGCCAGCGTCTCGAAGGACGTCATGCCGCGCGTCTGGAGCCTCTGCGACCTCGGCCTCGTGCACCTCAAGCGCGAGGAGCTCTTCACGACCGTCATTCCCTCCAAGATCTTCGAGTGCTTTGGCATGGGTGTCCCGGTCCTCTTCGCGGGCCCAAGTGGCGAAGGCGCCGGAATCGTCGCGGAGCATGGGGCGGGCGTGGTCGTTCCGGCGGAGGACCCGTCGGCGCTGTGCGAGGCAGTCACCCGCCTCGCTCAGGATCCCACCGAGCTGGCGCGCCTCTCCGCCGCGGCTCGCGCGGCGGCACCGGCCTTCGACCGTCGCATGGGGGCACGACGCATGGCGGACGTGCTGCTGCGTGCGGCGAGCCGGCTGCCGGCGAACGAAGAGCAGCTCGAGCGAGCGGAGCTCGAAGGCGCGTCCCACGTCGAACACGCCGCCTGAGGGGTCAGGCCGCGACCCGCAGTTCCGGTGCTCCGGCGTCGTCGCGGGCATCGGCGCGATCGATGCGCTGGATTCGCAGCGTTCCACGGCAGGGCGCCGCAGGCAACTCGAGCACGAGCTGACGAGTCTCGAGACGCACGCCGATGTCCGGGCTCCAGAAGGCCGGCTCGAGCCGCAACGTTCCGCGACACTCGACCGAAACCTCGACGTCGCCGCTGCGCAGCAACGCGAGCCTTCCTTGCATCAGCCGTGCCTGTACCGACGGGTGCAGCAGCAGGCGAGTCTCGACGCGCTGTCCCCTGCCACCTCGCACCTCGTCTTCGATGACGAGGGAGCGCGGAGTCGCAACGAATCTCCGGCGATGGATGGGAGCCCCCGCGAGGTGGCGGTACCCGTCGTGCTCGCCTTCCAGCACGAACCCGCTCGCGTGCACCTCGTGCCGCACCACGCGCACGCGAGGCCGCCGGCCGACGCGGAACGAAGACCAGAACTCGGCCTGGTCCAGCCCGTCGAGGGTCAGCGTGTTGTGGCTGCTCGTCGCGCGGGCCTCGTCGCGAGCGAGGCCAGGCTCGTACTCCGCCACGCCGGCGTCGACGATGATGCGCTCGCCCCCCACGCTCCACTCGAAGGAGAGGACATCGCCGTGGCCGTGCGCCGGAAGATGGTCCGGGGCGATTGCGCCGCAGTCGGCCACGAGCAGGGAGTCGCCCGCGCGCAGGCCGAAGTACCCAGCCTGAGGCAGGGAGAAGAGCCCGCGCCGACGAACTCGGCCTTGGGAGACGGTCTCCCAGGCGCGCAGGCACTCATCCGGTGAGTAGCTCGTATGGAGACCCGCGTCGTTGAACAGGCACGCGAGGCCGTCGGGATGTGCAAGGTCCACGATCACCTGCGCCATCGGCTCGAGCTTGCCGAGCAGCCGGGCACGCAGCCTGCCACGCGCGATCGAGGCGCACTCCACGAGATCGGCGAAGACTTGGGCGTGGTAGCTCGCGCTGCGCTCGTAGTGCATCCCGTCCGCGAGGATCTGCTCCTCCACTTCCCGCTGGAGCACCCGAGTCGCGATGCGCTCCCACGCACGCGGCGTCGACCCCTCGAAGTAGCGGGAGGCCCACAAGAGCGCCTTGGCGTCCTTGATGAGGTGGTTGCCGACGATGTCCAGCTCGAGGTGGCTCGCGAGATGCGCGAGCTGCTCGAGGAGCGAGGCTTCCATGCGTGAGCGGGCGTGCGGCGGAATTCCGCGGCCGCGTTCCGACAGCTGCTGCATCCAGACCACGGAGCGCACCGCGATCACATAGCTGTTCCAGTCGTCGCGCCAGGACCCGCGACGCGCGCGTGGATTGCGCTCGATCCAGTCGAGAGCCAGCCTCACGAAGGAGTCGTCGTCGACGGCCTCCACGTACTCCATGTAGTGCAGGTGAAAGCGCTCGAGCGCCGAGCGTCCACGCCCCCGCCAGTCGAGCGTGGATCCGAGGGGAAGCTCGAGCCCGAGCAGGCAAGCGACGGTCCGGCCATCGCGCTGCCCGAGCAGCTGCACTCGGGGCGCAAAGACGGCTCGCGGAGGATGCGCGGAGGTACCCGTCACGCGGGTGCGCTGGAGCGGCCGGGACAAAGCCGGAGCCGCGTCGTGCAGGGCGGCCCGGGCGCGCGCGAGCGCACGGTGGAACAGCTGCGAAGGTCGCGTGTGCGCTACCTGGCGCAGGAATCGGCCCGTGCTGCCCATGGGTTCACGCGCTGGCCGCAAGCGTGTCTTGGCCGCTCGCAAGGTCCTGCGCGAGCTGGCGCACGATGCGCTCGCTCGCGAGGCCGTCACCATAGGGATTCCGCGCGCGCGCCATGCGGTGGTACGCAACCTCGTCGCCCAGCAGTTCCTCGAGCGAAGCCACGATGCGACGCGGGTCGGTTCCGACCAGCCGCGCCGTGCCGGCCTCGATGGCCTCGGGGCGCTCCGTGACATCGCGCATCAAGAGCACGGGCTTGCCGAGCGCGGGAGCCTCCTCTTGCACGCCGCCCGAGTCGGTCAGCACGACGTCGCAACGGTCCATGAGCCATACGAAGGGCTCGTAGTCGAGCGGAGCGCCGAGCACGACGTTCGGGGTGTCGGAGAGGATCTCGCGCACCGGCCGCTGCACGTTGGGATTGAGGTGCACCGGGTAGATGAAGAGCCAGTCTTCGTGGCGGCGAGCACAGTCCCGGATGGCTCCGCAGAGTTGCTCGAACGGGCGGCCGAAGTTCTCGCGACGGTGGCCGGTGACGAGCACGATCTTGCCGCGCCAGTGATCCGCGAAGGCCGCGATCTCAGGCCCGAGCTGCTCTTCGTAGCTGCGACCATCGCGCGCGAGCGTGCGCTCTCGAGTCCAGAGCAGCGCATCGATCACGGTGTTGCCGGTCACGTGCACGCTGGCCGGATCGCATCCCTCGGAGAGCAGCTTCGCGCGCGCCCCATCCGTCGGAGCGAAGTGCCAGCGCGCGACGCGATCCGTGATGATGCGGTTGAACTCCTCCGG
>CAITGX010000409.1 GCA_903892045.1 uncultured Planctomycetota bacterium | reverse complement strand
GGCGGGGATCACGCGGTTCTCGATGCGCAGGTGCGGCTTGCCGTCGGAGATGCCGTAGCACGGGCGGTTCCAGCGGTAGACCGTGCCGTTGTGCAGGCGCAGCGCGCGCAGCTGCGGCACGCCGCCCTCGGCGAGCACCTTCAGCGGGTTCTCGTCGGACGCGATCGCGATCAGCGAGCGGAAGCGCGCCACGTCCTCGCGGTAGATCTCGAGAATCGAGTCGTCGACCCAGCGCTCGCCGAAGTTGACGCGCTGGCGCTGGCCGCGCTCGGCCATGTGCTCGCTGCGCGTGTCGAGCGACTGCTGGAACAGCGCGATGCGCGTCTCGTGCCACAGGCGGTGCTGCAGCAGCGTGGGGGAGTTGACCGCCGCCGCGAGGCACGGCGCGGTGATCACCTGCGCGAGGTTGTAGCAGCCCGCGAACTCCTCGGCCGAGACCTGGTAGTGGATCTGGAAGCTCGTGGTGCAAGCCTCGAGCATCACGTTGTCGTGCGAGGTCGAGAGCTCGTCCGCGCCCTTGATGCGGAAGTCGAACTTGCCGCCGCGCATCTGCGTGAGCAGCCGGTTCATCGCGAGGTAGCGCGGGCTCGGCGTCATGTAGTCGAGCGAGAGGTGCGACTTCTCGAGCGTCGGCAGGATGCCGCACAGGACGACCTGCGCCTGCTCCTGCTCCGCAGCCACACGCGCGCGCTCGAGCAGCATCGTCAGCTCCGCGTGCATGCGCGCGAAGCAGTCGCCTCCGAGCACCTGCGGCTGCAGGTTGGCCTCGAGGTTGAAGAGGCCGAGCTCCGTCGTGTAGCTCTCCGTGCCGAGCTTGCCGAGCAGCACCTGCGCGAGCTTGGTGGGCTGCAGCGCGCGGTCGACGAGGAACATTTCCTGCTCCGCGCCGATGCGGCGCGTGCCGGACTCGATCTTGCCCTGCGCGAGCATCAGCTCGAGGGCGTGCACGTCGTCGAGGAGCGACTTGACGAAGCGCCGCATCTCCTGATGGTCGGCGCCGTCGCTGATCTGTTGGAGGCCCATTGGGGTCGTCTTGCCTGCTGCGATCGGCCGGGGAAGTGCGGGGGAGCGGGCGGGCGGCCGGATGTCGCGGCGCGAATGCTAGCAAAACACGCGTGCGGACCCCTGAAAGGCCCCATGTAGGCTCCCTGCGGCCGGGGAGCTACCTTCTCGCGCCCCGCGGCCTCCGGCCCGGTCGCCCCCCGATGTCCCACGCCCTCCGCGCCGCGCTGCTCGCGTTCCTCGTTCTGCCGGCGGCGGGCGCGTCCGTCGCGGTCCAGCTCGGCGGTCCGCAGCCGCTCGACCTCGGCGGAGACGGCCGGGTGTTCCTCGAGCTCACTCCGTCCGTCGCGGAGGCCTACGTCGGCGTGCCGCAGCGCGTCGAGCTGCGCATCGGGCTCGAGCGCGGCTTCCTCGCGGGCGAGCTCGTGCCGCTCTTTGCGCGTTCGCTCGACGTGCCCGTCGAGGTGCGCGCGCCCTGGCTGCGCGAGGCGCGCGGCGGCCGCTGGAGCGAGCCGCCCCAACCGGACTCCGGTGCCCGCTCGCTCGCGCTCGACGGGGAGGTTGCCTTCGCGACCGCGCTCGCCGACGTCGAGCGCGAGGGTCGCACGTACGCGCTGCACGCGCTCGCCTTCGAGTGGCTGCCCGACGCGCCCGGCGAGCTCGTGCTCGACGGCACGGAGCTGCGCCTCGCCTTCGCGAGCGCCTTCGACGACGACCCGTTCCGCGGGCGCCTGCCGCGCGACCGCGTCGACGCGCGCGTGCGCGGTCCGGTGGCGCGCCTGCGCGCGCTGGCCTTGCCCGAGGCTGGTCGCCCGCCGCAGTTCACCGGTGCGGTGGGGAGCTTCGCGCTCGAGGCGCAGGCCGAGCCGCGCGAGGTGGAGGTCGGCGGCATGGTGCTGCTCACGCTGCTCGTCACCGGACAGGGCAACTGGGGCCACTTCGCAGCGCCGCGAGTGGGTCCGTTCGATGGCCTGCGGACGATCTCGGAGCGTTCCGAGCTCGTGGACGGCGCCCTGCGCATCGAGTGCGAGCTGCGCGTCACCGAGGAGCGCGTGCGCGAGATCCCGCCCGTGGAACTCGCCTACTTCACCCCGGGCACGCCCGGACGCTATGAAATATCCCGTTCGCAGCCCCTGCCGCTGCGCGTCCGTCGCACCATGAAGCCCGCCCTCGTCGATGTCCCTCTGCCCGAAGCACCGCTACTCACTCCGCCCGTGTTCATCGGGGCCGGTGTCGTCGCGCTCGTCGCGATCCTGCTCATCGTGCGCGCGCGCGGCCGTCGCGGCCTGCCGTCGGCGAACGAGCACGCCATGGCGGCGGACTTCGAGACGCGCCTGATCCGTCCCGGCGGCGACGTGACGCGCCTGTATCCGGCCTACCTCGCCGCACGTCTCCGCGACGATGCGACCCAGGTCGTCACTCCGGACCTCGCCGCACGACTCGAGCGCGCGGGCGCTCCGCAGGAACTTGCCCAGCGCGCCGCCGCGCTCGCGGTCGAGCTCGCGGCCGCCACCTACGGCAACAAGGCGCCCAAGGACGTCGTCGAGCGCGCGCGCGCGATCGTGCGCGAGCTCGATCGCCACTCCTTCGGCGGCTAGAGGGCGGCCTCGCGCCGCAGCATGCGGCCAGGTCGCGCGCCCGTGACGGCGCCGTGCTGCACGACGGGCACGCCATTCACGTAGACGTGCTCGATGCCCTCGGGATAGCGCTGGGGCTCCTCGAAGGTCGCGCGGTCCGCGACGCGCGCCGCATCGAACAGCACGAGATCGGCGGCGAAGCCCGCGGCGATGCGGCCGCGGTCGCGCAGGCCGATGCGCTCGGCCGGCATCGACGTCATCTTCGCGATCGCCGTCGGCAAGTCGAGGGCGCCGAGTTCGCGGCAGTAGCGTCCGAGCACGCGCGGGAACGTGCCGTAGGAGCGCGGGTGCGGGCGATCGTTCGCGGCACTGCCGGTCGGGGCCATGCTGCGGCCGTCGGAGCCGATCATCACGAGCGGATGCGCGAGCACGCGCGCGACGTTCTCCTCGCTCATCCCGTGCCCGACGTAGCCGACGTCCGCGCGGCCGCGCTCGAGCACGCGCACGAAGGCCTCCTCCGGCGCGATGCCCCATGCCTGCGCGAGCTCGGCGAGGCTGCGCCCGACGCACTCCTGCGCTGCGGGATCGCCCACCGAGCTGATGACGACGAGCTCGAAGCCGCCGAGCTCCGTCGCCACGCGCGGCCCGACCTCGCGCAGGATGCGCTCGCGCGATGCCGCGTCCGCGAGGCGCGCGAGGATCGCCTCCGAGCCGCCTTCGCGGCTCCACGACTCGAGCAGGATCGAGAGCGTCGTCGAGTAGGCCGTGTACGGATAGGCATCGATCATTACGTCCAGGCCTTCCGCGCGCGCCTGTTCGATGCGCGCGAGAGCCTCGTCCTGCAGGTGCCAGTTGCTGCGCCCCGCGGCCTTGAGGTGCGAGACCTGCAGACGCGCGTTCCCCGCGCGCGCAGTACCCAAGGCCTCGTCGATCGCCTCGAGCAGCTCGGCTTCCTCGCTGCGCATGTGCGTGGCGTAGAGCACACCCCGTCGCCCGGCGATGCGCACGAGCTCCTCGAGCTCCTCCTGCGGCGTGTAGAGACCGGGGACGTACTCGAGGCCGCTCGAGAGGCCCCAGGCGCCCTGTTCGAGCGCGAGCTCGAAGCGCCGTGCGATCTCCGCGCGCTCCTCGAGCCGCGCGGGGCGATCGACCTCGCCGACCACGCCGCGCCGCAGCGTCCCGTGCCCCGCGAGCAGCGCATGGTGGAGCGCCGCGCCCTGCGTGTGCCACGCGCGCGCGTACGAGTTCACGTCGTCCCAGCGCGCGTGCACGTGCTCGTCCGCGTCGTCCGCCGCCGCGCGCGGCGCCGCGGAACTGCCGCAATTCCCCGTGATTTCCGTGGTGCATCCCTGGCGGATGCGGCTCTCCGCGAGCGGCCACTCGAAGATCGTGCGATCCGAGTGCGTGTGGATGTCGACGAAGCCCGGCGCGACGCACAGGCCCTGCGCGTCGAGCGTGCGCCGCGCGCGCCGTGGGTTGCCTTGTCCGACGAACGTGATGCGGCCCGCGCGCAGCGCGACGTCCGCGACGAACGGTGCGCCGCCGGAGCCATCGAGCACCAGTCCACCGCACAGGAGCAGGTCGCAGTCGGTCTCGCCCGCGGGCGCGCGGCACGCGGCGGCGAGGGACAGTGCGGCGGATCCGGCGAGGAACGTGCGTCGGTCGAGCGTGTTCATGGTGCCTCTTCCACGCCGAGCCCGGCGTGCGCGAGAGTCGAGAGCGTGTCGCCTTGGAGCGCGAATCCGCCCGTGAAAGGATCGCTGGAGAGATCGAAGCTGCCGTCGAGGTCGAGCCACGCCGTCGCGGGCATGGCGAGCGCGCAGTGCAGCGCCGCCGCGATCCCGAGCACGCTCTCGTCCATGCAGCCCCACAAGAGCCGCAGTCCGGCAGCCTGCGCGGCGTGCGCGAGCTCGAGCGCGCCGCCGGGCCCGCCGCTCTTCATCAGCTTGATGTTGATGCCGCCGTACGGACGGCCGCAGCTCTCGAGTCGCGCCAGATCGCGCGCGTCGTGCACGCTCTCATCGGCGACCAGTCGCGAGCGCAGGCTGGGGAATGCCGCCAATTCGGCGTCGAGCTCCGGTCGCATCGGCTGCTCGATCATCTCGAGCGCGAGCGCGTCGGCACGCGCGGCCAGCCTGCGGAACGCCGCGAGGTCGTAGCCCTGGTTCGCGTCGATGCGCAGGCCGATGCGCGCGCCGAAGCGCTCGCGCAGCCGCGCCAGTCGCTCGAGGTCGAGGTCGACGTTCGCGCCGGTCTTCACCTTGAGCAGCGTGAACCCGCGCGCGACGTACTCGTCCGCTTCCGCGAGCGTCTCGTCGACGCCCTTGAGGCCGATCGTGATCGAGGTGCGCATCGAGTCATGCGCACGGCCGAGCCACTCGACGAGCGGGCGGTCGGCACGCTTCGCGGCGAGGTCGTGCAGCGCCATGTCGACTCCGGCGCGCGTGGCCGGACCCGCGACGCGCGCCTGCAGCTCGGCTCGCAGCGCCGCGAGCGTCTCGATCTCGCGGCCGACGAGCCACGCGAGCCGCTCGTGCGCGAGCTCGAGCGCCGCTTGTGCCGCGGTCTCGCCCGTCACCTCTTCCGCCGGCGAGGCCTGCCCGTGAGCGACGATGCCCTCGTCGCTCTCGAGCTCGACGAGCACCATCTCGACCGCGTCCCAGCTCCCGCCCGCGATCGCGTAGGGGCGCGAGAGCGGAATGCGCACGAGGCGCGAGCGAGCCGCGGCGATCTTCACCTGCGCGTCTCGCGCTTCACGTAGGCCTGCACCGCATCGAGCAGCGGTTCGAGCGGCTCCAGCAGCGGGTACGCGACCGGCAGCCCCGTCTCGCGCGCGATGCGCTCGCGCGTCGCGGCGCGCTCGGACTCCGGCAGGTGCTCGTGGTTGAGAGCGATTCCGATGACCTGCGCGCCGTACATGCCGATGAGCGCGATCTCGGACTCGAGCGAGGGAATCACGTTGCCGAGGTGTTCCTGATCCTCGAAGAAGTGCCGCGCGGGCGCGTGCTGGAGGATCACCGCGCGCGAGCGCGCCGAGAGGATCAGCTCCGCTCCGCACGGGCCCGAGGGGTTGCGCAGCGCCGACTGGCCCTCGAGCACGATCAGGTCGGGCTCGGCCTCGCGGTCGGCCTCGACGATCGCGTGCTCGAGCTCGCCGGAGACGAAGTCGTTGGGCGTGGCGTCGAGCACGAAGCCGAAGCCGCAGCCCTGCAGCCAGCCCGTCTGGCCGGTGTAGATCACCTCCGTCTCGATGCCGCGTTCGCGGGCCGCTGCTGCGAGCAGCTGGCTCGTCGTCCGCTTGCCGAGCGCGCAGTCGGTGCCGAGCAGCGCGAGCCGCGGCGCGCGCACCTGAGCGATCGCGCCGCTCCAGAAGTGCAGGTCGGCGCGGGGCTTTGGTCGGCGCACGTCGAGGATGCGCGCACCGCTGCGCTGGGCGGCCGCGCGCAGCTCCGGCTCGTCGCCGACGAGGTGGTGCAGGCCGTTGACGACGCCGATGCCGCGCTCGAGCGCCGCGCGCAGCGTTCCGCGCAGCTCAGGCGGCAGCACGCCGCCCTGCGTCGCGACTCCGACGACGACCACGTCCGGCCTGCGTCCGGCGGAGAGCAGTGCCTCGAGCGAGCCGTAGGTCGGGATGCCGCGTGCACGACCGTCGAGCAGCTCGCCCGCATCTCGTCCGGCGCCGAGCGCGTCCACCAGCGCGATCACCTCGTAGCGGCACGGGCCTCGCACGAGCCCGTGCGCGGTCTTGGCGTCCGACGTGGCGAAGCGATCGAGGGTCAGTACGGCGGCGGTCTCGCGCATGGGGAGCGGCAAGGATAGCCGCAGCCCGAGCCCGTCGCGCGCTCAGGAGCCGGGTGCGACGAAGGGTGCCAGCGCCCGCGCGAGCGGAGCCGCCGCGCGCGCGACTCGCAGCGCGTCCGTCGAGAGCTCCACGAACGGGACGAACTCGCGCACGAGCAGGTCGCGGCGCACCTCGAGACACAGCGCGGACGCCGGTCGCTGCGCCGCGAGCTCGTGAGCCAGCGTCACGGGGTGCAGCGGATAGGCGGTGTTGCGAGACACTCCGAAGCCGGCGGCCGTGAACTCCGCCGCGGCCCGCGCCGCGAGCTCGGGCTGCGCGAGCTCGACGCCCTCGGGATCCGCCGTGATGAGATCGATCTCCGGTCGCAGCGGCCAGCTCTCCAGGCGGCCCGGCTCGTAGGCCGCGCGCAGCGACTGCGCGATGTGCTCGTCGATCGCCACGTCGATGGAGCGCGGCGCGTAGGTGTGCACGAACAGCGTCGCGCCGCCCCGCGCACGCACGGCCTCGAAGGTGCTCGAGACGGCCTCGCGGTAGGCGAAGTAGCGCTCGAGCAAGAGCTCGCGGTCGCGCTCGTCGCGCACCCAAGGCTGCAGGCCCGGAGTCATCTCGCCCGCCGCGCTCGCGCGCGCGACCGTGTCGCGGGCGATGCGCCGGTTGCAGTCGAGGAAGGTGCGCGGCACGCGACAGCGCACGACCGCCAGCACGCACTCCGGCCGCGCCTGCGCCACGGCGCGCGCCACCGCGCTCGCCAGCTCGGGCGCGCCGACGTCGGTGTTCACGAAGAAGAACTCGCGCAGCCCCGGCGGGAACGGCCCGCGCAGCGCCGCCGCCAGTTCGTCGAAGTCCGCGGCGCGCGTCGCCCCGTGCGCAACCTCGAGCAGGGCGCCCACGGGCGCGTCGGGCCGTGCCGCGCTGCCGCGCACGAGCTCGATGTCGCACACTTGGGGGATGGAGCGCGGGAACCCGTTCATTCCGCACGAAGTACCCCGCCGCCCGCCACTCCTGCAAGGGCGCAGGCCAAACTCCGCGCGGCCGACGTACCATGGCGGGACCGACGACCATGGCACTTTCCCGCGCGCTCCTCGTGCTCGTCTGCCTCGTGACCACGCTCGCGCCGGCCCGCGCCGCGCAGGGCGGCTACACCCGCGAGCGCTTCCCCGAGCTCGGCGTCGACCTCGACCGCCCGCGCGACTACGAGGCGATCCCGACCCAGCCCGACGAGCAGTTCGTCGCGCTCTACTTCGCGGAGAAGCTCGACCCCGATCCCGCCAAGCGCCGCTCGGCCCGTCCCGAGCTCTCGGTGGTCGACATCGCCTTCGTGCCGGACCCGCCGCCGCCCGAGCCCGAGCCGGTGCCGCCGCCGGCGCCCGAAGAAGACGAGGAGGGCCGCAGCAAGGCCAAGCCCGTCGAGCGCGAGAAGGAAGCCCCGCCGCCGCCGCCCGTCAGCACGCTCGAGCGCTGGTTCGAGCGCCACACCGGCTGGGACCTCGGCCGCTCGCAGCCCGGCAAGCCGCGCAACGGCTGGACCTCGACCATCTACACGCTGACCCTGCGGCGCCCCGGCGGCGCGAAGCTCACGGGCTGGTGCTACGCGTATCGGCAGGAGGGCAGGCGCACGGTTGCCTTCGTCGCCACCTGCGCGCCGTCGGACTTCGAGGAGCAGGAGAAGATCTGGCGCCACATGGCCGAGAGGGCCGACCTCTCGGAGCCCGAGGGACAGGACCTCACGAAGCTCCAGCAGAAGTACGCGCGCTCCGGCCTGCGCGGCGTCGACTACCGCATCGAGGTACGCCGCAAGATGGTGCGCGGCTGGAAGGCCGAGGACACCGAGAACTTCATCGTCCTCTACCACACCAACGACCAGCCGCTGATCCGCACGCTGCTCGCGGACATCGAGTCGATCCGCAAGGAGTACATCAAGCTCTTCCCGCCGGCGGGGGAGATCACCGCGGTCTCGACCGTGCGCGTGTGCCGCGACCGCACCGAGTACATGGCCTACGGCGGCCCGCCGGGCTCGGCCGGGTACTGGAACTACGCGGCCGAGGAGCTCGTCTTCTACGACGCGCAGGTCAAGGAGAAGGGCAAGCGCTCGTCGGGTGACGCGAACACGTTCATCGTGCTCTACCACGAGGCCTTCCACCAATACATCCACTACTCGGCTGGCGAGGTCCCGCCGCACTCGTGGTTCAACGAGGGACACGGCGACTACTTCTCTGGGGCGGACGTCGTCGGCTCGAAGGTGCGCAAGATCGGCGTGAACCCGTGGCGCTTCGGGACCATCCAGCGCGCCGTCAACGAGGCCAAGTTCGTCCCGTGGAAGGAGATCCTGCGCTTCGAGCAGCCCGAGTACTACCGCGGCGACCGCGTCGGGCTGTGCTACGCGCAGGGCTGGTCGATGGTCTATTTCCTGCGCCAGTCGCCGGTGGTCGCGAAGCACCCGCAGTGGTCGAAGGTGCTCGACACCTACTTCAACGAGCTCAAGGCCGACTACGCCCGCAACCTCGCCCTGCTCGAGACGCAAGGCCGCAAGGACGACCGCCGCGCCAAGGCCGAGGTCGGGGTCGCCTCCCGCAAGTACGCGCTCGAGAAGGCCTTCGACGGCGTCGACATCGCGGCCCTCGAGTCCG
>CAITGX010000408.1 GCA_903892045.1 uncultured Planctomycetota bacterium | reverse complement strand
GATGTTGGCGAGCGTGGCGGTCGCGAGCGCGAGGTAGTCGAGCGCCATCGAGATCGGCTGGCCGTGGAACTGGCCCGCGCTCACGACCTCGCCCGTGTCGGGGAACAGCACGGGGTTGTCGGTGACGGCGTTGAACTCGTGGGCCAGAACGCCCTCGACGTGCTCGAGCGCCGTCTTGAACGCGCCGTGGACCTGCGGGACGCAGCGCAGCGAGTAGGGATCCTGCACGCGGTCGCAGTCGGCGTGGTGCTCGAGCACGCGCGAGTCCGCGAGGCAACGCCGCACGTTGGCCGCGCAGCGCGCGTGCCCGGGATGGCCCTTGAGGACCGCGAAGCGCTCGTCGAAGGGCTTGAGCGAGCCCTGCAGCGCCTCGATCGAGAGCGACGCGATCGCGTCGGCCGCCTTCGACAGGTTGCGCGCGCGCAAGAGCGCCAGCGCGCCGATGGCCTTCATGATCTCGGTGCCGTTGATCAGCGCGAGGCCCTCCTTCGCCTCGAGCGTCACGGGCGCGAGCCCGAGCGCGGCGAGCACCTCCGCTGCCGGCGCGCGCCGGCGCGCACCGGGCTGCCCCGTCCACGCCTCGCCATGTCCCATTGCCGCCGCGGCCATGTGCGAGAGCGGCGCGAGGTCGCCGCTCGCGCCGACGGATCCCTGCTGCGGCACCACCGGCACGAAGCCCGCGTTGAACTGCGCCACGAGCGCCTCGAACAGCTCGACGCGCACGCCCGAGTGGCCGCGCGCGAGGCCGTTGAGTCGCAGCACCTGCGCCGCGCGCACCTCGGCCTCCGGCATCGGCTCGCCGACGCCGCAGCAGTGCGAGAGCACGAGGTTGCGCTGCAGCGTGACGAGGTCCGCGCGCGGGATCGCGATGCTCTTGAGCTTCCCAAAGCCGGTGGTGAGCCCGTACACGATGTTGCCGGCCTCGACGTGGCGATCGACGAGCGCTCGCGCCGCAGCCACCGCTCCGCGCGCCGCCGGCGCGAGCTCGAGCCGCACGGGCTCGCCGCGCAGGAGCGGCAGGAAGTCGTCGAGGCGCAGGGACCGACCGTCGAGGAGGAGCGTCTTCAAGCGCCGCGATGATAGCGCCGCGCCACCCGCGGCTTCAGCGCCCGCCGCCGCCCGGAGTCGCCAGAAACGACGGCAGGGAGCGGCCCGCCCGCAGCAGGGTGTCCGCGTCCTGCCCCACGATCGCGCCCTCGGGCAGTTGGATGTCGAGCGTGCGGTCCGCCAGCAGCTCGAACTCCTCCTGCCCGCCGCGCAGCAGCGAGCGGCCATTCCACGTCGCGCGCGCGCGCCACGTGCCGGTGGCGAGCCCCGAGACCGGCAGCGGCTCGTCGGCGGGCAGCACCACTTCCTCGCGCGGCTTGCCGCCGATCGAGACCACCACGGGCAGCCCCTGCTTGCGCCCCGGGAACACGAGGCTCACCGCCGCACGCCCCGACTCCACGGGCGCGAGCACCAGCTCGACCTGCGTGTCCGCGGCGGTCACCGCCCGGCCCCCCCACAGCTTGCCGTCGGCGCTCTCGCCCCACAGGTAGCGCACCTCGCCGAGCTTCGGCCAGCTGCCGAACACGAACTCGCCGTTGAAGTTGGTGCGCGCCTCGCTCGCGCCCGGCGGGAAGCTCGGGACGATCTCCTCCTCGAGCACGCGCGGGAGCTGCTCGAGGTACTGCAGCGTGGCCGCGGTCCGATCGGGAGCCTCGCACACGATGCGCGCACCCTCGAGGCGGCGTCCCTGCCCGTCGACGGCGATGCCGGCAAACGCGGGTCCAGGCTCGAAGGCCACCGTCACCTGCTCGACCTTGCCCGGGTCGAGGAACGCGAGGGTCGACTCGGGCTCCGCCTTGGCTCCGTCGAGGAACACGCGCACGGAGAGCCGGATCGGCGGCAGGTCGTCGAGGCGCAGCGTCGTGCCGGGTCGCACGCGCGCAGGGCTGACGCGATGCCACGGATACGAGCGGTTCATGCCGCTCACCTCCGGCAACAGGATCACGACCGCGTCCTCGCGCGAACCCACGCGCGCGCCGAGCGTGACTTCGAGCGCGGCCGCCGGCTGCATCGTGAACGCGTAGCGCCCGAGCTCCGTCACGCGCCCGGCCGCGACCGAGACGCGCGCCGACTGCGTGGCGAAGCCCTCCTTGCGCAGCACGAGCTGCACCACGTCTCCGCCGGGGGTGGCGCCGAAGTGCGAGATGCCCTGCTCGTTCGTGCGCACGTGCGAGCCGTCGAGCTCGACATCGACGCCCTCGAGCCCCTTGCCCTCGCGATCGAACACCTGACAGTAGAACTGTCCCGGCAGGTCGTAGCTGACGTTGAGCTCCGCGGTCTGGCCCGCGCGCAGCTGGACCTCGCGCACGGACTCGTAGCCGCCAGCCGTGACGCGCACCTCCGCGAGCCCCGGATAGAGATCGAGCGCGCCGTACTCGCCGCGTTCATTGGTCGCGAGCACGCGCCCCGCGTTCGCTCCGCCGCTGAACGCGACGCGGCCCTGCACGCCCGACTCACCGAAGGCGAGTCGTCCGCGCAGCCGCGCCGTCGCGCCGCTGCCCATGGCCGGCACGCCCTTCGCGCGCGGGATGTGCGCGCCGCGCACGAGCTCGAGCTCGACCTTCACCGGCCACGCCACGCTGGTCTCGGCCTCGCGGCCCTCGACGCGCGCCGGACCCGACAGCTCGACTTCGACGGGCGCGGACAGCTCCCCCGGGCTCGGCGGCGCCGGAAAAGCCGCACCGAGGTCCACAGGAGCCTCGGCGCTCTCCCCCGGAGCGCTCTCGGGCTCGTCGCGCAGGACGAGGAGCAGGAGCAGCGCCAGGGCCAGCGCGGCCCCGGACAGGAGCAGCAGCAGCGTCTTGGAATGGGACTTCGCCATCGAGCGGGTCGCGGGCCACGGCGGGCCGGGGGAGCACAGGATAGGGTCGCGAGCGGCCCGGCGCCCAGACGGGGCCGCGGGTCGCTCGCGCTGCGAGCGCGCCTGCTCCGGGAGCGCGAGCGGCGCACCGTTGCGCCTTGGCGCGCGGCTCCTATCCTGCTTGCCCCTCGAAGTTCCGGCGAAACCCGCCGGAAACCGCACGTCGAGTCCGAACGCCAGTCCACAGGCAGCCTGCCATGAAGACCTACAAGGTGGTCGAACTGCTCGGAGACGGGATCTCCGCCGAGCTCTCCACGGCCGTCCACGCGCTCTCCTCGACCTTGCCCTGCAAGCTCGACTTCGTGCAGGTCGACCTGTCCGAGGCAGCGCGCGCCCGGGGAGGCGCTGCGGTGTACGACGCGGCCGAGTCGGCCATGAGGACGCACAAGGTCGCGCTCAAGTACCCCACCACGACCACCAGCGAGGACCTCTCGCCGAACAAGGTCCTGCGCGAACGCTGCCAGTTCTCCGTGATCCACCGCCCGGTCGTCACGATCCCCGGCATCGCCACGAACTTCACGAAGTCGATCGACATCGACGTGGTGCGCATCGGCACGGGCGGCACCTACGACGACGCGGGGCGACGCATCGGGCCCGACACCGCGGTCAGTCTGCGCGTGATCGAGCGCCTGCCCTCGCGCCACGCCGCGCGCTTCGCGTTCAAGCTCGCGATGCTCAAGAAGTGCGGCGTCGTGTCCAGCTCCAAGTACACGATCCAGAAGGGCACGGACGGCCTGTTCGAAGAAGCCTGCGGCCACGTCGCGCAGGACTACCCGGGCATCCCCTACCGCCGCGAGCTGTTCGACTCGATGCTCGCGAGCATCATCATGCGCCCCGAGCGCTACCAAGTGATCGTCACGCCCAACGAGTACGGCGACTTCCTCTCGGACATGCTGTGCGGCCTGATCGGCTCGGTGGGCTTGGGCGACAGCGCGAGCTACGCCTTCGCCGACAACGGCACGATCACGCTGGCGATGTTCGACCCGGCCGGAGGCACCGCGCCGGACATCGCGGGCAAGGGCCTGTGCAACCCGACCGCGGCCCTGCTCGCGCTCGCGTCGCTGCTGCGTCACGTCGGTGAGCTCGACGCGAGCAAAGTCCTGCGCACGGCGCTGCTCGACGCCATCGCGCAGGGCGAGAAGACCGCTGACATCGGCGGCAAGCTCTCGACGGAACAGTTCACGCAAACCGTCATGCGCCGCGTGAACGCAGCGTTCCAGCCGACCTGAGCGCATCGGGCGCGTGCGCGCTCACCCGTGCACGAAGACGAGCCACGCCGTGCCCAGCGCCGTCGTGAGCAAGGCGAGCGGGAAGCCGACCTTCAGGTAGGCGAAGAAGCCCATCCCGCCCACCTCGCGACCGCGCTCGGCGACGATCACGTTGGCGACGCTGCCGAGCAGGGTGAGGTTGCCCGCGAAGGTCGATGCCATCGCGAGCAGCTCCCACGCCAGCTCGCGATTCTCGAAGCGCGCGAGCTCGTCCTGCACGACGAGAATGAAGGGCACGTTCGAGACGAGGTTCGAGCCCGCGAGGAACAGGCCGCTCGCCCGCCACGCATCGACGGCCCCCGTCTCGCCCGCGACGAGCGGCCAGCGCGCGAAGAACCACTCGGTCGCTCCGCTGCGAGCGAGGCCTTCGACCACCACGAAGAGCCCCGCGAAGAAGAGCAGCACGGACCAGTCGATGCGCTCCCACAGGCGGCTCGTGTCGGCGCGGTGGACGAACATCAGCGCGGTGAAGCCGCCCGCGGCGGTCCACGCGAGCTCCGCGCCGAGCAGGTACGCCACCACGGTCAGGGTCAGGACACCCAGCGTGATCGAGCTGCGCGGATCGAGCACGCGTGGCGCGACCACCTTCGGCAGCTCGAGCGCGAGCTCGCGCCGGAACATCCACGCGAGCAGCGCGTGGTTGAGCGCGAGCCCCAGCACCGCGACCGGCGCGACGTGCAGCAGGTAGCGCGAGTAGTCGAGTCCGCCGAGCTGTCCGCACAGCATGTTCTGCGGGTTGCCGACCAACGTGGCAACCGAGCCCGTGTTGGCGGCGGTCGCGAGCGCGAGCAGGAACGGCAGCGCCGGCAGCCGCAGGCGCTTCACCCACGCCACGACGAGCGGCGCGCCGAGCACGCACACCGCGTCGTTCGTGATGACGGCCGACAGGGCGCCCGCACCCCACACGAGCGCGCCGAGCAGGCGTGACGCACTCCCGCAGCGCGCCGCGAGCGCATCGGCCGAGCGATCGAGAAAGCCATCGGCGGCGAGAAAGCCCCCGATGCCCATCAGGCCAAAGAGCAGCAGCAGCGTCCCGCCGTGGATCGCCTCCAGCGCCTCGTGCGGGGCGAGCACGCCGCATAGCACCATCGCCACCGCGCCGGCGAGCGCACCCGCGGGACGATCCAGCGGAAGCCACGCCAGGCGGCGTCCTGCGATCAGCAGGTAGGTGACGGCGAAGATCGCGACCCCGAGTGCCATCGGCCAGCGCTCAACGCGTCGCGAGCGCCGCGCGCACGAGCGCCGACACGAGGAACAGCGCGCCCAGCGGAACGAGCACGATGCCGAGCGAGGGATCTCCTTCGCGGTTCAGCACGCCCCCCAGGAAGAAACCGACCGGCATGAGCACCGCGCCGAGGCGCAAGTCCCGCGCGATCGACGCGTGACGCTCGCTCGCGAGATGACGCTCCGCCACGGCGGCGAAGCCGATCAGGAGCAGCGCGAGCAGGGTTCCATGCGCGTGCGCGAGCCGCCACATCTCGCGGCGCACCGCGCTCTCGAGGAAGCCGCGCACCTTGAAGGCGTGCAGTGCCTCGAGCACGAGGCCGAGCGGCAAGCTCGTCGCCAGCAGGATCCAGCCGGTGCGCAGCGCCTTCGCGACGCTCGTGGGATGCGTGTCGTTCATTCGCCGATCGAGATCACGTGGTCGGATTGCAGGTCCAGCAGCTGCACGATGCGCTCGAGGTCGACGGCAAAGTGCTCATCGATCAGCTGGCCGGGACGCGGCGGAGCGCAGCGAGCAGCCGCTCTCGCGCGCAGCAGCTCCAGCAGGCGCAAGCTGGCGTCGCGTCGCTCCTCGGTGGTCCCGAAGGCGTCGTAGGCAGCCAGCTCCCCCGCCAGCCCCAAGTCGAGCTCGCGCTCGAGTCGCTCCAGCGAGCGGCGGGCGAGCGTGCGAATGCTCGGGTAGCCGTCGCCGAGCGCCACGACGAGGCTCGCCATGGCGAATGCGCGCTCCCGCGGAGGCTCCGCCGCATCCTCCCGACCGAGCTGCCGCGCGTAGACCGCGCGCTGCACCGCGTCGCCCGCATGGAGCGAGGCGAGGGCCTCGGGCACGTCCAGGGGAGCTCCATCGGGCCGCGAGCGCGGCGCCTCGTAGCGCTCGCCCCACCACGCGCGCATCGCCTGCGCCGCCCACGGCGCCGTCTCGCCGAGGTGACAGCTCGTGCAGGCGTTCGGCCGTCCCGCCTCGACATCGCGGCGCACATCGGGCACCTCGATGCGATGGCTGCGGTGAATGTCGAGGATCCCGTACACCATGCGCGGCATGTGGCACTCGAGGCAGCGCGAGCCGCTGCTCTCGGGCGCGTGGTGCGTGTGAGCGCTCACATCGCGCGCGATCTCGTCGTGGCACTGCGTGCAGGAGCGGTCGCCGCGCAGCTCGGGCTCGAGCTGCCCATGCACATCGCCCGAGTGCATGGAGTGACACGAGCCGCAGGTGAGTTCGCCACCCTTCACGCACGGCGACTGCGTGACGCCGAGGTACTCGTACGCCGTCAGTCGCGCCGTGCCGTCGCGCCAGAACCGCTCGCGAAACAGCTCCGGACGCTTCGACGACACGCTCGGTGTCTCGCGCGTCACGGGCGTGACGTGGCCGCGCAGCTCGTCCCCGGGCCGGAACGATGGACCGCGGTCGAGGAACTCGGACAGGCGCTCGAGCGGATCCGGCAAGCGCTGCGAGTGGCACTGGCCGCACAGCGCGAGCGACTCGGCCTGCGCGAGCTCGCTCGGATTCACGATGGCCAGCGTGCCGGACTCCGTCGCCAGACGTGCGAGCGGCGAGGCCATGCGTCGCACGTGCTCTTCGCCCGGCCCATGGCAAGCCTCGCAAGCAATGCCGAGGTCCGCGACGCGCGTCGCGAAGCGCCGCTCGCTCGCCTCCATGCGCGGCTGCACGCCCGTGTTGTGGCAGAAGACGCAGTTGTCGTTCCAGCTCGCCGCGTGCGCGTCCCAGCGCGTGTCGTCGGGCTCGAGGAACACTCCGTTCAGGTGCATCCAGCGCTGCTCCCCGACGTGCCAGAGGATCGGAAGCCGCCGCAGCTCGCCACCCTCGCCCTCGCCGACACGCTCGAAGTACTGCTGGTAGCGATTCGACCCGACGCACAGCGCGACCTGCGCCTCGCGCTCGCCCTCGCCACGGGGGATGCGCATCCAGAACGCGCCGTCGCGCTCGAACGGCACCGCGCTGCGCCCGTAGAACTCGACCGGCCGACCGTCGAAGTGCCCAAGCACGCTGTCGCGCTCGGGCAGCTGCGTCATCGACGCGTGAAACGTGCGCTCCCAGCTCGCGTGGTGGTCGGGATGGCAGGCGGCGCAGCTGTCCGCGCCCTCGTAGTCCGCCGCGCGCTCGCGCAGCGGCTCGCGCGCCGCAACGGCCACCGGATCAGGGCCCCACACCAGCGCGAGCCCCACCGCAAGCGGCGCCACGCACAACAGGGCGATCACCGGGAAAATCCTGCGCACCGGCACATCCTAGGAAGCGCTCGCCGGGAGTCGAGCGCGCGCCCGCTCCAACCCTGCGGTGTACCCTTCGAAGCGGGGTTCCCGGACTCAGGAGCCGCGCGCCCCATGTCCCGCGTCCGATTCCCTCGACTCTCGCTCTGGCCCCTCGCCTGCGCCGCACTCGCGCTCGCCGCGAGCGTGCAGGAGGCCGCGCCTCGCGTTCCGCGGCGGCCGACCGGAACGTCCGCGACACGGCCACTGCCCGGGGCGCTGCCGGACACGCCTTCCGTCCCCCGCGCCCTGCCCGCAGGCTCCCACACCACGCCCGGTGCGCCGCGCAAGTCCTCGTTCGACGCCACCCTCCCTCGCGATCGCGAGCAAGTTCACGTACCGCCGCTCGACTCCGCCCTCTGGGCTCGCGGCGCCAACTGGAAGATGTCCTTCGAG
>CAITGX010000407.1 GCA_903892045.1 uncultured Planctomycetota bacterium | reverse complement strand
GCAGCGCGCCAGCGCGCCCCAGCACAGGGCTCCGAGCGCATACGCGATTCCGCGCCAGCGAGCGGGCACTGCATCCATCTCCACGACGAACAATCGCGGCCCGAGCTCGGCCAAGTCGCGAGCCGAGAGCTTGACGGTGTCGCCCCATCCCGACTGCATCTGGTCGCGGAGCGAGACGAGCAACCACGGCACCCAGACGAGCATTCCGAGCGCCGCGCCAAGGGCCGCGTACCGGCGTTCCTTCCAGTTCGAGCCGACCGCGAGCGTCAGGCCCGCGACGCAGGCCCCGAGGTAATGCGATCCGAGGGCGAGCGCGGTCCCGAGCGCCACGACCGTCGCACCTAGGGCGTGTCGCTCGCGCGCGAGGCAGCTGCCGAGGAGCACGAGCACCGCGCCGAGCTCCACGAACGGGTACATGCGCACTTCCTGCGCCATCCAGACCTGATACGGCGCCACGGCGAGCAGCCACGCCGCGAGTACCGCGACGGCTCCGGTCGCGACGCGGCGCACCTACACCGCGAAGAGCACGATCGTGGCGCACGACACGAGCGCGGGCAGTGCTCGCACCGCAGCATCGCTCTCGCCGAACAGCGCCACCCAGGCGCGAAACGCGAAGAACGACAGCGGCGGATGCCGATCCGCACGCAGAGTCGCGAGCGGGTCATCGGCCAGCGCGACGGCAAGCGTGCCGCACTCGTCGAACCACAGCGAATGCACGTCGCGTGCCGTGAGACGCAGCCAGAAGCCAGCCAGCAGGGCGAGGCCGAGGCCGAGAGTCTCGATCCGCGTCGGGCGCGCGCGCTCCGTCATGCGCGCATCGTATCGGCCTCACTTCCGCGCGTCGCGAAGCCGGTGTCGAGCGACGATCGCGAGACCGAGCCCGAAGGCCGGGGCGTGCGTGATGGCCGTGAACAGCAGGCCGATTGGCCAGACTCCGAGGTCGCCGCCGCTCCGTGCCACCATCGCGATCCACTCACCGGCGGCGAACGCCGGGGCGATCCACAGCGCGCCGCGCCAGCGGCGGCTGGCAGCGAGCGCACACGCGGCCGTGAGCAGCGGCAGCACGCCGAGGAAGTAGAGCCCCGAGTCCCACGCTTCCCGCTCACCTGTTGCGGTGGAGAGTCCCCACCAGCAGAGCGCGCCGAGGGCGACTGCGACGGACAGGAGGACGAGTGCGGATCCGCGTGCTTGCATGGGCTGGAGACCTCCGGGGACTACGGACGAGAGCATCGACTTGCGCTGCCTCGCCGCGAACTCAGTTCCGCAATCTGAGTCGATTCGCAGTTGTCGACCCGCCTCCTCCCCCACGGTTTCGGCCGTCCGCCCTAAGATGGTGCTGCACGCAGTCCGATCCACCCCGCCCGTGGCTCTCGCAGGCCAACGGCGAAACCAGGGAGACAAGAGCGGGTTGCAGTGCGGCGACCAAGTTGCTCCGCGCCCATGAAGAAGAACCTGTCCCCTCTCACTCTCGCCTCCCGTGCACTGCGGACGCTCGCGGTGTGCCTAGCTCTTCTTGGCCTGCTCGCACCTGCGGCACCCGCTCAGTGGACGACGCAGCAAGTCGTGGCCACGCGCGTCCAGTACCGCACCTTTCCGAGCGCGGCCGCCGGCACGGCGGTCAGCTACCACGTCTGGACGCCGCCGGCTTACGACACGCAACCGACGCGGCGCTTCCCCACCCTCTACTGGCTGCACGGCTCCGGCCCGCCGATCGCCGGCATTCCCCAGCTCGCCTCGTGGTTCGACTCCGCGATCGCGCAGGGACTGATCCCGCCGATGATCGTGGTCTTCCCCAACGGCATGCCGTCGTCCATGTGGTGCAACTCCAAGGACGGCACCGTGCCGATGGAGACGGTCGTGATCCAGGAGCTCATCCCCGAGGTCGATGCGCAGTTCCGCACGCTCGCCACGCGCGCCGGGCGCGCCGTCGAGGGCTTCAGCATGGGCGGCCAAGGCGCCGGCCGCTTCGCCTTCAAGTTCCCGCAGCTGTTCGGCGCGGCCTCGCTGCTCGGAGCGGGTCCGCTGCAGCTCGACTTCCTCGACGAGCCCCCGTGCAGCACGATCCCACTCGCGCAGCGGCTGGCGATCTACGACCTCGTGTGGGACAGCGACCCGGCCTACTACCTCGCGCAGACGCCGCGCACACTCGCTGCGCAGGGCGTCGCCGCAATCCTCTCGAGCGGTATCCGCCTGCGCATGGCAACCGGACAGCTCGACTGCATGCTGGCCAATCACACGCTCCTGCACGACGAGCTGCTGGCGCTCGGCATCGAGCACGAGTGGACCACGCCTCCGGGCATCGACCACGACTCGATCCCGCTGATGCAGGCGCTGGGGCCCCAGAACTGGGAGTTCTACCGACAGGCCCTCGCGCCGCCGGAGAGCGGCACGGCCTTCTGCCTTGGCAACGGCAGCGCCACGCCTTGTCCGTGCGGCAACGCCACGAGCGATGGCAGCGGCTGCGCGAGCTCGATCGGGCGCGGGGCACGCCTCACGGGCTACGGCTCGGCCTCGCTCTCGAACGACACGTTCACACTGTCCGTCTTTCCCGTGCCGAACACCTCGGTGCTCTTCTTCCAAGGCACCGACCAGCTCGCCAACGGTGCGGGCCTCGTGTTCGGCGACGGCCTGCGCT
>CAITGX010000406.1 GCA_903892045.1 uncultured Planctomycetota bacterium | reverse complement strand
TTGCGCGCTGCCGGCCCACAGGCGCGAGCTCGAGGGACGGCGCGAGGCCGCGATGGCGCAGGTGGTGCGCGACCGGCAGTGCGATCTCGAGTGCTAGGCGGATTTGCCAAGAGAATTTCTGGCGCTTCAGGCTTTCGTGTGGGTAGCGGGGCTTCCGGGGTGCGTTGACGAGGCGTCTGCCCTGTGCAGCGCGAGCCGCTGCGGGCGTCCTTGGAGGCGGTACGCTCCGCTGCGTGAGCGACACCAACAAAGACCTGTACGCGACGATCCTGGGAGTGCGGGCGCCGTGGTTCGTGACCGAGGTCGATGTGAGCGCGAAGCGCGAGGAGGTCACGGTCACGATCCAATGCCGGGCCGATGCGCAGCACCCCTGCCCGACCTGCGGCGAGGCTTGCCCGGGCTACGACACTCGCCGTCGCTCGTGGCGGCACCTGGACACCTGCCAGTTCAAGACGGTGCTCGTCGCCGACGTGCCGCGCGTGCAGTGTCGGGAGCACGGTGTCGCCCAGATCGCAACGCCTTGGGCCGAGCCTGGGTCTGGCTTCACGGCGCTGATGGAGAGCCTGATCATCGACTGGCTGCGCGAGGCCGGCATCTCGGCGGTCGCCCGACGCATGCGGCTGACGTGGGACCAGATCGACGGAGTGATGCAGCGCGCTGTGCGCCGCGGGCTCGAGCGGCGCAAGGTGCGCGACGTGCGGCGCGTGGGCGTCGACGAGACGTCCTTCCAGAAGCGCCACGAGTACGTGACGGTGGTCACCGACATCGAGCGTGGGCATGTGCTCTACGTCGCCGATGACCGCACGAGCGTTTCCCTCGATGGTTTCTGGGGTTTGCTCGAGAAGGAGCAGCTCGACGGGATCGAGGCCGTCGCGATGGACATGTGCGCCGCCTACGTGCGCTCCGCGCGCGCCCACGTGGGCAACGCGGACGCGAAGATCTGCTTCGATCGCTTCCATGTGGCGAAGCTGCTCAACGACGCGGTGAACACGGTGCGCAAGCAGGAGAACCGCGAGCTCGCGGCCGACGGCATGTACGTGCCCAAGCGGACGAAGTACATCTGGGCCCAGAACCCCGAGAACATGCCGCGCGAGCGACGCATCGAGTTCGACCTGCTGCGCGACTGCTCGCTGAAAGCTGGCCGGGCCTGGGCGATCAAGGACGCGGCGCGCTGGCTGTGGGGCTACGCCGCCCGCGGGTGGGCGACGAAGGCGTGGAAGAAGTGGATCGGCTGGGCGATGCGCAGCCGCCTCGAGCCCATGAAGAAGGCCGCGCGCACGGTCCAGGCTCACCTGTGGGGCATCGTCAACGCGATCGTGCTGAGCGTCACCAACGCAACCGCCGAGAGCGTCAACTCGAGGATCCAGTGGATCAAGAAACAGGCCTGCGGCTTCCGCAACCGGGAGCGCTTCCGCAACGCGATCTACTTCCACCTCGGCGGCCTCGATCTTTACCCCGTGGCGCGATCAGCTACCCACACGAATTCCTGAAGCCCCAAAATAACAGCCATGCTTGAATTTATGATCGACTTGCTTCTTAAGATCCATGTCATTGCCGGAGCTTCTACGCTGGTGACTGGTCCCATTGCCATCTTTTACAATTTTCGCGATCCGCGCAAACACCGCCTCGTAGGGAAAGTGTTTTTCTATGCAATGCTCATTG
>CAITGX010000405.1 GCA_903892045.1 uncultured Planctomycetota bacterium | reverse complement strand
CCACCGCGTCCTCACCGAAGGCTGCGCGCAGCGCCGCGAACGCCGCCTCCGCCGCGCGCGGGTCGCGCCCGGGATGCGCCGCGAAGAGCCGCAGCTGCTCGCTCGTCGCGCGCACGCCCGCGAGCTCGACCTCGACACGCACGGCGCCGCGCTCGAGCCGCGTGCGCTCGAGCCGCAGCCGCAGCAGCCGCTCGAAGGCCTCCCAGCGCAGCGCCGGCTCCGCGGGCTGCGCGCACTCGTCGAGCGTGCGCCCGTTCTCGAGCACCAGCCGCAGCGCGAGCTCGCGCGCTGCCTGCCCGCGCTCGGCGAGCTCCGCGAACAGGGGCCGCGCGAGGTCCTCCGCGCACAGGAGCAGCGCGTCGAGGTTCTCGAGCGGGAAGTCGAGCTCGACCTGCGCGCGCGGCGCGAGCACGACCGCCTCCGCCGCGAGCGGCGCGCTCGCAGCGCCCGAGGCGAGCGCGTGCAGCCGCTCGAGCTCCGGCCCGAAGCGCAGGAGCACGCTCTCGCGCGGCAGCGCCACGAGCTCGCCGACCGTGCGCACGCCCAGCCGCGCCAGCTCGTCGCGCGCGCCCGGGTCGAGCGCGAGCCGCGCCAGCGACACGCGTCGCGCGAGCGCATCCTCGGCCGCGGCCTCCTCGAGCACGAGCACGCGCGAGCCGTGCAGCGCCTTGGCGATCGCGTAGGTCGAGAAGCGCCGCGAGCCCGTCGTCACCGCGCTCTCGAAGCCCGCGCGCGCGAGCGCCGCCCGCACGGCCCGCGCCCACTCGATGCGCGTTGCGTGCAGCAGCTCGAGCCCCGCTAGGTTGGCCCAGAACACCCCCGGCTCGGCGCGCGCGGGCTCCACGTCGGGCGAGAACGTGCGCAGCAGCGTCGCGATGCGCTCGAGCGCCGCGTCGATCTCGGCCTGCTCGACGGTCGCCGCGCGCAGGTGCGCGCACAGCGCCAGCGCCGAGGCGTAGCGCATGCCCGCGAGCACGCCCGCGCGCCGCGCGCGCTCGTTCGTCCAGCGCACGACGCCGTGGGGCGCGTCGTGGTCGACGACCGCCACAGGCTCCGCGCGCCACGCGCTCTCGCGGGCCACGAGCACCTGCAGCGCGAGCGCGGGAACGTCAACGCAAGCCAGCGACTCCATGGGCCACCTCCACCAGTCGCCACGGGCGCGAGCGCCGCTTGTCCTTGCACACCTCGAGCACGCACTCGAACGCGTCGGGCCCGCGCCGCCGCAGCTGCGCGTGCGCGCGCAGCGACACGAGCGAGCTCAGGGACGAGCTCGACACGTCCTTCTCCGTCAGGCACAGCACGCCGGTGTCGTGGCGCTGGGCCTGCGCCACCAGCCGCGACTGCAGCGCCATCGGCACCGCCGCGCGCGCGCCGAGGTCGACCACCACCAGCCCGAAGGCGCCCGAGCGCGCCAGCCACTCCGCCGCCAGCGCGAGGTCCTCCTCCCGCGGCGGCCGCACGACCGCCAGGGCCTCGAGGTCGACCCCGAGCTCGGCCGCGTCCGGCGGGTAGAACGAGCTCTGCCGCGTCCCGACCCACGCCACCGGCTCGCCCCGCCGCTGGGCATCCCGCACCAGCCGCAGGGCCAAGGTCAGCGCCGGCCCGCCGCGCCACTGGGAGAGCTCCGCCAGCCGCCCGGCCACCTCCGGCCAGTCCCAGCGCCCCGGCCGCGCCCCCGCCCCCGGCCCCTCCAGTCGCCGGCGCGAGCGCTCCAGCAAGGCTAGGCGCGCCTCCTGCTCCTCGCCCGCCCGCCGCCCGCTGCCGCCTTCGCCCTCACCTGCGCCTTCCGCCTCGCCTATACCCTCCGCCTGACCAGCACCCTCCGCCTGACCAGCACCATGGTCGCGCCCGAGCTCGATCACCGGCTCCCCGCCGTCCGCCTCGCGCACCCCCGGCTCCAGCTCGACCCGCACCCCTCGCCGCCCCAGCCCTCCCTCGCGCCGCACCATGTCCCCAGCCTATCCAAAAATCCACCAAACCTCCGGTATCGAAACTGTAAACAACCCCACCCCGCACCCCGCCGCTGGCCCCGGAAGCGGGCCCCAGCGGCCACCCGCCCGCTCCCGCCCTCACGCGCCCACCCCGCCCTCCACTCCCCCCAAGACTCCGCCGCACTGCTAGATTCGAGCCCCGCGCCGCCATTCCCCGGGCCCGCCCCCTCGCGCGAGTTCCGCTCGCGTCCTTCCCAAGTCCCTCTCAGGACTCCGCTCATGCTCCGTATCGCCCGCATCGCATTCCTGCTCCTCGCACTCGTCACTCAATTCCATTCTCCGATTCGCGCGCAGCAGTGCTGCACGGGCAACGTGTCGACCTATTGCACGGCGGGGACGTCGGTGCAGGGGTGCGTGCCGGCGATTGCGGGCAGCGGCATCCCGAGCATGAATGCTGCCTCAGGGTTCAGCATCTCGATCTCGAACATGCCGGGCGAGCGATACGGGACCATCTTCTACGGCTTCTACTCGCTCATCACTCCGTGGGCGCAGGGCAGCCCGAGCTTCAAGTGCGTGGCGAGCCCGGTGCAGCGTATGGGGGTTCTCGAGTCGACGGGATCTCCTGGCTCCTGTGATGGGGCTATTGCTCTGGACTTCAACGCATGGCGTGCCGCCCATCCGAGCGCTCTCGGCGCTCCATTTGCCATTGGCCAAACGATCCGCGCTCAAGCGTGGTACCGGGACCCTGCCGCTCCCGGACAGACCAACCTGAGCGATGCGCTCGTCTTCAACCTCTGCAGTGGTTCTGGCGACACGACACCCCCGGTGATCGCGAACTGCGCGGCGAACCAGACGGTGGGCACGGGCGCGGGCTGTCAGGGCATCGTGCCGGACTTCACCGTGGGAATGGCGGCTACGGACAACTGCACGGAAGT
>CAITGX010000404.1 GCA_903892045.1 uncultured Planctomycetota bacterium | reverse complement strand
GCGGAGGCGATCGTGCCGTTCACCGCGCGCGGACTAGGGATGGAGCACCGCATCGCGCGCCACGCGGAAGTGATCTCCGCGATCGGCGTCGCCCTCGGCATCCTGCAGGACACGGTCGAGCGCACGCTGCTGAGCCCGGGAGAGTCGGACCTGCTCGCGCTGCGCAAGGAGGCGTTCGAGCGCGTGCTGCGCATGGGCGCGGATCCGGGCTCGATCGAAGTGCATGTCGAGATCGATCGCAAGGACAAGCGGGTGCGCGCCACGGCACGCGGCACGCCGCAGATGCGCTCGCGCGAGCTCGGCGGTGCACTGCCGAGCGAAGCGGAACTCGCTGCGATCGCGGCGAAGACGATGGGCGTCGAACCCGCCGCGGTGCAGGCGCTGCCCACGGGTGGCTGGCTGCGCGGCTACACCTGCGAGAAGCGTGTCCCGGCGCTGTTCGGCCTCCTCAAGCTCGTGCGCACACCGGCGTGCGTGCTCGACGCCGAGGGCATCGTGCGCTTTGCGACCGACGACGCTTTCGCGCTCGCCGTTCCGCCCGCGGAGCTCGAGAGCACGCTCTCGGGCCTGCTCGAGCGCTTCTCGACGTGGGGCGACGGCGGCCTCGTGCTGCCGGAAGTGCACCTGACGAAGCCCACACAGCTCGCCGACCTCTCCGGCCTCGTCGAACCCCAGCAGTTGCTCGCTCTCGCCCGCGCCGAAGCCTCCTCGCTCGCTCCGACGGACTCCGTCGTGCTGATCGTGCGCCGCCGCGACTAGCGAGCTGGCGATCCAGCAAGTCGACGCCAGTCGGCTGTCCACGCCCACGTCGTGGGACGAGCGTTCGCTGGTCAGGCCTCGCGCGCCGGAATACGCTATGCGCGAGCGCCGCGCCTCCGTCGCGTCGCGAGGCGTCGAGCCGACGGCCCACGCTGTCCCTTTCGCAACCGCACGTCCGAAGGCCTCCGCTCTCGGACATCGAGCAAAGTCCCCCCATGCAGACGAAGTCTCGTAGCGCGCTGAGGCGCTCTCTTGCCATCCTGATCGGCGCGAGCCTGCTCGCGCGCGTCGCTCCCGCGCAGGGCATCCTGCCGATCCCGGACTATGCGGCGGATGGCGCGCGGCCGTGGAGCCTGCGCGAGCACATCACAGGGGACTGGGCGGGTCATCGCACGAGCCTCGCGCAGGAAGGCTTCCAGTTTGGCCTCTCGTACTCGCAGCTCACGCAGAGCGTGGTCGACGGCGGCAAGGACAGCGATACGGCGTGGGGCAGCCGCGTGCAGGCACAGATGCAGTTCGATCTCGATCGCATGGGCGCCGTCCCGGGCGGACTCGTCACGGTGAAGGTTGAGTCGCGCTTTGGCAGCTCCGTCAACGGAGCTTCCGGTGGGCTGCTGCCCGTCGCGGACATGATGTATTTCCCGATCACGGACGAGCGCGATGAGGACATCGCGGCGACGGTGACCGAGGTTCTCTACACGCAGTTCGTCTCGAAGGAGCTCGCGTTCTACGCCGGAAAGTTCACGATCCTCGGCGGCGACGCCAACGAGTTCGCGGGCGGCGACGGCACCACGCAGTTCCTCGGCCACCCGTTTACGAGCGCCTCGGTGACGTCGCTCTTCAACCCCTACTCCACGATCGGCGCTGGCGTGCTCGTGCTCCCCGAGCCGGGCACGACGTTCTCGATGTCGCTCTACGCCTCGCAGGACTCGTCGACGACGATCGGTGCGGACACCCTCGACGAGGGCCTCGTCTGGGCGACAGCCTTTGCGACGCAGTACGAGCTGGGGAGCCTGCCGGGCGGCTTTCGCGCGACCTACCAGTACGCCTTCGACCGCGAGTTCGCGGACCTGAGCGGACGACTGATCCTGCCTCCGGGGCTCGGACTCAACACGCGGGACGACAGCTGGTGCGGTTTCGTCAACGCGTGGCAGTACCTGTCGGTCGAGGGCACGGGATCCGGTCCGATCGACGTGAACAACGGACGCACCGATCGCGAGGGCCTTGGCCTGTTCGCGCGCGCCGGCTTCGCGGACGCCGGCACGAACCCGATCGAGTGGACCGTGAGCGGCGGCGTCGGTGCCAAGGGCCTGTTCGAGGGGCGCGACCTCGACACGCTCGGCGTCGGCTACGCCTTCTCGGAGACGAGCTCGCTCCCGATCCCGGCGGGCTTCTTCGTGAACGACAGCGCGAACCGCTTCGAGGCCTTCTACGACCTCGCCCTGACGCCAGGTGCCGAACTCACCTTCGACGTGCAGGTGTCCGACTCGCTGCTCAAGAACCAGACCACCGCCACGCTGCTCGGCGTGCGCCTGCGCCTGCAGTTCTGAGCCTGCGCTGCGCGCAGCGCCGCACCACGCTCGACTCGCGACCGCATCAGCGGCTTGCGGGTCGAGCTCGCTTTTCGGCCGTCGGCGCCACGTACCCGAGCGCGATCACGAGCTGGAGCATGAGGAACACGTCCATCACGCCCATGTAGCGCCACTCCTGCTGGCGCAGGTAGGAGAGCAGGGCGAAGTTCGCCAGCACGAAGCAGAACGGAGCGGCGAGCGATGGCCGTCCGCGCGCGATCATCCAGCACGCGGCCGCGAAGCCGACCAGGAGGAGGGGGCAGTCGACGTGCGCGTACCACGTGCGCAGGCCGAGCAGGAACTCGCCGAAGGGACCCACTTGCGGCTCGCGCACGACGATCGGAAGGCCGGTGTCGCGGTGGAGGATGTCGCGCATCTCGCGCGCATATTCGGCTGCGCTCACGTAGCCCCACTCGCTGAAGTCCTCGAGGACCTGGCTCTGGAGGAAGTAGCGCGAAGGCGCAAACTGCACGTTCCACCAGGTCGCGCGCACGAACTTCACGAGGCGCGCCGCGGGCGGCAACGCGGCGTTGGACTCCGCGACCATGCGACCGAACTCGTCCTCGATGTGGCGGATGCGCTCGCGCTCGGGCACACCACTCTCGAAAGCGCGTTGGTAGAGCGTCTCCTGGATGAACCAAGAGGACCACTCGCCATTGCGCACCATCTTGGTCCGGACGTAGTCCGAATAGAAGCCGCGTGGCTGCAGCACGCGCGGGTCGAGCATCCCCGTCTGGATCTCGCCCTGCATGTCGGAGAGCTTCACCATGGACGAGACGCCGAAGTAGCCGCACGTCTTGTAGTTGCGGTACGACCAGACGAGCATCGTCAGCGCGGCGAAGCTGGCGATCGCGACGAGCGGCACGCTCGCTCTTGCGATGCCCCGCGCAGCTTCGGTCGTGGTGTTTCGCGAGCGCCACAGCGCGAACGCGCTCGACAGCCACAGGACTCCGGGGACGGCGAGAAGCGCGACGGCGTTGACGCGAGTGAGCATCGCGCCGGTCGTTGCGAGCGCGCTGGCGACGAGCCACCACGCGGCTCGACCCCGCGACGACGAGCGCGCGAAGAAGTGGCAGCCGAGCGTGACGAGGCACAGCGACACGAACACGCACTCCGACATGAGGTCGCGCATGAAGTGCTGCTGCGTCGGGCTCAGTGCCCCGAGCAACACGCCCGCGACGAGCCAGCGCGTGCGCACGGCGCCGCGCAGCGAGAGCGCCACGAACACGAGCGCGCTCACGTACAAGAGGACCTGCGTCAGTGTGATCGCGTCGACGTCGAGACCCACCAGCTTGATCGCGATCGCCAGCCACCCGGGATAGCCCGGCGTCCTCACCGCCTCAAGTCCGTCGACGCCCGTGTCGAGCGTCCCTCGCTCGGCGAGCGCCTGCCCCTTGCAGAGATAGAAGAACGAGTCTTCCGTCATGCGCGGCGGCGTTGCGAAGTGGCATGCACACGCGATCGCCATCGCGACGAGCCCGGCGAGCAGGATCGGGCGCGCGCTCGGAAATTCATGGTGCCTGCTGCGAGGGTCGGTGGTCGCGCGACGACGCACGAGCAAGACGAGGGAGGCCAGCGTCGCGAGCACGATCACGCCGCCCAGCCAGAGGAAGAAGATGCGAGCGCCAAGCGAGAGCTGCGCGGTGGTGAACTCTTGTTCGCACACCAGTCGCAGCGTCGGCTCAGGCGGTGCCGCGGCAGCTCCCGTCGTCTCCTCCGCGCTCCGCGCAAGCTTGCGGAACTCTGCGACGCTCGCGGTTGCGAGCTCGAGTCCCGAGCGCGGGTCGATCAGCCTCAGGTCGCTCGGCAGTGCGGCTCGCTCGTCGTAGGACGCGGGCAGCTCGAGCGCGAGCCGATAGGTCGGTCGCGGCGGCAGGTCCGCGCGCCACGTGGTCGCGTCGATGCGCACCGCCGGAACTCGATCCCGGGCCTCCGGGCCGAAGCGGACCTCGAGCGGCGTGCCTTCCGGCGCATCCCAGCGAATGAGCACGGGAGTCACCAGCGCCTCGAGCCACGGCGCGACGGGAATGGCGAACCCGAGCGGCGCCACGAGCAGCGCGACGAGTCCCATCGCTCGCACGGCACGCGGGAGTGCGGCGCCTTCCGGCCCAAGGCTCAGTGCGGGCACGAACGCCCAGCGACTGGTGCCGACAAGCAGACGCTCGAGCAGGGTCCCGAGCACGAAGAGCACCAGCCACGCGGCCAGGAACTCGCCGAGACGCAGCAGGGGCATGAGCGAGATTCCAAGCGGAGCTCGTGCTTGCGGCGCGAACTGTGCGAGGAAGACCGTCTCGTAGTCTTGGGCAGCGTGCGCGTCGAGCGAGACAGCTACGCCGTCGGTGCCGCGGGGCAATTCAGCGCTCAGCGACTTCCACGCGTCCGTCGTTGGCTCCAGATCGCTGGAAGCGAGCGTCGTCCACGTCGCGCCGACGCGCGCCTGCAGGCGACACGTGACGCCATCGAATCCGGCTCGCGGCGTTCCCGTCGCCGGATCCACCGCGGCCCAGTTCGGCAAGGTGGCGTCGACGCGCACCGTTGCGTCACCGAGGGCGCACAGGTAGCGCGTGTCGGCCTCGATCCGGTGCCTCCAGGGCTGCGTGGCGTCCGCGGGCTGGATCGACGCGTGCAGGTCGAAGATCTGCGTGCGGGCCTCGCCCCACTGGTGGACGTGCGTGTAGGGCCGCGGGGCCACTCCGGCGTCGGAGCACTCGGCCAATGTCCAGCGCAGCTGCGAGAGCTGGAAAGGTCGGGCGACGAGCAAGAACACGGCGGCGACGACGGCGGCGCCCACGGCGCGTCGGACCACGCGCTGTCGGGCTCGCGGCGTCTGGGTCCGGACATGGCCGAGAGCCAACGCTGCGACGATGGCTCCGACGGCGCCTCCGATGGAAGTCGCCGCGAGCGGAGACACATCGACGCGCCCCACGGCCGCAGCCAGAACGGCGAAGCCCGCGAGTGCGCCAGCGCCAGCCCCGGCGACGATCCAGAGCGTTCGCAACCCGAGTTTCTCGCTCATGACGGCGGCGGAATCCTAGCAGTCGGAATCCGCGCAGTCGCGGGCGGTGAACCGGCTTGGCACACGGCACGCACACCCGCATGCTCGCACGCTCCACTCGACGCCGGGAGCCACGAGGGATGCGCGGCCGCTCCGGCGGCTCGTACGCGGGAGACCGGAGCGCGGCCGGAATTGTCGCGCCGCTGTCTCGCCGGCGCGTCTAGCTGCGGAGCGCATCGAGCGCGGAGCAAAGCTCCGCTCTCGTCAGGCCGGACTTCCAAGCGGCGAGCGCGGCGTCGCGTGGAGCGAGGCGCAGGGATGCGAAGCGTTCGGCGAGCGCGAGCGCCTCTCCACGCGAGAGCGTCTCGTCGGGTCGGAAGTGAACGGGATCGCTCGAGGTCACGAGGCCGAGCACGGCGAGGCGCTGCACGGCGACGAAGTGCGGATGCGTGGAGGGCAGGTCGCGCATCGGGACGAGCATCGTGCGCTCGGACAGCAAGGCTTCCTGCACATCGCGAGCGGGGAGCGAGCGCGGTGCGAGATCGCGCTTCGCGCACAGCGCCGCAGCGGCACCAGCGGCCTGTCCGATCAACATCACGACAGGCTGCAGCCGCGAGCAGCCGTTCACGATGTGCGTGATGCCGATCGACTTCTCGGCGAGCACGAGCCCGTCCGTGTCGCGCGGGACGAGCGCTGCGAAGGGAATCTGGAACGGCGCGTTCTTCGGGTAGCGCTCGTCGAGGCGCGTCTCGGGCGGGTAGTGGCTCTTCGAGTGATGGTGATCGAGGAAGTAGTCTCCGACTGCGATCGCGTCGGGCTGCATCGGCGGTCGCGGCGCGCCGGTCGCGGGCACGACGTCCTGCTCGCGCATCCACCGCAGCGGCTCCGCGCGCCGGCTCTCGCGCACGTAGGGAATCCACGGCAGACCATCCGCGGTGCCGAACTCGTCCGCGAGGCCCCACTCGGGGTGGCCGAGCTCGTTCTGCATGTAGTGCACGAAGGCGAGCGTGCGCCGCTTGGCGTCCGCGATGCACTGCGCGCGCTCCTCGGCGCTCCCGAACAGCCCGTTCGCGGGGCTGTCGTTCGAGTGGAACGGCCAGTTCAGCATGAACTTGTCGTTCGGGAGCAGGGCGTAGCCGAGGAAGCTCGACCAGTCGTGCAGTCCGTGGTTCAGGCGCACGGGATCCGGCGTGGTGCAGCGATCCGACGTCGAGCAGTCGAAGAGCGCGGGGTCATAGCCCTCGGGGCGCGGCACCGGCGCGGCCTTGCCCGCATGTTTCTTCAGGATTGCGACGTAGGTCTGGTCCTGCAGCTCCATGTCCGGGTGAGCCGGCGCGTCGGGCTCGCCCGTCTGCGCCGCGCTCTCGCGCCCGAGCCGATGGGGGATGCCCCCGAGCGCGAGTACGTCGCCAAATTCGGTCGCTTCGACCGTGACCTTCGCATGCACGGTCGCGACTTCGCCACCGACACGCACGCGCGCGCCGACGACACGCCGGCCCTCGCGCAGCACCTCGACCAGCTCGGCTCCATGCCACACCTCGGCGCCGCTCTCGCGCACCTTGCGCGCCATCACCTGCGCGCCGAAGTGGGGCTCGAAGCACGTGTTGCTCACCCAACCTGTACGCACGTTGTGCGCGCCGCCGTAGTGGGCCTCGATCTCCGCGCGGAAAGCGCCGAAGAAGCCACTTCCCAAGGCTCCCTCGTTGCCATCCAATGCACTCACGCCCGCGGCGGTCACCATGCCGCCGAGCCAGGGCGTCGGCTCCACCACGAGCGTGCGCGCACCGAGCCGTGCCGCCTGCCACGCGGCTGCCGCGCCGCTCGCCCCGCCCCCGATCACCAGAACATCCACCGAGACCGTCTTCGTGCTCATGCAGCGAGGAATCCTAGCTTTCGTGGCCGCCGCGTGTCTCGCGTGCAGTGCCGTCGCCGGCGAGCGCGAGCTGCGCGCCGTGTGGATCCCCAACACCGACACGCGCTTCTTCGAGTCGCGCGCGGAGATCGCCTCCGCGATGGAGGCGCTCGCGCAGGGCGGGGTCAACGTCGTGTTCCCCGTGGTGTGGAGCAAGGGCGCGACGCTCTATCCCAGCGAGGTCATGCGAGCGCTGACCGGCGAGGCGATCGACCGGCGCTACGAGGGCCGCGATCCGCTCGCGGAGACGATCGTCGAGGCGCACCAGCGCGGCATCGAAGTCATCCCTTGGTTCGAGTACGGCTTCGCGGACGGCCACGTGCGCTTCCCCGGCAAGCTGCTGCGCGTGCACCCCGAGTGGGCGGCGCTCGGAGCGGACGGCAAGCCGGTCATCAAGAACAACTATCCGTGGCTCAACTCGCTCGATCCGGCGGTGCAGCGCTGGATGAGCGACCTCGTGCTCGAAGTGTGCCGCAAGTACGACATCGACGGCGTGCAGGGCGATGACCGTCTGCCGGCGCTGCCGAGCGAAGCGGGCTACAACCCGGAGATCGTCGCCGCGTACAAGGCGGAGACGGGCCGCGATGCGCCGAGCGACACGAAGGAGCCGCGCTGGCTCGCGTGGCGCGCGGAGCGATTGACGAAGTACCTCACCGAGCTGCGCGCGGAAGTGAAGGCCGTACGCGCGGACCTCGTGTTCTCGATGGCGCCGGGGGCGCCGAGCTGGGCCTACACGGAATACCTGCAGCAGCAGGAGCGCTGGATGGAACTCGGGCTGCTCGACGCGCTGCACCCGCAGGTCTACGCCCGCTCGTTCGCGGAGTACGAGCAAATGCTCGGCACCGTGTTCGCGCTCGACTGGGTCGCGAAGCGCAAGGACAAGCTCTTCCCCGGCGTGCTCGTGCGCATCGGCGACTGGCGCGCCAGCGGAGAACTCCTGTGCGAGTCGGTCGAGCTCAATCGCAAGCGCAAGCTCGAGGGCGAGGTCTACTTCTTCCACCAAGGGCTGCTCGACGACGGTGGGGCGCGACTCGCGGCGCTCGCGAAGGGACCGTACAAGCGCGCGGCCGCGGCGCCCTGGCGCAAGCAGGATGACTGGCGCGCTCCGGCGAAGCCCGCCATGCCGAAGGCGGATGGCGCGAAGGAGCTCGAGGGCGGGAAGGCGCTCGAACTGCCGGTCGGAGTCCCGGTGACGGTGAGCTGGTTGGTGACGGCCTCGTGCGACGGTGGCCAGCGACTCGCGCTGCGCTTGCCGCAGGAGCACGGGCTCGTCGGCAAAGTTCGCTTGAAGGTGCAACAAGCGCCCGATGCGTTCGTGGAAGTCGCCGCGAGCGAGGTCGAACGCTGGAGCGAAGGCTGGATCGAGATCACGGGCGTTGGCTGGCGGCGCGGGGCGACGTGCAACGTGACGCTGGAGCTGCCCGCGAGCGCGACGCCGCGCCGGATCGGCGAGCTCGTGGCGCTACCGAGCCGCATGGCGCTGGCCGAGGCGAAGCCGGCGCAGCGCACGGGCATGCTCGACTGGCAGCCGCGCGAGGACCTCAACGCCGGGCTTCCGTCTTCCCTGCGCGTGTTCGAGGCTCGCGACGAGAAGCTGCCCCTGCGCGCATGGCTCGTCGAGGCCAGCCCCGCTCCGAAGGAATGGAAGCCGCGCGCGGAGCTCTCGGACGACGCGGACGGTCTCGAGACCGTCGAGTCCTTCGCGCGCGATCGCGACGCGCTCGTGGCGATCAACACGGGCTACTTCGGAGGCGGAAAGTCGCTCAGCCTCGTCGTCGAGGACGGCAAGGTGCTCTCGCACAACGTCCCTTCGCTCGCGCGCGACGGCGCGAGTCTGTACCCAACCCGCGCGGCGTTCGGCATCGACGCGAAGGGCGCGTGCGACATCACCTGGGTCTACAGCGTCGACGGACAGTTGCTGCGCTATCCGCAGCCGAGCCCGATCGGGGCCAGCGCGCCGCAGCCCAAGCCGAGCGAGAAGTTCCCGGTCGGTGGCGAGCGCTGGAAGCCGCGGCTGGCGCTCGGCGGCGGGCCCGTGCTGCTCGAGAGCGGCGCGGAGCGCATCACCTTCGACGAGGAGGTCTTCTGGGGTTCCGGCATGGGCCAGCTCTCCTCGCGTCACCCTCGCACGGCGCTCGGCTACACGCGGGACGGACGCCTGCTGCTGCTCGTCGTCGACGGCCGCAGCGACGCCAGCGCCGGCGCCACGCTCGGAGAGCTCGCCCGCGAGCTGCAGGCGCGTGGCGCCCACGAAGCCCTGAACCTCGACGGCGGCGGCTCGACCACGCTCGTCGTGAACGGCCTCGTCGTGAACAAGCCCTCCGATCCGCAGGGCGCGCGCGAAGTCGCCTCCGCCCTGCTGCTCGTGCCCGCGCGCTGAGCTCGGCTCAGTGTGCGGCGAGTGCTGCCGCGAGCTCGCGCTCGCAGAGCCAGAGTGCGCGCGGCACGTGGAAGCAGCCCTTGTAGGGGCCGCCCTTGAAGCGTTGGGAGACGGCGCCGCGGCGGTCGAGGTAGCCGTACCACTCGCCGTGCTCGGCGTCGGGGAAGTGCGCGAAGGTCCAGTCGGCGACCTGCTCGAAGCGCGCGAACCAGCTCGCGTCGCTGGTGTCGCGCCAGGCCATCAGGAGCGCGACGATGGCCTCGCAGTGGGGCCACCAGAGCTTCATCGGCCACTCGAGCTGCTGCGGGCTGAAGCCTTCGCTGTCGAGGAAGTAGAGGATCCCGCCGAACTCGCGGTCCCAGCCGAAGTCGAGCGCGCCGCGGATCATGGCGAGCGCCTCGTCGCGCAGCTTCGAGTCGTTCGTGCGGCGCGCGTAGTCGAGCAGGAACCAACCGCACTCGATCACGTGGCCGGGGTTGATCAGGCGACCCTCGGGCGAGTCGAGCAGTTTGCCATCCGCCGAGATCGTCTCGAACACGAGGCCGCGCTCGGGGCGGTGGTGGCGGCGGATCGCGGCCACGCAGCGCTGCTCGATCGCGTCGTAATCGGAGCGATCGTGGAAGGTCGGAGAGCCCGGGGCCCCGCGCAGCTCGGCCACGAGGTTGAGCAGGATCATCGGGACGGCGAGCTCGCTCGTCGCGACGTTGCCAGCGAGCTTCGGCTTGCCGAGCGGCGTCGGATCGTCGACCCAGCGCAGGATGGCGTCGAACTGCGAGAGCGCCAGAGCGCGGTAGCTCGCGTCGCCGGTGGCGCGCGCGTACTCGGCGAACGCCATGACGTAGAAGCAGGCGGCGTACATCTTGCGCTGCAGCGTGAGCGGCTTCCCGTCGCGCGCGAGGCAGAAATAGACCTGGTCGTCGGGGCGACGCGCATGCTCGCGCAGGAACTTCGCGCCGAGCGTGGCCGCCTCGAGCAGGTCCGCGCTAGAGCGATCCGCGTTGAACAGCTTCGAGAGCATCCACACCTGCCGGCCCTGCAGCCAGACGTGCTTCTTCGTGTCGAAGCGCCGCCCGTCGCGATCGAGGCAGTTGAAGTAGCCGCCGAACTCGCGGTCGAGCGAGTGGCGCATCCAGAAGGGGATCACGCTCTTGTGGAGCTCGTCGTGCATGCGCGCGCGCCAGCGCTCCAGCGTCGCGCGCGTCGGTGCGTTCATCGTCTCAGCCACGCTTCACCTCCTGGGCGCGCTTCCACTCCATGTAGAACCGATGCAAGCCCCTCGCCGACGGGAACATCGAGTTCGGCGAGAGGAAGTGCGAGAACTCGAACGTGATCAGCTTGTCGACGCCGGCCTTCTGCGCGGCCTCGATCTTGTGGCGCAGCTTCGGCCAGGCGATGGGCGGGAACTTGATGTGCACGTCGCGGTCGAAGCTCTCGGTGTTCGACCAGCAGGTGAGGCCGTGCTTGCGCGCGAGGCGCGAGTTCAGCTCGAGGAACTCGGGCAGCTTGACGTACTCGACCTGTCCGTCCTGGAAGGCCACGATGTCCACGAGCCCCTCGATGCGCGCGAACACCTGCGCCCACTCGCGCTCGTGCTCGTCGAGCGCGATGGTCGTGCCAAACTGTTTCGCACCGCGGATGTAGGGCGAGATCAGGATCGGCGCCTTCTTCAGCGAGCGCAGGTGACGCGCCAGCGATTCGTAGACGCGCATCACGCTGTCGTCGAAGGTGTTGATCTCGTGGCTGATGTACCAGCCGCCGAACGCAGGGCTCTTGCCATAGCGCTCGTAGAACTCCTCGGTGAACGCGAGGTTGACGTCGATCTCCTGCTGGTGCTCACCCTTCATCCAGTGGTCGCCGGAGTCGTAGGTGCCGAAGAAGAGCGTCATGCCGTTCTTCTGCGCGAGCTCGAGGAACAGGCCGACCAAGTCCTCTTGCACGATCAGGTAGCCGTGACGCTTGCGAAGGACCTTGCTGTCGAAGGCGCAGCGGTCCTGGTAGCCGGCGCGGATCAGGATCACCGTGTCAATGCCGAAGGCCTTCATGGCCTCGAAGTCGCGGGTCCACTCCTCGCGGCTCCAGTTGGCGGACGGGATGTCGTGGCTGATCTCGTCGAGGAACGTTCCGGTGATCATGAGTCGAGGGTGAAAGCGATCGTCGCCAATCCGAAGGGGAGCAGCTCGATCTGCACCGAGCCGCATTCGTGGGGGAGCGCGCGCTGCTCGCGCTCGTCGAGGTCGCACAGCGCGACGCGCGCGACCTTGCGTCCTGCGAGCGCCGCCGAGCCGAGCGCCAAGCGCGTGGAGAGCGTCTCGCGCCTGCGATTCCAAAGGCGTACGACGACGCGCGAGCTGGAGTCGTCGAGCTTGCACGCGGAGAGCTCGACGTCGGCGCTTTCGAGCTCGACCATGCGCGCAGGCTCGCTCGCCGGGAGCGTGCTGTCGCCGAAGCGCACGAGTCGGGCTTGGGTGAGGAAGCTGGCCTGCGAGAACGCGAGCGCACGCGCTGCGATCGCGCTGGCCGACGTCTCGGGGGCGTGCAGGTCGAGCTGCAGCTCGCATTCCTGCGCGCCGATGCACTGCGCATCCGGCGTGTCGAGGCTGGGGCCGGCCTGCACGCGCCGCCAGCGCGTGTCGCCGCGGGAGAGCTTGCCCACGGCGCGCAGGAGCGTGACCGCGACCTGCGTGCGCTCGCCGGTCACGAGCTCGTACTCGTGCAGGCCCCGGTGCGCGATGGAGAGGCTCCCGCGCGAGCCCGGCACGATCACGACGTCGCGCGAGAACTGGGTCGGATACTCGAACTCGCCCGGGAAGCACTTGTAGCGCTCGGGCGCGCTTTCGGGCGTCAGCGGATGCACGAGCGCGCGCTCGCGCAGTTCGAAGGCGCCCCCGGCGATGGAAGTCGTGGCATGAGCGTCCGTGGCGACCAGCAGGCGCAGGCGATGGTCTTCTGCGCCGTTGAGCGTCTCGACGCGCAGGATCGGCGCACCGCCGCCGCACGCGAGGCGAATGCGCAGCGTCACGCAGACCACCGCCGGCTCGGAATCGTCGTGCGCGCGCGGGCGCTCGAGGTTCCAGCTTGCGAGCACCTCGTCGAACACCGGCCCCGACGCGAGCCGCGCCACGTGCGTCGGCGGGAGGCCGCGCGTCGTCACCGGCATCTCGCCCTGCACAGGGCCGAAGGTGTACTCGTCTCCGACGTCGCTCGCGCTCTCGAACGCGATGGCGTCGCGCAGCATCGTGCCCGTTGCCTTGTGCGTCAGGTTCACGCGGCCGTCGTCGCCGATCGCGACGAGCCAGTCGCGGTTCTGGATGGTGGTCGCGTCCGATCCCGCGGCGCTGCTCGCGCTGGCGCAGGGCTCGGCACGCAGCCACGCGATCGAGCGGGCCGGCTGCGCCAGCGCCAGCGCGACGCGGAAGCGCGTGCCCCAGCCGGTGTCGAGGTGCTGGGCACGGAAGGCCTGCGCTTCGCGTGCGAGAACTTGCGCCGGGAGCTTGGTGCCGCGGACGTCGAACAGCTCGAGCGATTCCGGCTCGGCCTCACCCTCGACCTTCGGGAAGAAGACCTCGGCCTCGACGAGCTCGGCCGCGTCGCTCGAGCTCGTGCGCAGGGCGCATAGCCACTGGGTCGAGCCCTGCTTGCGAACGCCCGCGCGCCGCGCGAGCTCGCGCACGCTCTCGGCTGCCACGCTCGTTGCGACCTGCTCGATCTCGCGGAAGCGCGCCTCGTCGTCGAGGTGCACTTCGTCGATGCTGCAGCCGCAAATGTCGTCGTGAGGGTGGTTGAGCAGCAAGAGGCGCCACGCCTCGTCCACCAAGGCCGAGAGCTCGCGCCCGCGCGCGCCCGCCGCGACGGCAAGCGGTTCCGCCACGCGCTCGAGCAGCCACTGCGCGCGGTGATTCGCGAGCTTCAGGTACGTGCGCGTCGCCCAGACGCTCGAGAGGATCGGGTTGTGCTCGTTGCCGAGCAGCTCACCCTCGTGCAGGGCGAGCGCAACACCGCTCGCCTCGACGTGATCGATGTAGGCGCCGATCGTCGCGTGCACGAGCTCGACGTCCGGCAGCGCGGCCTGCGCTCCCGCCAGCAGGTCCGGCAGCTCCGGCTGGAACGGCATGTGGTCGCAGCCGTTGAACAGGATCGCGGAGCCCGAGTGCAGCTTGCCCTCGCGCGCCTTCAGGGACGCGTTCAGGCGCTCGACCGCGAGCTCGACTTTCGGTTCATTGCCCTCGAAGTCGCCAAACTGCTCGGGGTGGCCGAGGGCCGCCGAGTCGAGGTAGCCGTCGCGCAGGTAGATCGTCGTCACCTCGCTGCCGTCGCTCGCGCGCCAGCGAAACTCGCAGCCGAGGCGCTCCCACTGCTCCTTCGAGAGCCCGCGCATGAACAGGAACGAGCGCAGGCCGAGCCCGCGCAGGATCATCGGCATCTGCGCGATGTGGCCGAACGAATCCGGCATGTAGCCGTCGCGCGGGTTCGCGCCGAGCTCGCGCGAGCGTGCGAGCCCGCGGCGCAGGTTGCGGATCAGCGCCTCGCCGCTCGGCAGGAACGCGTCGGGCAGCACGAACCAAGGTCCGATCTCGAGCCGGCCTTCGCGCACGAGCCGCTCGATGCGCGCGCGGTTCTGCGGCCGGATCGCGAGGTAGTCATCGAGCGCCGCCGTCTGCCCGTCGAGCGTGAACGAGCGGAAGCGCGGGTCGCGCTCGAGCAGGTCGAGCAGCCCGTCGACGAGCTGCACGAGGTGCACCCGGTACTGCTGGAAGGACAGGTACCACGCCCGGTCCCAGTGCGTGTGGGAGACGACAAACCCGCGCAGGCGCTTCATGGGGCCGAACATTCTAGGCTCCCCACCCCGCCGCGCACGCCACCCCGCCCCGCGCTATCCTGTCGCCCTCGCGTGCGCCCGTAGCTCAGCAGGATAGAGCGGCGGTTTCCTAAACCGCAGGTCGTTGGTTCGACTCCAATCGGGCGTACCACCTCCCCGCGCGCGGGGAGTGGGGGTAGCCTCGGGTGCAGGCCGCGCTCGGAGCGTGGGCGATTCGGCCGAGGCCACGGCAGGGGATGAGGGCGATGGGGAGTTGGTGCAGTTTGGCGGCGGTGGTGCTGCTCGCGAGCGGGGCGCGGGCGCAGTGGGCGGACTCGTTCAACAGGCCGGATGGCGCGCTCGGGGCGGACTGGAGCGTCGTGTCGGGGGTGTGGGCCGTGCAGAGCCAGAGCGGGGCACACCAGTCGGCGGGATCGAACGAGATCGTGCAGCACGTGCATGCGAGCGCGCCCTACGCGAGCGCGGTGGTGCAGCTCGACGTGATCGCGCAGAACGCCGGGAACCAGTTCTCGGGCGTGCTGATCGGACTCGGCGGCGCGGACACGATTCAGGTGAAGATTCAGGATCAGGACACCGCGCTCGGGTTCTCGAACATCGCGATCTACCACCGCACCAGCTCGGTCGGATGGGGACCGTGGACGGGCACCGGCACGAGCTTCGCCGCGCTGCAGTCGCACTTCGACTCCGCACGCATGCGCGTGAGCTTCCTCAACGCGGATACGCTGCGCGTCGAGCTCGACACCAACTTCGACGGTGTGATCGACCAGACGTACTCGCGCACGGGCGTCAGCACGATCGCCGGCGCACTCGGCGATCGCTTCGGGATCGTCGCGTGGGGCACGACCGCGCTGTTCGACAACTTCCGCGTCGATGGCGCTGCCACCGCGACCGTCTTCTGCACGGCGGGCACCTCGTCGAACGGCTGCCAGCCCTCGATCGCCGCGAGCGCGCCGCCGACGGCGAGCGCGACGACGCCCTGCGTGCTCAGCGTGTCCAACGTGGACGGCCAGAAGTCCGGGCTCTTCTTCTACGGGCTCTCCCCGCTGCCGCAGCCGTGGTGCGCCACCGGCTCGAGCTTCCTGTGCGTCAAGGCGCCGACCGCGCGCACCCCGACGCAGAGCTCCGGTGGCAGCGTGTCGCAGTGCGATGGCAGCCTCACGCTCGACTGGAACGCCTTCGTCGGCGGCAGTCCGGGCACGCTCGGCGCCCCGTTCTCGGCCGGCAGTCGCGTCTACGTGCAGGGCTGGTTCCGCGACCCACCGTCGTGCAAGGGCACCAGCCTCTCGAACGCGGTCGCGCTGACGTTCGCGCCCTGAAGCCAGCCTGAAGCGCGCCCAGGCTCGCTTTCAGTTGCGCCGCACCAGCGTCGGCGCGAGCTCGGCCGCGCGCGCGAGCTGCTCGGGGCTCATGCGCTTCTCGAGCGCCGCGATGCGCTCGGCCGCGTTCTTCTGGCCGCCGGCGAGCGCGAGCGAATACCACGCGTGGGCCAAGGCGTCGTCCTGCGCCACGCCCTTGCCGTACTCGTGCATGGCGCCGAGACGCGCTTGCGCCACAGCCAGCCCTTGCTGCGCGGCGAGCGTGAACCAGCGCGCAGACTCGACTGGATCCTCCGCCACTCCGTTGCCCTGCAGGTAGGCGAGGGCGAGGTTGTGCTGTGCGAGCGCGAGCCCGCTGTCGGCGGCCTTGCGCAGCCAGAGGATTCCCGCCTGCGGGTCTTTCGCCACACCGTCGCCCTCGAGCAGCATCAGGCCGAGCGACATCTGCGACTGCGGTACGCCCTGCTCCGCCGCGCGCGCGTGCCAGCGCGCGGCCTCGGCAGGATTGCGGGCGAGCACATCGCCGCGCGAATACAGGATGCCGAGGTTCACCTGAGCGAGCGCGGCGCCTTGGACCGCGGCCGTGCGCAGCCACTGCTCGCCCGTCGCGCTGTCGCGCTGCACGCCGCGACCCTCGAGATACGCGAGCCCGAGCCGCGCCTGTGCCTCCGGCTCGCCCTGCCTCGCGGCCGCTTCGAGCCAGCGCGCGGACTCGCTCTCGCTGCGCTCGACGCACACGCCGTTCGCGTACATCTCGACCAGCGCGAGCTGGGCCTGCACGAGACCTTGCTGCGCCGCGTGCTGGAGCCAAGCGGCGGCGTAGCGTCGTTCCTCCTCGTTCGACTGCGGATCGCGCGCGTAGGCAAGCCCGAGCGCGAGCTGCGCCTCGGGCACGCCCTGCAGCGCCGCGCGCCGCAGCCACTTCTGTCCTTCCTCGACATTCGCGCTCGTGCCGCGGCCGGCGATCAGGAGCAGGCCGAGGTTGTGCTGGGAGCGAGCGTAGCCCTGCTCGGCGGCTCGCCGGTGCCACTCGACGGCCTGCGCCTCGTCGCGCTCCATCTGCTCGCCTTGCTCGAGCATCACCGCCAGTGCGCACTGCGCCTCGGCTAGGCCTTGCTCCGCAGCGCGGCGATACCAACGCGCAGCCTGCGCGCGATCCTGCGCCATACCCTGGCCCTCGTACAGCATCGTGGCGAGCAAGAGTTGCGCGCGAGCGTCATCGAGCTCAGCGGCGCGGGCGAGGTCCTCAGGCTTGGACTGCGCGCTGGCTGCCTCCGGTGTCGCGGACGGCGACGAGTCCGGCGTGCTGCATGCGGCGAGGCCGAGCAGGAGGGACAGCGCGATGGGGGAGGGACGTGCGAGAGAGGAGCGGGCCATGGGCGTGGCGGGGATTCCGCGCCACCGAGATCAAGGGTGGATCAAGAGCCGCGCTTCTCCGGCACGATTTCATCGATGCGCACGAGCAGCGCCAGCGTGTCCTCGCGCTCGCCCTGCAGGTCGAGCTCGTCGCTGCGCGCGAGGCCGGACAGCGCGAGGCTGTCCCCCGACTCGAGTCGCAGCGACTCTTCCTCGCCCGTGACTCGCGCGACCGCGGCGCCGGAGGGAATGTGGAGGAAGGCGCGCGGAGAGTCGATGCTGAGTCGAGCGCGACGCACGCCGACGCGCAGCACTTCCACGTCCACGCTCACGAGCTCGGGCCGGTAGATCACGTTGAAGTCGCTCGCGGGCGCGCCGAGCAGCGTGGCCTGCGTCGGCCAAGCGCCCGAGAAGCGATAGGGCTCGAGCGTGCGCACGCGGGCGCGCGGGGCGTGCTCGCCGTGTTCCAGCGAGAGCGCACCGCCGTCGAGCAGCACGAGCATCCGCTCGTAGCCATCGAAGCGAGAAAATGGGCCGTTGTCCGCGACTCTCGAGCGCGAGACGCGCCAGCGGAAGTCGCCGCGCTCGAGGCTCGACCCGCGCGGCTCGAGCGCGAGCTCGTCCGTGAAGCCGCGCCCGTTGCGCCACGGCGTGCGTCGGGCGTCGGCGAGGGAGGTGCGATGGACGTGTCGAGCGTTCATGAATCCCGAGAATAGTGCCGTACGTCCCGAAACGGGTCCAAATCCGCTGCGCGAAGTCCTGCAACTGGAACGACTCCAGATTTCCCGTACCTACTTGACCCCGTAGACGTCCGGATTGGCAGCGGCGATCGTTCTGCTCTTCCGACCCCCCCGCGCTTTCCCAGCGGAGTTGACATGAAGAATCTGGAACGTGACCAACTGATCGCACGGTTGCAGTCACACGTCGAGACGCTCGGGCTTCCGAGCGAGCGAATCTGTCCGTTCAGCTTTCAAAAAGCCTTCCTTTGTCGCGGCTTCGGGCAGTGGCTCTGGGACGCTCGCGAGCGACGTCGTCTCGGCGGAACGGCCATGCTGCCCTTGAGCGCGGTCGAGCTGCGCAGCCTGCTCGAGTCGTGGGACGAGGTGCGCCGCGCCGGCCTCGCCGGCAATCACTGTCGCGGCATCCTCGTCGACGAATATCGACTGCCCTGTGACGGGTGGGACGAGTGGGCGGACGAAGACCTCGCGCGCATGTGCCGCGACTTCGGTCTCGCCGTCGTGAGCAGTCCGCTCGCCGACGCCTGAGCGCAGTTCAGCGCCGTCGGGCGCGCTCGGCCTTGGAGCGCAGTTCGCAGCCATCGAGGTGGTCGTTGACCATCCCCATGGCCTGCAGCAGCGCGTACATCGTGGTCGGGCCGACGAAGGTCCAGCCGCGGCGCTTGAGGTCCTTGCTCAGCGCACGCGAGCTCGGCGACTCCGTGAGCTTGCGCAGCACGTCGAGCGTGATGCGCGCGGGCCGTTCCGTGGCCGGAGGCTCGAACGACCAGAGATAGCTCGAGAGCGAGCCGCGCTCCTCGGCGAGCTCGAGGGCCTTGCGTGCGTTGTGAATCGCCGACTCGATCTTGCCGCGGTGGCGGATGATGCCCTCGTCCTGCAGCAGGCTCTCGACCTTGCGCGGTGTGAAGCGCGCGACCTGCTCCATGTCGAAGCCCGCGAAGGCGCGGCGGAAGTTCTCGCGCTTGCGGAGCACCGTGATCCAGCTCAGGCCGGCCTGGAAGCCTTCGAGACACAGCTTCTCGAACAGCCGCGTGTCGTCGCGCTGCGGAAAGCCCCACTCCGCGTCGTGGTACGCGCGGTACAGCGGATCGCCGGCGCACCAGAAGCAGCGCCCCACGCCATCCTCGCCGCGGACGATCTCGTCGGAATGCGCTGCCATGCCGCGATTCTGGCCCCGGACGGCGGCCTCTCGCAACGCCGCGTCGCTAGGATCTGCGCATGCTTCGCCTCGCTGCCACCCCCGTCCTCGTCGCTCTGCTCGCGCTCGCATCGTCGGCCCAGACCGTCAATCCCCGCTACGAGCTCGCTTGGCGCACGCGCTCGCTGGAGCGGGCCTGGATGGCCACGGGCAGCGAGCAGCACGCTCAGGTCCTGCCTCAGGTCGAGGCGGCCGTGCAGCGCTTCTTCGCCATGGACATGGCCGGCGTCGCCTCGGCGCTCGACGAGGCGCGTTTCGTGCTGGAGAAGCGCGCGACTCCGTGGGATCTCGAGCGCTTCACCGTGACTCCCGCGGCCAGGCTGGTCGACGCGAGCGCGACGACGCTCGCGCTGTCGGTCTCGTCGCTCTACCCGACCGAGTTCGCGGCGCCGATCACGCTGCGCGCCACGCACGCGGGCGTCGAGCTCGCGCTCGAGCCGGCGCGCATCGAGGCCCCGAAGCCGGGGGAGCGGCGCGAGGTGCAACTCGCGCTCGGGGCCCTCGCGGGCACCCTCGGTGACATCACGATCGAGCTCGAGATCGGCCACGAGGGTGACCTGCGCTCGCGTCGCGAGCTCTCGCTGGGTATCGCGTCCGAGCTCGGAACCCGACTTGCGGCGTTGCGAGCCGCGCTCGAAGCGCTGCCCGACACGGCCCCGGCGCTCGAGCGCGAGACGTTGCGCTCCAACCTGACCCTGCTCGACAGTCTCGCCAAGGCCGCGAGCGAGGAGACCGACTTTCCCGGTGCCACCCTGCTCGCCGACAGCGAGAAGATCGCTGCCGGCGCAGCGAAGGGCGAGCGCTGGTTCGGGGTGGAGCGCGCAGGGCAAGCGTGGATGACGGTGCCGAGCGGCAAGAACGGCGCCCGCGTGCGCGTGCTCGTTCCCGAGGGGCTCGCGGCCGAGCGCAAGGTGCCGCTGGTCGTCGCGCTGCACGGCGCCGGCGGCAGCGAGAACATGTTCTTCGATGCCTATGGCGATGGCCGCATCGTCGAGCTGTGCCGCGAGCGCGGCTGGATGCTCGTCGCGCCGCGTGTGGGCTTCATGGGTACGCCGGTGTCCGCCGTGGTCTCCGCGCTCTCCGAGCGCTTTCCCATCGACCGCGAGCGCGTGTTCCTCGTCGGGCACTCGATGGGCGCGGGCGTCGGTCAGCAGCTCGTCGCGAAGGATCCCGCGGCCTTCCGTGCCTTTGCCGCGCTCGGCGGCGGCTCGGGCCTCAAGGATGCGACGGGCCTCGCCAGCGAGCCGATCTTCGTGGGTGCCGGCGAGCGCGACTTCGGTCGCCGCGGCGCGGAGGCCCTGCACAAGTCGCTCGTCACCGGCGGCTCGAGCGTCGCGCAGCTCAAGATCTACCCCGCCTGCGAGCACCTGATGATCGTGGTCGACGCGCTGCCGGACGTGTTCGCGTGGTGGGACGGCCTGCTGGCCGCGAAGTAGGGGAACGCGATGCTCGTCCCGTTGCTCCTAGCGCTCGCACAGGACGTGCGCGTGTCGCTGCGCATCGACTTTGGCCCTGCGGGCCAGCCGGCCATCGAGCGCGAGGTCCGCGTGCCGCGCGGCTCGAACCTCGTCGAGGCGACGCGGCGCGTGGCGCTCGTCGAGCAGGACTGGCTGTGCTGCTCGAAGGACGACGTGTGGTCGATCGGTGGCGTCGGTCCCGACACGCGGCTCGATCGCTACTGGATGTGGAAGAAGGATGGCGCGCTCGGCCCGAACTTTCCCGTGAAGCACGTGCTCTCGGACGGGGAGCGCATCGAGTGGATCTACTCCGGAGGAATGAAGCCCGTGAAGCTCGAAGCCCGCGCTGTCTCGCTGTTGCCCGCTGCCACGGAAATCGCGCTAGCAATCGGCGCGGAGAATGCACTGGTCGGCCTCTCGCACCTCTGCCCCCAGCCCGCGGGGCGGGAACTGCCGCGCGTGATGAGCACGAGCGTGGACTCCGACGCCTGGAGCATGGGGCGCATCGATGCGTATCTCCGCGAGGCGGTGCAGCGCGGCCAGACGTTGTACGCGCTCGACGAGGAGCGCATTCGCGCGCTCGCGCCGACCCTGGTCATGAGCCAAGGGCTGTGCCCTGTGTGCGCCGCGACCCCGCAAGACGTCGAGCGTTCCCTCGGCAAGGAGAAGTGCGCGGAGCTGCTCGTGCTCACGCCGCGCTCGCTCGCGGACGTCGCGCAGAATATCCGCGAGGTCGGCGTCGCGCTCGGTCGCTCCTCGGCCGCGACGATCGCCGCGCGCGACTTCGAGCGTCGCTTCGAACTGCTGCGCGCGCGCCCGCACGCGACGAAGCCGAGCGTACTCGTGCTCGAGTGGTTCGAGCCCCTGTGGGTCTCCGGCGAGTGGATCGCCGAGATGGTCGAGGCCGCGGGCGGCACGCCGCTCGTCGCGAGCGCGAAGGATCCCTCGAAGCGCATCGACTGGAAGGACGTGGTCGCCGCGGATCCGGACGTGATCGTGCTCGCGGCGTGCTCGATGTCCGTCGCGCGCGCGGAGCGCGAGCTCGGCGCTCTCCAAGCCCATCCCGCCTGGAAGGAGCTGCGCGCCGTGCGCGGCGGCCGCGTGTTCCTGATGGACGGCGAGCGCCACTTCTCCACGCCCGGCCCGGGCCTCTCCCGCGGCGCGGAGCTCCTCCACGCCATCCTGCAAGCTCCCGACACCGCAACACCGCCCGCCCCCGACGCCTGGAAGCGAGTCCGCTGAAGGTCGCGGGCAAGGCTGGAATTCGCGCGCGCCCGCGGGCACGATTTCGAGCGTCTCTCGACGCAGGACTACGAGGAAATTCCGATGCAGGACGTGCAGGAACTGATCTTCATCGGCACCTACGGACACGTGGCGGCGCTCCGCAAGTCCACGGGCGACGTGCAGTGGTCGACGAGCCTGCCCGGCACCGGCTACGGGATCGTCACCTTGCTCCACGAGGACGGAGTGCTGTTCGCCGCCTGCGGCGGTCGCATCTTCGCGCTCGAGCCGAAGGACGGCTCGATCCTGTGGTGCAACGAGCTGCCGGGGCTCGGGAGCGGCGACATCTGCCTCGCGACCGTGCGCGCGAGCGCCAACGCCGGCCAGGATCCGCTCCCGCAGCACGCCGCGGCGCAGGCGCGTTCGAGCAGCGCGAGCGTGACGGGTCCCGCGAGCTCACACGGTCACTAGAGACCGCGGACCGGGCTCAGTAGGGCACTCAAGCCCTCGTGGCCGCGATCAGCTCGGCTTCCTTCTCGGGCGAGAGCATGCGGGCGGCGCCGTCGAAGAGGCGCTGGCGGCGCTCGGGCGGGAGCGACTGGAACCACGCGAGTGTGTCGCAGGTTGTCGTCTCGATGGAGCGGAAGCGCAGGCCGGCGGCGACGGCGCGGGCGTTGCTCGTGCGATGGAGGCCGCGTGTCTCGCCGTCGTAGGGCGCCCAGATGTGGAAGCCCGCGGGCTGGTGGCTCGCGAGCACTTCGAGCGGGACCCAGCGCGGCGTCGCGCTGCCGCCCGCGCACTTCACGCAGGCCGCGATCGCGTCGCCCCAGCGCAGGCGGCTCTCGGGGCTCGGCACCGGGCCGCAGGCATTGAAGCGGCCGAACGCGCGCGTCTCGGCGACGTGCACCATCCACTCCGCGAGGTCGCGCACGTCGATCACCTGGATCGGATCCTCCGGCGAGCCGGGGACCGCGAACTCGCCACCCTGCGCGGCTCGCGCGGGCCAGTACGTGAAGCGATCCGTGGGATCGCCGGGGCCGACGATGTAGCCCGGGCGCACGATCGTCGCACGACCGGGGAACGCTGCCTCCGCCGCTTCCTCGCACAGCTTCTTCAGCGGTCCGTAGTACTCGTACTGCGGCCCCATCGACTCGAGCGTCGGATCGGGCATCGTGCCGCACTCGGCGTCCTCGTCCATGCCTTCGATGTCGTTGCGCGCGTAGGCGGAGATCGAGCTCACGTAGACGTAGTGCGCGACGTTCGGTGCGAGCAGCTCCGCCGAGGCCTTCACGTGCCGCGGGTAGTAGCCGCAGTCGTCGAACACGACGTCCCACTGGCGGTTGGCGAGCGCCTTGATCCCATCGCCCTTCTGCGGATCGCGGTCGCCCTGCAGCTTCTCGAGCTCCGGGAACAGACCGGGGTTCGTCTTGCCGCGGTTGAAGAGCGTGAGCTCGTGGCCGTGCGGACGCGCGGCCTCGACCAGCGCTGGCCCGAGGAATCCGGTGCCCCCGAGGATCAGGATGCGCAGCTTGCGCGGTGCGGCGGCGCTTGCGGTCGACTGGCAAGCGAGGCTGCCGGCACCGAGGAGCGCGGCGGCGGAGGAGTACTGGAGGATCTGGCGACGATCGAGGTTCATGGGGCGTGGATTCCGAGGCTGTACGACGGCGACAGCATGACGTTCGGGCCTGCGCCGCACTGTCAGCGTCCCGTAATCCTTCGGCGGATTCCCGCTGCGTGTCCTGTTCGCTAGCCTCTATCCGCGTGAGATACCTCGTTCCGCTCGTGCTGCTCCTCGCCGCTTGCGGCGACGTCGCCACGCCGCCGCGCGAGGCTCCGCTCGGCATGGTCTGGATCCCGCCGGGCGAGTTCGACATGGGCTCGAGCGACGGGCTCCCTGACGAGCGTCCGATCCACCGCGTGCGCGTCTCGGGCTTCTTCCTCGACGCGACCGAGGTCACCAACGCGCAGTTCCGCGCCTTCGTGGAGGCCACGGGGCACGTCACGACGGCCGAGCGCGCGCCGACCGCCGAGGAGATCCTCGCGCAGGCGCCGCCGGGAACGCCGCCGCCGCCGCCCGAGGTGCTCGTCGCCGGTGCGCTCGTGCTCGATCGCGCGATGGAGAGCGGCTGGTGGTGGAAGTGGCAGCCGGGCGCGAGCTGGCGCAAGCCCGATGGCATGAACGCGCTCGGGCCTGAGCACGACTCGCTTCCGGTGGTGCAGGTGTCCTGGTTCGACGCGGTCGCCTATGCGAAGTGGGCCGGCAAGCGCCTGCCGACGGAAGCGGAGTGGGAGCGCGCGGCGCGAGGCGGACTGGACGGGCAGCGCTACGTCTGGGGTGCGCAGAAGAACCCCGATGGCCGCGAGCTCGCGAACATCTGGCAGGGGCACTTCCCCGAGACCAACACGGTCGCCGACGGCTTCGAGGGCGCGGCGCCCGTGAAGTCCTTCCCGCCCAACGGCTTCGGGCTGTACGACATGTCGGGCAACGCGTGGGAGTGGGTGAGCGACTGGTACCGGCCTGACGCGTACGCGCAGACACCGGCGAACGCGCTCGATCCGCAGGGCCCTGAGTCCAGCTACGACCCGCAGGAGCCGAGCTCGCCCAAGCGCGTCACGCGGGGCGGCTCGTTCCTCTGCAGCGACAACTACTGCCTCGGCTACCGACCGAGCGCGCGCATGAAGTCGAGCCCCGACACGGGACTGTTCCACACGGGCTTCCGCTGCGCGCAGTCGCCGTGAGCTCGCCGAAAGCACAGCGCAGCGACTGGCCGAAGCTCGCGCCGGCTCCACGCGAGTTGCCGCTCTCATATTCGATCGGTGCCCTGCTCGGCGAACCCCTGATGCAGGCGGGTCTGCTCCTGCTGCTCATGGCGCTCGTGCCCCTGTGGGGCGTGCTGCCGCACACGGATGTCGCTTCGCTGTGGCGCTATGACGGCGAGCTCGAGCTCGCGACGGCGCGCATCACGCACGTCGAGCCGACGTCCGCGACGGAGGGCGGCGGCAAGCACCGGCGTGGCACGCCCGTGCAGCGCATCGACTTCGAGTTCGAGCGCGAGGGCGCGATGCTCTCGGGCACGAGCTACGGTCCGGTGGCGCCTCCGGAAGTTGGCGCGCGTGTCGAGGTCGAGTTCCCGCTCGCCAAGCCGCAGTTCGCGCGCATTCGCGGCCTGCGCTCCGACCTCTTCGGGCCCGCGGCGCTGATGTCCCTGCTCTTCCCGCTCATGGGCTTCGTGCTGTGCCTCCTCGCGCTCGTGCGCGCCCTGCGCGTACTCGGGCTCGCTGCCAAGGGGCGGTCCGCACTGGCCTGCACGCAGGAACTCAAGTTCCTCCGCACGCGCAAGCGACGGGACTACCACCGCGCCACCTATTCGTTCGTCGTCGATGGGGCCGAGATCCACGGCAAGAAGGACACGACGGCGAAGGCGCTCTACGAGGACGAGCGCGGGCTGCGCGTGCTGCACGATGCCCAGCGACCGCAGCGCCACGAGCTTGTCGACGAGCTGCCGGTGCCGCCGCAGTTCGACGCGCTCGGTCGCGTGCAGTCTCTGCCGAGGCGCAAGCTCGCGAAGGTGCTGATTCTCCCGACACTCGTGTCGTGCGGCTACGTCGCCTGGGCCGTGGCGATGGCCCTGCGCTGAGCTTCAGCGCGCGAGCAGTTCCGCGAGCTGCGCATCGCCGCGGGCTCGCTCGCCGAGCAAGTCGACGAGCTTTTCCCTCGCCATCACGTGCGGGACACCGCGCAGGCGCTCCGTCGCGAGCCATGCCGCCGCGAGCTGCACGGCGTGCGCGCTGTCGATCTCCGCGAAGCGGACGCGCAGCGTGTCGGGCGTCGCCTTCGGCACGAACGCGCTCGCCGCGGCTCCGGGGCTCGTGTAGCCGCCGCCGTCCCGATCGACGAACACGGGGTTCGTCGCGGCCAGCGTGTAGGGGTTGACCATGGGCCACGCGGGCGTCGCGGCCCCGTCACCCTCGACGAGGAACACGACCCACGCGTCGTTGCGCTCCGCGAGCGGCAGCTCGAAGCGCAGCGTGGTGTCGAGCGGCTTGCCGGCCTCGGGCTCGAGCGCGCGCGTCGCGGCGGCGCGACCGTTGACGTAGGCCGTCGCCTTGCGAGCGCGAAGCCAGCCGTTCGACTGCACGCGCAGCTCGAGCGTGACCGGCGCCGTGTCCGACGAGCGATCGAACGTGAGCCCCATGGCCGGCCTGCCGTCGACGAGCGCACTCGCGAACAGGCCTTGGCTGATCGAGGTGCGCCCCTCGCGGATCGCGGTGCATGCGGCGGTGACGTCGATCTGCGCGGCGTCTTCCGTCGCGCTCGGGACGCACGTGCGGCCCTGACCGGCGGGCTCGCCCACGGTGTGCGTGTCCGAGGAGCCGACGGCGAAGATGCGCACGCCGCGGTTGAGCAGCGCGAACCAGTCGAGGAACAGTCCGAGCGGGTCCTTTTCCTCGGTCGTGGAGTTGAGCATCTCCGTGGCGTCGACGGGGAGCTCGAGCGGCGGATCGAAGCGACCGAGCAGGCGATCGAGTCCGTGGTGGCCGAAGGGGCTGTTCGTGGCGCTGGGCCAGCGCGGGTGGTTCAGGATCACGACCTGCGCGCCGAGCGCGCGGATGCCCTGGACGATGGTGATGATGTCGCGCGAGCGGAACGGCGGCACCGCATCGTTCGGGGACAGCGGAAACGCGTTGAAGTGGCCGATGTCCGTCGTCACTTCATTGCCGACGACGCTCGTGTACCACTCCGAGAGCCCGAGCTCGCGCTGGAACGGCGCGTAGTCGATGTTGTGGTTGTGGTCGGTCGCGATGGCGAGCTCGACACCCTCGCCTGCGAGCGTGACCTGGCGCTCGAGCGCGCTCGCGTCGCCGTGCCCGGAGAACTGCAGCGTGTGCAGGTGCGTGTCGCAGCCGATGAAGCCACGCGTGTCGACCTCGCGCACCAGCGTGTGCGTGACCGTGCGCACGCCGGGCGCCGCGGCGAGCTCGACCTCGGACAAGCTCCACTCGGGTCCGCGCGTCGCGAACGAGCGGTAGCTGCCGCGCGGCAGCTCGATCTCGGCGTTGCCGTCGAGGTACAGCACGCCATCGCGCACTGCGGTCGCCGCGGGCCGAGGGAAGAAGAGCGGCGGACGCTGGCCATTCGCATCCACGAACGTCACGCGCGCCGGCAGCGGCTCGCCGTCCGCGCGCACGGAGACACGCACCGTCTCGAGGTTGAACACGTCGCGTACCGAGCGCTCGACGAGTCGCAGGTCGCCGACCACGATATCGTCGGTCGGAGTGTCGGGCAGGACTTCGAGCAGGTTGGCACCGGCCTTCACGCTGCCTGCGGGCACCGCGTACCAGAGCTCGACGAGCTCTCCGCCGTTGCGCAGGCGCGCGAACTCGACGCCGTTGAGCTTCAGCCGCCACGTGTTGTCGATGCTGCGCTGGCGCAGGTAGAGCATCCATTCGCCCGCGTTCGCGGCGCTCTCGAAGCGCACGGAGAGCGTCGTGCCCTCGGGCTCGACCGGCGCCTCGGGCCAGTCGGGCGTGCGGTCGTTGCCGAGGTGGTGCAGGGTGCCGTCGAGCACTCGGCCGGGGCGTTCCTGCGGGGGCTGGGAGCCCTGCGAGAGGGCCGCGAGAGCGACGAGGAGCAGTGCGTGGGGCATGGCCGCAGCCTACCAGCCGGCGCGTGGACCAGGGGCGCGCGCCGAGAGGGCTCCTGTGCCACAATGCGGCCCCCCCTTCGCCAGCGATCCCGCGACGATGCGAACTCCGTTGCTCACAGCGCTCTGTGGCCTGCTCCTTGCGACGCTCGCGCGCGCGCAGGAGTACGGGGCTTGGCACGTGCTCGGCCGCTTCGAGGGCGAGTTCGCGAAGAACAGCACCGCGGCGGTGCTCGCGCCGGAGCGCAACGTCAAGACGCAGATGAAGGCCGGTGCCGACGGGCCGGATCTCGCGGCGAAGTACGACGGCATGGACAAGGCGCCGGTCGCGTGGCGCAAGCTCGCGGGCGATCAGGGCCGCAACGTGCTCGATGTTGGCGCGCTCGATCTCAACGCGCTGTGCCCGCCGCCGCCTTCGCGCAAGGGCAACGTCGACAACGCGGTCGTGTACCTCTACCGGCGCGTCGACGCCGAGCGCGAGCTGCGCGTGCCGATCTCGCTCGGCAGCGACGACGGCGTGAAGGTGTGGCTGAATGGCGAGGTGGTGCTCGAGAAGCACGTGCCGCGCGGAATGAACGTGAATTCCGACGCACTCACGCTCGCGTACCAGCCCGGCGCGAACCACCTGCTCGTCAAGGTCACCAACGGCGGCGGCGCCTTCGCGTTCCAGATCCAGCCGCGCACGCGCATCTCGCAGGAAGCGATCAACGAGGCGATCGATCGCGGCGTGCAGTTCCTGATCCGCGAGCAGCTCGTCGACGGCTCGTGGGGCTGCTGGGATCACTGGGGCGCGGGTCATCCGGTGTACGTCGCCTACACGCTGATGAAGTGCGGCGTGAAGAAGGACCACCCGGCGGTGCGCATGGCGCTCGAGCTCATGGACCACCGTTCCATGGACACGACGTACGCCCGCGCCTGCGCGATGCTCGCGCTCGAGGCGCGCGGAGACGCCGAGTCGCGCGAGCGCATGCAGGAGCTGCTCGCGGAGCTCATCGCCACGCAGGCCACGAGCGGCCTGTGGGACTACCCGGAGTATCCGGGTGGCTCGAAGTTGCCGGTCGACATGTCCAACACGCTCTATGCGGCGCTCGCCCTGCGTGCTGCGTCGAAGAGCGGTCTCGAGATCGATCCGGTTGTGTGGACGAAGCTCGCGGGTGGCGTGCTGCGCTGCCAGGAGAAGCCGCGCCCGATGCCGGGCGGTGGCAAGCGCGAGATGGCGGGCTTCGGCTACCACATCGGCGGCGGCGCGTTCGGCTCCGTGACGACCGGCGGCATCTCGTGCCTCGCGATCGCGGAGCAGGAAGGCGCCTCGAGCCTGCAGGCCGCCGTGAAGAGCAAGCTCGGGCCCGCGAAGGCGCTGGGCATGAACTGGCTCGAGCACCACCTCGAGTGGGCCGGCAACCCGGGGCACGGAACGAGCCACCACTACTTCTGGGTCTACGGCCTCGAGCGCGTGGGCGCGCTGATGGCGACCGAGAAGATCGGCGAGGTCGACTGGTACTGGGACGGGGCTTCCTACCTCGTCCGCGCGCAGCGCGACGATGGCTCGTGGAATCCCGAGGGCTACGTCGATCACCAGTACCTCGACACCTGCCTCGCGCTGCTGTTCCTGAAGCGCGCGACGGCGCGCGGCTCGGGCGAGACGTCGAAGGCCGGAGTGTTCGAGAGCGATGACCCGAAGGCGAGCGTGCAGCTGCGCGCGACGGGCGACACGCCGCTCACGCTGTGGGTGAGCGGGCTCTCGGATGAAGTGAACACGCGCTTCAAGCCGCTCGAAGGCGCCGATCTCGACGTCGCCAAGATCGAGTACTTCGCGCGCTTCGAGGGCGACAAGGATGCGCTTCCGGCGCTCGTGGGTGCCGTGCAGGGCGCTCCGGCGCGTCGCTCCGAGCTGCAGCGCTTCGCCCTGCGGCACTCGTTCGATCGCCGCGGCCGCTGGCTCGTCTCCGCCAAGGTCCACCTGCGGGCGGCGGGCTCCTCGAATGTCGAGGTGGTCGAGTCCGCGGAGCTCGCAGTCCCGATCGACGGCGTGGTGGATCCCGCGCGACTTCTGTACGCGGCGGACCGCGGGCGCAACCTGTTCTACGGCGCGAAGCTGAAGGCCGAGAGCTCGTCGGTCGAAGGCGGCGAGGGCGGGCACCTCGCGGTCGACGGCAACTACGGCTCGCGCTGGCGCTGCGCGCGCAACGATACGAACCCGTGGCTGCGCGTGACGCTCGAGCGGCCAGCGCGCGCGGATGGACTGCTGATCTCCCACGGGCTCGCGCGACTCTCCAATGCCGCCGCACCGCGCGCCCAGCGCGTCGCCGTGGTCGTCAACAAGGCCCAGACGTTCGCGGTCGACATGCCGGGCGACGTGCACGCCAAAGCCCGGGTCTCATTCGGCGAGCTGCTCAACGTGCGCGAGATCGAGGTGCGCATCGTGTCGTGCGAGGGGCGCGCGCAGGGCGAGCCGGTCGGAATCTGCGAACTGGAACTCGTGAAGGGCCTCTAGTCGCGCGCAGTCTCGCGAGGATTCGCGTCCGCCATGGGGGCGCCGTTCGTTTCAACGCGCGTGAGCTTCGCGCACGCTGCTACTCGCGGTCGACGGACTCGCCGCCGACGGAATCTCCACCGCCAGATCCGATCGGTCTCCAACCTGGAGGCGTACGCGACCGGCCGAGGCGCGATCGCGTCGCGGCGCTCAGTGCGGACCTTCCGCGTCCGCTTCCATCTGCCGCGCCACTTCGTCGAGCGCGCGACGCAGGGCCTTGCGGGCCGCCTCTGCGGACGGGACACCGAGCTCGGCGGCCACTTCCTCGTAGGACGCGTCGAGCTCAAGGCGCAGGAGCAGGGCCGCGCGCACGCGCTCGTCGAGCGATCCGAGGGCGCGTTCGTAGAGTTCCTGCCGCGCGAGCGCCTCGACGATGTCGCGCCCGTTGGGATCGGCGGGGCTCGGATGCTCGGCATCGGCCTGC